>JASJHI010000113.1:0-12578 GCA_033791105.1 Acidimicrobiia bacterium | reverse complement strand
GACGTTCGTGGACTCCAAGACGGGGATGTGGCGCCTCGATGCACAACTCGACCCGGTGCGTGGGGCGATCGTCGACCGGCACCTGCAAGCGGAGCTGGCCCGACTGCGGGCACAAGATCAGCAGACCGGTACTGAGCCGGTTCCATTCATGCAGCTGAAAGTCGACGCCTTGGTGTCGGCGATGTCGACATCGGGTGACGGGGTGCCGGCGCGGCCCGAGTTGATGGTGCACGTCGACTGGGACTGGCTACGTGGACAAACAAGCGAGACCGGGCTGTGCGAGACGGTCGACGGAGTCGAGTTGCCGGTCGAGACGGTGCGGCGGATGGCGTGTGACGCCGGGATTTTGCCGGCGGTGATGTCCGGCGACGGCGTGGTGAAGGACATGGGCCGCAGCGCTCGTACCGCGACGCCTGGGCAGCGCTCGAGGTTGGCGACGATGCACGCCACATGTGGGTTGGGGCCGTGTCAAGTGCCGTCCTCGCTGTGTCGGATCCATCACGTCACCTTCTGGGGTCAACACGATGGTCCTACAGATGAGGACAATCTGATCCCGGTCTGCGACAAACATCACCATCTGTTGCACGAGGGCGGCTGGGCGT
The DNA here is from genome assembly GCA_033791105.1 of Acidimicrobiia bacterium. GTDB lineage: Bacteria > Actinomycetota > Acidimicrobiia > Acidimicrobiales > Ilumatobacteraceae > JASJHI01. The sequence goes on along the minus strand of JASJHI010000113.1, from coordinate 11,976 downwards.
TGGAACTCACCGCGGATCGGACAGCCACATGGCGGATGCCAGACGAGACCATCTACTGGCACGGCTCCACGATCGACCGCCGGGGCCCGGCCGTCAACGAGACCGAGGCTGCCTGACCCGGCAGACCCGAAAGGTTGGTCGACCGCGATCCCGAGCACCGCGATGCTCGCCCGCCGGCCTCATGTAGCTTCCCGGCTGGGGATCGTCGGAAGTGGGGAAGACATGGACAACGGGGTTTCGAACGACTCGATGTTCGACCCACGCGACAAGGTGGCGGTCGTCACCGGCGGCGCCGGTGGGATCGGTCTGGGTATGGCCCGGGCGTTCACCGACGCGGGCATGTCGGTGGTGATCGCCGATATCGACGCCGACCGCGTCGAGACGGCGGCCGACACACTCCGCTCCGACGGGCACGACGCGACCGGCGTTCGTACGGATGTCGCGAACCTCGACGAGGTTCGAGAACTGGCTACGGCGGCGATGGACACACACGGGCGGGTCGACGTGCTGTGCAACAACGCTGGGAGCGGCGGGTTCGCCAAGCTGTCGAAGGTCACGATCGACGACTGGGAATGGACACTCGGCGTCGACCTCTGGGGGCCGATCCACGGCGTCAATGTGTTCCAACCGTTGATCGAGCGCAGTCCCCACGGCGGCCACATCAACACGACGTCGTCGGTGTCTGGGCTCATCGCCGGGGCGGCAGCGGGCCCCTACAACGTGGCGAAACACGGCGTGATCGCCTTGATGGCAACCCTCGAGCGCGAGTTCCGAATCGCGAAGTCGAACCATCGTGCGTCGGTGCTCTGCCCGGGGCCGATCAATACCGACATCAGCCGCAACAGTGTGCGCCACCGTCGAGAGGCCGAGGGCGAAACCGCCGGACCGAGCACCGCCGGCAAGAAGCTCGGCGGGAAGATGAACGAGTTCTTGTCGAACGGGATGGATCCCGACGAGGTCGGCCGGATCGTGCTCGACGGAATCGTCCACGGACGCTTCTGGATGTTCACCCATCCGAAGTTGCTCGGGCTGCTCGACCGGCAGATCGAGGCGATGGAACTCGACGGTTCACTTTCGCGCGGGCAGTTGGCTTGATGAATGCCGCGACGCCGAGTCCCGGTCCGTCCAACCGCCCGTTGCACGGACTGCGCATCCTCGACCTGTCTCGTGTCTTCGCCGGACCGGTGGCCGGTCGCGCCTTCTCCGACCTCGGCGCCGACGTCGTGAAGGTCGAGCCGCCGGACGGTGACATCACGCGCATGTGGGGTCGGAAGGTCGCCGGGTTGTCCACCTACTTCACGCAACAGAACTGTGGCAAACGCAACGTGTGCATCGACCTGCAACAGGAGGAGGGCCGCGAACTCGTGACTCGGCTCGCCGACGAAGCCGACGTGTTGCTCGAGAACTTCCGTCCCGGCGTCATGGCGCGGTTCGGACTCGATTGGGCGACCCTTTCGGCACGCAACCCGAAGCTGATCATGCTGTCGATCAGCGGATTCGGACAGGATGGGCCCGAGTCCCAACGGGCCGCCTACGCATCGGTGATCCACGCCGAATCCGGACTCGTCGAGCCGCGCGAGGACGGACCGGTTCCACTGGACATCGACCTCACGGTCAGCGCGGCCGACGTGTTGTCCGGGATGCACGGGGTGATCGCGGTGATGGCTGCGCTCCGCGTGCGCGACACGACTGGCATCGGGCAATTCGTCGACATGGCGATGATGGACGCGATGACGTTCTCCAGCGACATCATCGTGATGAGTCTCGACGGCTACCGGGCGTCAGCGAGCGTCAAGGGCGAGGTCTGGCCGACCGCCGCCGGTCAGATGATGATCACCGGCGGCTTGCGTTGGATCTGGCATCAGCTGTCGACGACACACGGTCTGCACGATCCGACTCCGAAAGACGCGGAGATCACCGACAAGATCGCCTCGCGCACGGCCATCATCACCGACTATCTCTGCGCCCTTCCGGATCGCGAGTCGGTGATCGACGCCCTCGAGGAAGCAAACCTCGCCTGGGCCGAACTCCGGCGCGGGCGCGATGTGATCGAGTCGCCGACGCTTCAGGCACGAGGATCGGTCGTCGAGATCGACGATCGGGCCGGTGGCACACGAGAGGTGATCGGGTCGCCCTACCGCATGTCGGTGAGCGACACGAGCGACCCAGGAGTCGCCGCCCATCGAGGAGAGCACAACCACGAGGTGCTCGCGGAGTGGTTGGGGTGCGAACGATCCGAGGTCGAATCGTTGGCGGCTCGAGACGTGCTCCAGACCGACGAGTGGGCCGACGCCGCATTTGCGGCGGCCGATGGACAACCCCCATGAGCGACGCTGTCGTCCAGCGCTTGGCCGACGAGTCCGAATTGCGTGACCTCATCCACCGCTACGCATTCGGTCTCGACCACCGCGACTGGGTTGTGTGGCGATCAGTGTTCGCGGACCAGGTGCTCGTCGACATGAGCGACTATCAGCCCGAGCCGCCGCCACGGTTGGCCGCGGCCGAGCGCGTGGTCCGTTCCGCCGAGGCGTTGTTCGCCGGATTCGAGGCGACGCAGCACTTCATCGGCACTCAGCGGTACGAGATCTCGGGCGACTCGGCGGTCATCACCGCGCACATGCGCGCCGAACACTGGTTGGCCACGGGAAAGGGCGCAGACCGCTACACGATGTTCGGCACCTACGTCGACCACTGCAGCCGCACCGACTCCGGCTGGAAGATGACGCACGTCAAGCTCCGTCTGCTTCGCGAAGAAGGCAACCGCGAGGTCATGCGCCAGGCGCTCGTCCGCGGCCGCGCAGCGACAGCGGAGCAATCAGACTGACGCTTCGGCGGCACCTGTTCGCCGAAGAGTGACGACGCGGTGGGCCACGCGCCAGCCGTTCGGAGTCTTGACGACGTCGTCGTAGTACGAGGCCGTTCCCACTCTGCCGCTCCGACCGAGCGCAAGGATCCGGAAGTTGAGTCGCACGCCGTCGACCGTCTCGTCGACGTAGATGTTGGTCATCGTGTGGGTCTGCGGGTGCGTGGCGGACTCGTCCATGAACCGCTTGATCTCGTCGAGCCCATCGAGACGGGGTGCCTCGAGATCGGTCAGGTCGAAGATGGCGTCCGGAGTGAAGATCTGATCCAGACGCGCCCAGTCGCGGTCATCGATGGCGTCGCCGTACCGACCGGGCAGTTCGTGTAACTCGAGTCGATCTGCGGGATCCATGGCTCCATTGCACCACAAGCATCGGCACACACGGGCCTGACCCGATCAGGAGACGGGATAACCGGCCTTCTCGATCGCTCTGGTGACGACATCACGATCTCCACCGAGGACCGTGACCGACTTCGAGGCGACATCGACGTCGACCGCATCGACGTCGGACAATGGTCCGACGGCAGACTCGATCGTCTCCTTGCAGTGATCGCACGAGATCGTCGGAACATCGAGGACATGCGTGGCACTGATCGCGCTCCTCACGTTCGAGGCGCGTGGCGGCGTCGCAGGCTGAACCCGCCGAAGACGGAGGCTGTTGGTGACGACGCTGATCGACGAGAACGCCATGGCTGCACCGGCGATCATCGGGTTGAGCAGGCCGGCGACCGCGAGCGGAATCGCCGCGGTGTTGTAGCCGAATGCCCAGATCAGGTTCTGACGAATCGTGCGGTACGTGCGACGCGACAATTCGATCGCCGTCACGACCCCGGCGAGCTCGCCGCTCATCAGGGTCAGGTCGCTCGATTCGATCGCCACGGCGGTACCCGTGCCGATGGCGATGCCCAGATCCGCCTGGACGAGCGCCGGTGCATCGTTCACACCATCGCCCACCATCGCCACGACCTCGCCGTCGTTCTGCGCCGTGGCGGTCTGTAGGCGGGCGACCTCGGACTGCTTGTCCGCGGGGAGCACCTCGGCAATCACCCGGTCGATACCGACCTCCGCAGCGACCGCCTGCGCGGTGCGTTCGTTGTCCCCGGTGATCATCGTGACGGTCAGGCCGAGCCCATGCAGTTGGTCAACCGTCTCGCGGGCGCCGGGTTTGACCGTGTCGGCCACCGCCAGCACGCCGCGGACCGCTCCGTCCCAGCCGGCGAACACGACAGTGCGGCCAAGCGATTCCAGATCGGCGGCCGCGTGTTCGAGTTCGGGGGAGAGCGTCAGGCCGGCGACGAGTTCGCGGCGGCCCACCCACACAGCGATTCCGTCGACGTCGGCCCGGATCCCATGTCCGACGATCGACTCGAGATCGGTCACCTGTGCCGGCGGGCCGAATCGCTCGACCGCTGCGGTGGTGATCGCGTGGCCGATCGGATGTTCACTGTCGGCCTCGACCGCGCCCGCCCGCTGGAGCAGTTCAGACTCGGCGATGCCCCTCTCGGTGCCGGTGCCGGTGTCCGTTCCTACTCCGAAGATCGCGGGATCGACGACCAGATCGGTCAGTTTCATCTCGCCACGCGTGAGCGTGCCGGTCTTGTCGAAGACGACAGTGGTGATCCTGCGCGTCGACTCGAGCACTTCGACCGACTTGATGAGGATGCCGAGCTGCGCAGCGCGACCGGTTCCGACCATGATCGCCATCGGCGTGGCCAGCCCGAGCGCACACGGGCAGGCGATGATCAGAACGGCGACCGACGCGGACACCGCGTCCTCGACGTCACCGGTAAAGAGCATCCATCCGGCAAACGTCACCGCGGCGATCGCCATCACGACCGGTACGAACACGGCCGAGATTCGGTCGGCGAGTCGCTGCGCGGACGACTTGCCGGTCTGCGCGGCCTCGACCAAGGTGACGATTTGGGCGAGGGCCGTATCGGCCCCGACAGCGGTGGTGCGGACCACCAGAATGCTCGACGTGTTGATCGTTGCGCCGGTCACCAGCGACCCGGTCGACTTCTCGACCGGCAGGGACTCGCCGGTGAGCATCGATTCGTCAACCGCGCTCGCTCCCTCGATCACTTCGCCGTCGACCGGGATCTTCTCCGCTGGCCGAACCTTGACGACATCGCCGACGACAACATCATCGACCGGCACCATCACCTCGTCTCCGTCGCGGAGTACACGCGCTTCGCGCGCTCCGAGTTCGAGGAGGGCCCGCAACGCCTTGCCGGCACGACCCTTCGCCCGTGCCTCGAGGTACCGACCGAGCACGATGAAGAAGATGATGACGGCGGAGGCCTCGAAGTAGAGGTCCATCCCATCGGTGAGCAGTTGCCAGACGCTGAACGTGTAGGCAGAGAGCGTGCCGACCGCGATGAGCGTGTCCATGTTGACGCTCAGGTGGCGCGCACGGTTGGCGGCGCCGACCAGGATCGGCCAACCGATGACGAACTGGGCAAACGTCGCCAGCGCGAACTGTGCCCAGCGCCAACCCTCGTTCTCCATCGCGACGTCGTGGAAGAACATGGTCGACACCATGAGGACGGCGATCGGAGCAGCCACCGCTGCACGGATCCCCCATCGGCGACGCTCGGCGTCCTCCTCGCGCTCGGCCCGATCGACCTGCTCGGCGCGGGTCGCCTGCTCGGCGCCGTCGTTCGCAGTTGCGGGCCCGAGCGCGTATCCGGCGTGTTCGACGGCATTCACGAGTGCCGTGATGACGTCGACATCGGTCGGGTCGTGGCCCTCGGCTGCTTCGGCGAGGGTCACGTGGGCCCGCCCGGTCGCGAAGTTCACCTCGGCGTCGGCGACTCCGTCAGCGTCGGCGAGGGTGCGTTGAACGCGGGCCGCGCACGATCCGCACGTCATTCCCTCGACACTGAAGTCGAGCGCCCGGGCCTCGTCCAGACCCGGAATCACCACGATCGACTCTGCGGACACGGGCGCCTCCTCTGTACTGGCATCTCCAGCCTACGGCTTCCATCTGACTGGAAGGTCCAGCCGAAATGTGCCCGACTTCGCCCCGGTCCAGCCAGCCACTTCGTCGACTGCGTGAGCGAACTTCGCCGGGGCCTAACGGTTGTCGCGGTCGGTGATGACCTGGCAGCGGTTGGGATCGACACACGTGGACGGATCGAGCTCAGCGGCCCGATCCGCCAGAACCGCCAGTTCCGCGCGCGCCTGCTCGAGTCGAACGATCTGCTCGTCGACCTCCCGAAGATGCCGCTCCAGCAATGCCCTGGTGTGGGAGCAACTCTGACCGCCGTCACTCTTGATCTCCAGGATCGAGCCGATCTCGGCGAGGCTGAGTCCGGTCGCCTGCGCCTCACGGACGAAACGCAGTCGATCGGCCACCGCAGCGTCATACTCGCGGTATCCGCTCGTGGTACGCGGCGGGTCGTCGAGCAGTCCGATCGACTCGTAGTACCGGATCGTCTTGGTCGTCAATCCCACCCGGTTGGCGAGTTCACCGATCCTCACCAGGGGCAAGGTATCGGATCTGCGATACTTGTGAACATGTGCAGGCGGTACCTTGCCCTGACCCTCACGAGCCTCCTCGCGGTCGCCGCGTGCGGAGGTGGTGACGACTCGGGGGATTCATCCGACGGCACCACCGCGTCGAGCGACACCGCCGTCGCAACGGTGGCGACGACAGCGGCACCGACATCGAGTACGGCGACGACCAGCACGACGGAGGCGCCCGTCACCGAGGGCGCGACGGTCATCGTTGCCAACAGCAGCATTGCCGGTGGCGCAGCCGGGCGAATGACCGAGGAGTTGATCGCGGTCGGCTACACGACCGGAGAGCCGACCAATGGCACGGACCGGCTCGAGGACTCGATCGTGCACTACACCGACGCCGAGGGGGCCCAGGAAGTGGCCGAGTCACTCGGCCTCGTGTTGGGTGATGTCGAGGTGGCGGTGATGCCCGACCCGATCCCGACCGAAGCGGGCACGATCGCTGGTCAGGTGCTGCTGCTGCTCGGCAACAAGCAGGCGGACCGCACGCTCGACGAACTCAGCGGCGAGGCAGTGATCGAGACAGCCGGGTCGATCATCGTCGTCGCCAACGACAGTGGCATCAATGGTGCTGCCGGCGAGATGGCCACCACGCTCGAGAACGCCGGATTCGCCGTCGGTGAACCGACGAACGGCACCGAGGCGCGGACCGAGTCGATCGTGTACTACACCGACGACGAGGATGCGCAGGCCGACGCCGAACTCCTCGCCGAGGAGATGGGCGGGCTCGAGGTCGAGCCGATGCCCGACCCGATCCCGACCGAATCAGGCGAGCTCGACGGTGATGTACTGCTGCTGCTCGGCACGAACCAGGCCGGCAAGTCGCTGATCGAGCTCAATCCGTAACCGGGAGGCCGGCGCAGTCCGGTCAGGCCCCTACTGATCGAAGATCGTGGTGTAGCCACCCTGCGACCAGTCGGGCGCGACCGGCATCCGTCTCCCTCCGACCGAGATCCAACGCGGCCGGTCTCCCCCACCGACGAGCTGCCCCGTCGAGCGGCCCGTGACGCCGTTCGTTCCGACGCCGAGCAACGGAAAGCTGTCGCCGGCCGAGTACGTCTGCAACAGCAGGGGCCGGGGACGGCTGGAGTGGTTCGGCATCGAGCCGTGGATCGCCGCGCAGTTGTGCACCGTCACCGAACCGGCGGGCCCCGCCAACCACTCGACCGAATCCAGGTCGACGGTGGAGAGGTCGCCGGCGCTCACGTTTCCCGTCCACCGATCGCCGTCGTACAGGTCGAAGAGCGGTCCGCGATGGCTGCCGGGCACGATGCCCATCGGACCCATCTCGTCGTTCACGTCATCGAGGTAGACCCCGAGCGTCAACGGGGTGAAGTCGGTGTGCGGCCAGTACTGGATGTCCTGGTGCCATTCGACCTGTTGGCCGCCACCGGACCACTTGTAGTTGAGCTTCGAATGATGGAATCGTGCGGGCGCACCGAGGAGATCGACTGCGATGTCCGCAGCAGGTCCAGCGAGTGCGAACTCTGCAAATGCCGGGTGTTGATCGACCGGGCCCGTGAGTCGGCGCAGACGCGGCTGGTCGGCGGTGTGGCCCGACTCGACGTCGATGCGATGATCGGACTCGCTGAGCGCTCGACTCTCCTCGACGAACTGCGCGCTCGCCGATCGCAACCGCTCGAGCCAGTCGTCCCCGATCGCCGCCTCGACGAGCAGATACCCGCGCTCTTCGTAGGAGTCGACCTGCTCGTCGGAGAGTATGCGATGGCCGCTCGCGCCGGCCGCGGACAGGTGTGTCATCGGTTGTCTCCGCGCTGCGAGGCGAGGAACCGTCCGAGCTGGCGGTCGTGGCGGCCTCCCCCACCGCGGGCACCGCTGATCAACGCGGGTTCCCACCGCGGCGGTACGGCGGGCTCGGGGCGATCCCCCATGATCGTCACGCGGCGCAACACCCGCTCGTCGTCGAAGTCGTCGAGCACACAATGCTGCGTACATCGGTTGTCCCACATCGCCACGGTGCCCGCGGTCCAGTGGTAGCGAACGCCGAACCTCGGGCTCGCCGCCCAGCGGGAGAGGTACCCGAGCAGCATCTCGCTCTCGTCGTGGCTCAGCTCGACGATGCGCCGTGTGAAGTGCTCGTTGACGAACAACGACCTTCGACCCGTGACCGGGTGGACTCGCACGACCGGATGGATCGCCATCTGACCGGGTCGGTCGTGAGGATGCGCATCGTGCAGCGCGCTGAGTCCCTCACAGAGATCCTGCATCGGCGGCGACAGTTGCTCGTACGCCGCATACTGGCTCGACCACATCGTGTCGCCGCCGACATCGGGACAAGTGACCATCTGGACGATCGACATGACCGACGGTTCTGGCATGCAGGTGAGATCGCTGTGCCACTCGTCGGCAACACCACCGCCGGACGAGCGGAGTTCGAAGATCTCCTGTACCTCGGAGGTCTCGGTGAGATGCGGGTGCCCTTCGAGTGTGCCGAAGCGCCGGCCGAACGCGAGGTGTTCGTCGGTGCTGAGGTGTTGGTCGGGGAAGAGCAGGACCTGATGCTCGGCGAACAGATCGAGGATCGTGTCGAAGTCGCCAGGGCTCGGGTCGGCCAGGTCGATGCCGCGCAGCTCGGCGCCGAGCGAACCGGACAGTCGCCGTATGTCGAGGGCCGGGTCGGTGCCCGTCCGCTCGCGGTGGGAGTCTCGCATGAGACGATTCTCGCGAACGGACGGGGTCGAACCCGCACTCTCCTCAGGCGAGAAGTTTGGCCTTCTGCGTGTCGTACTCCGCGTCGGTCAGTGCGCCCGAGCTCTTCAACTCGCTGAGCTTGGCCAGTTCGTCGGCCACACTGTCGCCACCGTCGGAGACGTTACGGATGTATTCGTCGGTCGCCTGCTGCTGCGCCTGCGCCTCGCCGATCCGGCGTTCGGTCATCGAGCCACCGCGAGCGATGAGATAGATCAACACGCCGAGCAGCGGGACGAGAATCACGAAGATGACCCAGGCCGCCTTGGCCCAGCCTCCCAAGTCGTCGCTGCGGAAGATGTCGATGAAGACCGAGATGAGAAGCCAGATCCAGGCAAAGAGCAGGAAGAACCAGAGCATGGCCCAGAAGAGGTCGAGGATTGGCATGACGTTTCCTTTCGTGGTGGCGATGCCGCGTCACGATGACGCGGCGTCGGGTGTCGCGAGACGATACGCGGAGCAGCCGCTCAGCGGCGACGCCGCTCGCTGATCCGCTTGCCGTGCTCGCGACGAATCTGTGTTTCGAGTTCCCGACGGGTCTGATCGGCGGCTGTTGTCGCCGTCCAGTCGGTGTGCGAGGCCTCGAACTGATGCCCGGGCGCTGAGGCATGGGCATGCACCTTCGTCTGCTCGCCGTGGCCGCCCTCCCAGGCGAATGTGACACGGACATCGCCGAGCGTGTCCATGAATTCGTCGAGCGTCCCGAACGAGTCGGTGACGTGCTGGTGCAGCGCATCATCGAGTTCGTAGCCGGGTGAACTGACCGAAACATCAAGCATCGCCTCAGAATCTACGCACGGCGTCGATCGTTTGCTATCCGCTTTCGGCATCCGATGCGCCTGCGAGTGCGCCGCCGATCCGGCGAGGGCGTCAGCCCGTCAATGACGTCAGCCTGTCGAGGGTGGATCGGTGGCCGGGACGGTCGGTACCCCCGTCGCAGGGATCGCCGGATCGTCGGACTCGTCGTCGTTGACGAGTAGAACGATGACCACGACGAGTAGAACGACGGCGAGGATCCCGAAAATGACGGCGAGCGGTGACCGACTGGACGTGGTCTGGGGTGCTGCTGCGGGTGCCGCAACCTGCACTTCGCTCCCAGGTGTCGGCGGGAGCTGTGACTGATCGGCCGCAATCGGCACGCTGACGGTCACCCCACCGCGGTTGACGCTGTCGGTCCAGGCGACGCCGTTCCAGTATCGGGCGTCGCCTTGGCCGGTCGGATCCCGATACCACCCGGAGGGAAACGTGCCATTGGTCATGATGCTGCTCCTCGATAACTCGGCTGCGCCGATCGTGTCTCAACCGTGGAGCGTAGGACGGACGCGCCTGGCCGCCTCGCCAAATCCGGAAGAGTGGACCCGGACGATCGGAGAACGGCCGGGACGCAAGCTGCCCTCATCGGCGAGATCACCGTCGGACCGACTGCTTGGGGAGCCAACGGCGGTGATGGCGTGCGGCGGCGGGGATGGTGAGTTCTTCGGGGATCATTCGGCTGCCGCGACAGAACGGCGCGGTGTTGTCCGGGTCGTGCCCTGACGGACTTCCCGGTGTGCGCCACAACGGCTCCCAGGCTCCGACCGATTCGAGGCGTTCGCGCACGACTTGGGCAGAGGTGGCGTCGAGTTCGTCGTAGCGAGCGCGAAGTTGCTCGAGGCACCACACCCGATATGGGGCGGTTGGCAGCGCCGTGTACGTGACCCCCTGGACATCGAGATCGTGTTCGTCGAGTCCGGCGGCATGTGCTTGCGCGTGAGCGTCGAGTTGTTCCAGATGGGTCTGCGCGCACTCTTCGAGCAGCGCATCCCAGTCGGCGGGCACCTCGTCGAGCAGCGCTCGGTCACCGAGTCGCGAGCCGCGCGCATTCCACGTTCGCGCGACCCATTCCCAGACTCCGGGAGCGCGCGCGGCCATCATGTGCGCGGGGGTGGGGTCCTGTGCGAAGTGGCGGAACATCGGACCCATGAACGCGATGTCGACGACCGACGGTCGCTCACCGAGCAGGTATGGACGCGACTGGAGGATTGGTTCGAGCATGTCGAGGACGCGCACGTAGCTCTGGTCGACGTGCTCGCGGTTCGTGTCATCTACACCGTCGCCGCGCACGAAGGTGCCGACCTGACGTTGCACGATCAATCGCCGCTGGATCGGGCGTGGAGCCGCGGAGCCGGGGCCGCTGGCGATCTCCGCGGCGAGGTGGTCGCTCCGGTTGGCCCGGTCGCCGAAGTAGCTCCAGCGGTAGTGCATCGCCGGCCTCCACAACCATTCGTCGGCGAAGTCCTCGACGAGCAGCGACAAGAACCGCGCGACCGGATCGGTGGGGAAGAGCGGCCACGCCGGGTATTCGGTCTCGGCCCACGCAATGATCGGGGTCGAGTCGGTGAGCCAACGACCGTCGTCGAGCTCGACAGCCGGCACCTGGAACACACCCACATTCTTGAAGATCTTCTTGTTGACGTCCGGGCTGATCGACTGGAAGCGATACGGCACCTCTTTGTAGCGCAGACACGATTCGAGTTTGCCGGTGAAGTAGGAGGACGTCGATCAGTAGACCGTCATCTCGGCGGCGTCGTCGTTCGTTGTGATCATTTCGCTCATTCGATCAGGCGCCGGGGAGTCTCATCGAGATGGACATGCGGCTCGATCCTGCCGGGACGTGTGAGTGCCATCGATCAGTCGAGCGTGAGTTCGCGGAGGTTGACGACGAGCAGGACGAAAGCGAAGACACTGAGGCAGGCGGCGACGGTGGTCTGCCAGCCGTAGGCGAACGCGAGACCGGCGACAGCGATCACCGCCAGCACGACGAACACGATGACGGCGAGTGTGGCGAGGAAGTTGAACAAGTTACGTCTGGCGACTGCTTCCACCAGCAACAGAACGAAGAG
>JASJHI010000112.1:0-4895 GCA_033791105.1 Acidimicrobiia bacterium | reverse complement strand
GACGAGCAGCGCTGTGACGATCGCTGCGCCGATTGCCGAGGAATCGTCGTTGACCTCGAACTGCAGCAGCGTCCATCCGACCACCGCACCCGAGGCGCACCCCGCGAGACCGGACGCGAGTGCGGACACCCATGAGACGCGGTGTGCGCCGAGCACCCTGCGCGCCAGCCACGCGAACACGACCGTGAACGCGATGAAGGCGAGCGCGCGACCGAGGATGCTCATCTCCGCGACGTCGCCCCGGCTCGACAGGACCGCTCGGGAGAGGCGAAGTGAGTGGGCGGCACGAAGCCGGAGGGTAACAATGCGCGGATCATCAGCCGGCTGAACGGTCCGTCACGAGCAGATCGGAAACGTCAACGTGGTGGCGCGGTCCGATGGAGCGCATGCCGGACGCCGAAGGTCATCGGTCGACGGCGACGGGTGGCACCGTCTCGCTGGCGCGTTCCCACATGTCGGCGTCACTCGTGCTCATGATGGCGTCGAGTACGCCGGGCGGAAAGTTCATCCGCGGACGCCCCGAGTCGGGCGGTGGCTGCGGAACCGATTCCCCCGGCCGGTCGTACAGAGCGGGCGCCTTCATCGCCTCGACCTCGTCGGCACCGATGCCGCAGAGACCTTGCACTTCGGGGTCGATCCAGGCGCGTGCGTCGATGTCGGAACCCGTGCACACCTCGAGGCTGAGCCCTTCAGGGCCGGCGAAGTAGATCGACTGGATCATCCCGTGATCGATCGGGCCCATCACCTGAACCCCGCGGGACCTGATCCGGTCGCGCATCGCCAGCACGTCGTCGAGCTGGTCGACGTGAAGTGCGACGTGCTGCATCGCTCCCCTGGTGACGGGCGCCCCGGCATTGCCGGCGTGGGTGATGCCGTACTCGATCTCGGTCGCGTTGTCGGGGTGCTGCACGAACGCGACATAGCTGTCGGGCGCGAGTTCGACGAATCCGTGGAACGTGTTGTCGACGCCGTGCATCCAATACAAGGCCTTGAGCGGACACCCCAACACGTCGCACCAGAACTCGAGCTGACCCTTCATGTCACTCGTCGAAAGCGCGAGATGGTTGACCCCCTTCGGATGGAGGTCGGGCTGCGAACGCAGCTCGGGGTCCGGACGCGGATCGAGCGTCGTCATGATGAGTCCTTCCCGTCGGTGATGCACGGAGATCTTCGCGCATTGCGGTTCCCGCGCCGTACCCGTACGAAGGGTCATCATCGGGATCGGTAGCTTCTGGCGACATGGTGTTGACCGACCGCGTGATCGTGCTCACGGGATGTACCGGCCAGGTCGGAGCGCCACTCGCCCGGCTGCTGGCGGAGCACAACGAGGTCCACGGCCTCGCCCGGTTCGGCGATCGCGATGTCCGGGACTCGATGGAGGGCGCCGGGATCATCTGCCACCCCGTGAATCTCGTCGATCCCGACCTCTCATCCGTTCCTATCGCGGTCGATCACATGCTCAATTTCGCGGTGACCAAGACCGGCCGTTGGGACAAGGACCTCGCGGCGAACGCCGTAGCGGCGGGCAGCCTGATGAGCCACTGCCGGGCAGCGCGTTCTGTGCTGCACTGCTCGACGACGGCCGTCTACGCGCCGAACGGCGGCGAGCCGATGAGCGAGACCTCAGCGCTCGGGCGCGACCACCACCAAGACCTGCTCCCGACGTACTCCACCACCAAGACGGCCGCCGAGGCCGTCGTGCGGTTCGCCGCGACCGAATTCGGATTACCGACGACGATCGCCAGACTCAACGTGCCGTACGGCGACCGGTTCGGCTGGCCGCTGCTCCACCTGCTGATGATGCAGGCAGACCAGCCGATCCCGATCCATCCCGACGGCTCGCAGTACAACCCGATCCACCTCGACGACATGCTCGCCCAGCTCCCGGCACTGCTCGAAGCGGCCACGACGGACACCACCGTCCTCAACTGGAGTGGTGACGAGATCGTGTCGGTCGAGGAATGGTCGGCCTTCATCGGCGAGATCGCAGGAGTCGAACCACGCTTCGAGGTCGACGAACGGACCATCCCGAGCGCGGTGGTCGACACAACGAAGTCGCGACCGGTGGTCGGACCATGTGCAGTGTCATGGCGTGACGGCTTCCGCCGGTTGACCGAGCAGGCCCTGGCACGCGAGCCGTAGACGCCGAGCAGGAGTGCGTCGTCGTCGCGAAGCGACACACTGTCGGCATCGAGCCGAGCCCGGCCCCGCTGGCATCCTGCGCGACAATGCGTGAGTGCGGCACCACCTCCTCCTCGTCCGCCACGCGAAATCCGCATGGAACGAGCCGTCGATCCCCGACCATGATCGTGAGCTCGCGCCGCGGGGCGTAGGCGCGCTCCCGCTCCTGCGCGATCACCTCGACCGAGCCGAGCAGCGGCCGGACCTCGTGATGTGCTCGTCCTCACGGCGCACGATCGACACACTCGCCGGGATCCGACCGATCGTGTCCGAACGGGCGCTGGTCAGGGTGGAGCCACGGATCTATGGCGCGAGCGTCCACACGCTCCTCGAGTTACTGCGGGACCTGGAGGACGACATCGCTTGCGCCATGCTCATCGGCCACAACCCCGGCATGCAGGATCTTGCGCTCCTGCTCGCCGGCGCGGGCGAATCGGACACCCACGCGCAGCTGCTGACGAAGTTCCCCACGGCCGCCGCCGTGACGCTGTCGTTCGATCGACCCTGGTCGCAGCTCGGTGCCGGTCGTGCCACGATCGACGATCTGTTCATGCCCCGTCCACCGCGCCCGTGACGAGCGGCCGGACGATGAGAGCCGGGTGGCACCGGACGTGTTGATGGGCGGTGGGATGCTCAGGTTCCACGCTGTCAGAGCGATCCGACATCACGGCCGTCGTCGGCGTCGTGAGCACCCAATACGGCGATCCACATGATCTCCTCGCTCCTCGAGAATCGACGAGATCGGTTACTCTCCCGGCGTGTTGAACGTGCCCGATCGGCCGTCCTGGCGGTACGGCAACGCCGAGGCCGAGGTGCTCGAATTCCACTTGAGCATGCTCGTCGACGAGCAACGCATGCGCTCGTTTCAGGATGCCATCGCGGCCACCGTCCGACCTGGTGATGTCGTCGTCGACATCGGGACAGGTACCGGGATCCTGTCGTTCCTTGCTTGCCGAGCGGGGGCATCCCGCGTGTACTCCGCCGAGCGCGGGCCGGTGGTCGAACTCGCCCGCGAGCTGAGCGAGGCGAACGGTTTTGGCGATCGGATCGTCTTCCTCCCCGACTGGTCGACGGCGATCGAGATTCCGGAGCCGGCCGATGTCGTCGTGACCGAGACGATCGGGAACGCGGCCATCGATGAGGGCATCATCGCGTGGACGCTCGACGCTCGCCGTCGACTCCTTCGCCCCGGTGGCCGGATCGTGCCGGGACGGATCGAACTGTGGGCAGCAGCGGTCGAGTCGTGGGACGACTATGCCCAGGTCGCTGATTGGTCAGCACCCGCACTGCCGGTCGACTACAGCATCGCCCGCGCCCGGGCCGAGCAGACGCTGTGGAGTGCCGAGCTCGCCGCCGATGATCTGTTGACCGCGCCAACCCTGGTCGCCGACGTCGACCTCCACCTCGTGCAGGAACCGGGTGCGGTCGAGGGGGCGGGCCGGCTCCGTGTACGCAGAGATGGTGTGTTGCACGGAATCGCCTGTTGGTTCCGGTCGGAACTGGCACCGGGGATCATGCTCACGAACGCTCCACCGACTCCCGCGCCGAGCTGGGGGCAGGGATTTCTCGCCGTGCCGCGACCGCTCGACGTGAAGGCGGGCGACATCCTCGCGTGGGACCTTCGCGTCGGGGCGAACGGTGCCGACTGGGCGTGGTCGATCGCGCCGGCGGACGATTGTTCTCCGAGTAGCTGAGCCGTGTCACGCAATCTTCGCCGGTTCCGTGGCGTGGGTGCGACGATGATTCGCCAGAGCCAGCTGTATGGCTCTGCATCGACAGGCTGAGACGTTCCCGGAGAGGCCCCGACTTACTGGTCGTCAATCAGCGCGCAGGATGTGACAGATCTGGCCGGTCGTGCAGTCGGCGGGGTCGAGTTGCTTACTGCGCCCGACGAGAGTGGTGAGTTCTGCACGCAGGACGGTGAGTTCGTCGATGCGATCGTTGACCTCGCCGAGCTTGGTCGTGAGGAGGTCGGAGACATGGCTGCACGGTGCGTGGCCTGCGGAGCGAACGTCGAGCACGCCGCCGATTTCGGTCAGTGTCAATCCGGCCGCGTGTGATCGTCGGATGAACGCGATCCGCTCGACCGTGGTGTGGTCGTAGCTCCGATACCCGTTGGGAAGACGAGTCGGCTCGGGTAGCAGACCGCGTTTCTCGTAGAAGCGAATCGTCTGCGTGGGCACACCGCACGAGTTGGCGACGTCGCCGATCTTCACGGATCGAACGATACCGCTTGACCTTGAACCACAGTACAAGGTTTACGGTGAAACTCTGAACGTGACGCTGCTCTATTTCGACGACTGCCCGAACTGGCTCGAGGCCGACGATCACCTCCGCGCGCTCGCCGACGAACATCCGGAGATGGTGATCGAGTACCGCGTCGTCGAAACCGTCGAGGACGCGGAGGTGACACGATTCCATGGTTCACCGAGCATCATGATCGACGGCGTCGACCCCTTCGCTGGTCCCGACACTCAGGTCGGTTTGTCGTGTCGGGTGTACCCAACCGCCGATGGTCCCGCCGGATCGCCGACCCTCGAGCAGCTGCGCCGCGCGATCTTCGGCGCCTGATCGCTTGTCACGAGGCCTACCGGGCAACTCGTCGGCTCGTTCGGCGTGCACGACAGACTCGACAAATGCCGACCGTGTCCGACGAACGCACCGAGCCCGCACTCCACGCCTTGCTCGCCGGCGATGCCGAGGGACTGAGAACG
>JASJHI010000111.1:0-3876 GCA_033791105.1 Acidimicrobiia bacterium | reverse complement strand
CCATCTCTTTCGGCAGTCCGCACTGATGCAGACGCAGCTCGGGCCCGACCACGATCACCGACCGGCCCGAGTAATCAACCCGCTTGCCGAGAAGGTTCTGACGGAATCGGCCCTGCTTGCCCTTCAACATGTCGGACAGCGACTTCAGCGGACGGTTGCCCGGTCCGGTGACCGGACGGCCGCGTCGGCCGTTGTCGAACAGCGCGTCGACGGCCTCCTGCAGCATCCGCTTCTCGTTGTTGACGATGATCTCGGGCGCACCGAGGTTCAACAGCCGCTCCAGGCGGTTGTTGCGGTTGATCACCCGGCGGTACAGATCATTCAGATCGGAGGTGGCGAATCGGCCACCGTCGAGCTGGACCATCGGCCGCAGCTCCGGCGGGATCACCGGTACCGCGTCGAGGATCATCGCCTTGGGATCATTGATCCGACGGCCGTTGTCGTCGCGACGGTTGAACGAGGCGACGATCTTCAACCGCTTGATGGCCTTCTGCTTGCGCTGTGCGCTGAGCGGCTTGCGGCCCGAGTCACCCGGGTCGATCGCCCCGCGGAGCTTGATCTCCTCCTCGTCGAAGTCGATCCGGTCGATCAGCGACTTGATCGCTTCCGCGCCGGTGCCGCCCTCGAAGTACTCGCCGTACTTGTCGCGCATCTCGCGCCACAGCAGTTCGTCCTCGATGATCTCGCGCGAATGGAGACCCTTGAACTCGTCCCACGTGCGGGCGACGAGATCGAGTTCGATGTCGTAACGCTCGCGGATTGCCTCGAGGTCCTTGTCGGATTCCCGCTGCAGCTTTTTGAGGTCAGCGGCCTTGGCGCCTTCCTTCTCGGCCGCCGCGGCGTCTTCCTCCAGCAGCTTGAAGCGTTCGTCGAGCTCCAGATCCAGATCCTTCTGGATGGCATCACGCTCTTCGAGGTACTCGACCTCGAGGTTCGGCAGGGCCTCGTGACGCCCCTCGTCGTCGACCCAGCTGACCAGATGGGCGGCGAAGTAGATGACCTTCTCCAGCTGCTTGGCCTTCAGCTCCTCCTTCGGCTCGATGCCGGCGAGGAGGTAGGCGAGCCAGGAACGGGTACCGCGCAGGTACCAGATGTGCACGGCCGGCGCGGCGAGCTCGACGTGGCCCATCCGGTCACGACGCACCTTGGAGCGGGTGACCTCGACGCCACACCGTTCGCAGATGATGCCCTTGAACCGGACGCGCTTGTACTTGCCGCAGTAGCACTCCCAGTCGCGAGTGGGTCCGAAGATCTTCTCGCAGAACAGACCGTCCTTCTCCGGACGCAGGGTCCGGTAGTTGATGGTCTCGGGCTTCTTCACTTCGCCGTGCGACCAGTTGCGGATCTGATCGGCGGTGGCCAGCCCGATCTTGAGCTGGTCGAACATGTTCACGTCGAGCATGTGGGTGTCACTTTCGGTGGTCGGGCTCGCATTTGCTCACCCTCCGGGCTACGTCGTTTCGTGATTTCGGTCAGTGGACGGGGTCCGGCCGATCCGTCGTGGAAGGGGATCGACCGGCACGGATCAGTACATGCGGCCGGCCCGCTCGGCGCGTTCACGCTCGCGGCGGGCGTCGTCTTCGTCGGTGCCACGCTCGGGACGGGAGATGTCGATGCCGAGTTCCTCGGCGGCGCGGAAGACCTCGTCGTCGAGGTCGCGCATCTCGATCTCGTGGCCGTCTTCGGTGAGGACCTCGACGTTGATGCAGAGCGCCTGCATCTCCTTCATGAGGACCTTGAAGCTCTCGGGCACCCCGGGCTCGGGGATGTTGTCGCCCTTGACGATCGCCTCGTACACGCGCACGCGGCCGAGGACGTCGTCGGACTTGATGGTCAGCAGTTCCTGGAGGCAGTAGGCGGCGCCGTACGCCTCGAGGGCCCACACCTCCATCTCTCCGAAGCGCTGGCCGCCGAACTGCGCCTTGCCGCCCAACGGCTGCTGGGTGATCATCGAGTAGGGGCCGGTAGAGCGGGCGTGGATCTTGTCGTCGACCAGGTGGGCCAACTTCAGGATGTACATGTAGCCACAGGTGATCTGGTTGTCGTATGCGTCACCGGTACGTCCGTTGTACAGCGTCATTTTGCCGTCGGTGCCGACGAGACGCTCACCCGTGACCGACTCGGGGTTGAGGTTCTCGAGGATCTCCTGGATCGTCGGGTGCTTGCCCGACTTCTCCTTCTCGTCCCAGTTGGCGCCATCGAACACCGGGGTGGCCACGAAGATCGCCGGCTTGGTATTCGGTCGGGTCTTCGTCTCGGTGCCCCTGATCGGGTCGTCGCCGATCTGTGAGCCATCGGGGTTGGTCCATCCCCAGCGGGCGCAGTAGCCGAGATGAGCCTCAAGTACCTGACCGACGTTCATCCGACTCGGCACGCCGAGCGGGTTGAGGATGATGTCGACCGACTGGCCGTCGGCGGAGAACGGCATGTCCTCGATCGGAAGGATCTTGGAGATGACACCCTTGTTGCCGTGGCGGCCGGCGAGCTTGTCGCCCACGCTGATCTTGCGCTTCTGCGCGACGTAGACGCGAACGAGTTGGTTGACGCCCGGCGGCAGTTCGTCGCCGTCGTCGCGGTTGAACACCTTGACGTCGATGACCTTGCCGACCTCGCCGTGCGGCACCTTGAGGCTCGTGTCGCGAACTTCGCGGGCCTTCTCGCCGAAGATCGCCCGCAACAGACGTTCTTCGGGTGTCAGCTCGGTCTCACCCTTCGGCGTCACCTTGCCGACGAGCACGTCGCCGGGACCGACCTCGGCACCGACGCGGATGATGCCGCGATCGTCGAGGTCGGCGAGGATGTCGTCGGACAGGTTGGGGATGTCGCGCGAGATCTCTTCTGGCCCGAGCTTCGTGTCGCGGGCGTCGACCTCATGCTCCTTGATGTGGATCGACGTCAGTACGTCGTCCTTCACCAGACGTTCGGAGAGGATGATCGCGTCCTCGAAGTTGTAGCCCTCCCACGGCATGAACGCCACGAGCAGGTTCTTGCCGAGCGCCAACTCACCGTGGTCGGTCGACGGGCCGTCGGCCAGGATGGCCCCCTTCTTGACCTTCTCGCCGTCGACGACTCGCGGCCGCTGGTTGATCGACGTGTCCTGGTTCGAGCGGCGGAACTTGGAGAGGCGATAGACCCGCTTGCCCTCGGTCTTGTACTGGATGGTGATCGAATCGCCGGAGACCTCGAGGACCTCGCCATCATCCTCCGCCTGGATCAGGTCGGCGGCGTCGCGGGCTGCCCGGTTCTCGATACCGGTGCCGATGTAGGGCGCCTCGGCGCGCACGAGCGGCACGGCCTGGCGCTGCATGTTGGCGCCCATCAGGGCCCTGTTCGCGTCGTCGTGCTCGAGGAACGGAATCAACGCTGTGGCGACCGAAACGATCTGCTTGGGCGAGACGTCGATGAAGTCGACCTCGGTGGGCGGCACGTAGCCGATGTCGGTGGTCGCACCGAAGAAGCTCTCCGCTTCGAGCATGTTGCGGAGATCCTCGAGGCTGGCGGCCTGCGGCGAGCGGCGAACGAGAATGCGCTCCTCGGCGATCGCACCGTTCTCCTTGAGCGGCGTGTTGGCCTGCGCGACGACGTAGTTCTCTTCCTCGTCGGCGGCCATGTAGACGATTTTGCCGGTGACGATCCCGTCCTTCACTTCGCGGTACGGCGACTCGATGAAGCCGAACTCGTTGACGCGGGCATACGTGGACAGACCACCGATGAGGCCGATGTTCGGACCCTCTGGCGTCTCGATCGGACACATCCGGCCGTAGTGGCTGAAGTGGACGTCGCGGACCTCGAAGCCCGCGCGCTCACGCGAGAGACCACCGGGGCCGAGCGCCGACAGACGGCGACGGTGGGTGAGTCCCGACAGCGGGTTGACCT
>JASJHI010000110.1:0-7100 GCA_033791105.1 Acidimicrobiia bacterium | reverse complement strand
TTCGCGACGCCGACGACCCACGTGCCGGTCTGGTATGCGCCCGCCTGCATCACGAGGTGGTTGTGGAAGCCCTGGAGCGGGTTCTGCCCGGGGTCGGGTGCGTAGTGGATCGGCGTGTTGTAGCCGATCATGATCAGCTCGACTCCCTGGAGGCCCATCACCCGGTAGGTCTCGGGCCAACGACGGTCATTACACGTCGCCATGCCGACCACGCCGTCGAACGCGCGGTAGACGTTGAAGCCCTCGTTGGACTCCTCGAAGTAGCGGCGCTCGAGGTGCTGGAACTGCCGCCACGGCTCGTGCAGTTCGTGTCCGGGGATGTGGACCTTGCGATAGCGGCCGACGATCGAACCGTCACGCTCGACGAGCACCGTCGTGTTGAAGCGGTGGCCGTCGTCGGTGAGCTCGGCGTAGCCGATCGCGAACCCGACGCCGAGCCGCCTCGCCTCGTCGAACAGCGGCTGCGTCGCCTCGTTGGGCATCGAGCGCTCGTAGTAGGCATCGAGTTCGGTCGTGTCGCCGGTGATCGCGACACCGTCGCCGTCGTCGAGATGCCAGCGCGGGAAGAACGTGGTCAGCGCGAGTTCGGGGAACACGACGAGTTCGCAGCCCGCATCCGCGGCCTGGCGCAGGAGGTCGATCAGACGTTCGACGACGGCGTCGCGTGAATCATCGCGCGCAATCGGTCCGAGTTGGGCGGCGGCGAGGCGGAGCGTGCGCATCAGAGTCTGGTCTCCGTCGAGAGAGTCTCCATCAGAATTCGGTGGCGGTCAGCCGGAGCAGTGTTTGGAGGAGAACGTTGCCGCCCGCCTCGAGGTCGTCCGGCTCCGTGTACTCGGTCACATTGTGGCTGATGCCGTTGACACTCTGGGTGAAGACCATGGCCGTCGGACACACGCGAGCGAACATCTGGGCGTCGTGGCCGGCGCCGGAGGGGAGGCGCCGCGACGAGTGACCCTGCGCCGTCGCCGCCTCCTCGATCATGCCGATGACTTGTTGATCGAAGTCCACCGGTTCGAATCGGGCAAGCGACCTCGACTCGACTCCGACGCCCTCGGCCTCGGCGGTCGTGGTGACGAACTCGTGGAACTCTGCCTCGGCCTGTCGCAGCAGCGCTTCGTCGGTGTTGCGTAGATCGACCGTCATCGTCACCACGTCGGGCACGACGTTGACGAGGTCGGGGGTGAACTTCATCACGCCGACGGTCGAGACCTGACTGCCACCCATCTCGGACGCGAGGTCGCGCACGAAGGCCGTGATCCGGGCAGCCACGACACCGGGGTCGTGACGCATCCGCATCGGGGTCGTGCCGGCGTGGCACGACTGACCGCGCAACGTCAGCTCGGTCCAGGAGATTCCCTGGACACCCTCGACCACGCCGATCGTCGTGCCCTCGTCCTCGAGCACCGGACCCTGCTCGATGTGGAGTTCGACGAATGCGTGCGGGGCCGGGCCGGGGCACGGCGCCGGTCCGCTGTAGCCGATGCGTTCGAGTTCATCGCCGACCGTGATGCCGTCGGCGTCCTCGATGCTCAAGGCGTCCTCGATCGACAGACCGCCGACGTAGACGAGGCTGCCGAGCATGTCCGGGGCGAAGCGCGCGCCCTCCTCGTCGGTGAACCAGCCAACGGCCAGCGGCCGTTTCAGCACGACGCCCGAGGTGAGCACGGTCTCGATCGCCTCGAGTCCTGCGAGCACACCCAGATTGCCGTCGTACCGGCCACCGGTGGCAACCGTGTCGATGTGCGAACCGGTCATCACCGGCGCGAGCCCGGACTCGTGAGGCATCGTCGCGATGACATTGCCGATGTGATCGATCGAGATGTCGAGGCCCAGATCGTTCATCCAGGTGAGCACCAGGTCGCGTCCGGCCTTGTCCTCGTCGGTGAGCGCGAGCCGGGCACATCCGATCGTTCCGTCGATGCGGCCGATCTCTCCGAGTTCGTTCAGCCGCCGCACGAGCCGGTCGCGATCGATCGAGAGAGCGGGCGCGTCGCGGTTCACCTCCGAAGTCTGGCCAATTCCTTTACAATTTGTCAAGTCTGGATGACCTAACATCATGGAAATGAGTGACGTGCGTATGGAGATACTTGTCGAACCGTTCAAGGAGAACGATCCGGGGCCGCACGTCACCGCAGTGGTCGACGCGGCGCGGGCGACCGGCCTCGACGTCGACATGGGCCCCTTCGCCACCTCGGTCAGCGGTGATCTCGACGAACTCGTCGCAGCGAGTTCTGCGATGTTGCGGGCCGGATTCGAGGCGGGCGCGACAGCCATTCAGTTGCGCGTCGAGACGTGACGGACGAGTCGATCACAGCGGGTGCCGACGACTTCCTGCGCGCGCTGCGTCCCGTCGTCGAGACACTCGGTGGCAGCATCGTGCCGGCGCGGTCGAGTCGCCCCGGCGATCACCCCGTCGAATGGGGAGGCGACGTCGTCGGCTTCGTCCGGGGCTCCGAACTGCACGGAGCGCTCGACCGTCTGATCTTCGGCATCGAGCGTGAGATCGGCGCCCGCCTCTCCGAAATGGACCGCGGACAGAAGCAGATGGCCGTCCGGCTGCTCGACCAACGCGGCGCGTTCCTCTTGCGCGGTGCCGTCGACGATGTCGCGGCGTCGATGGGCGTGAGCCGGGTCACGTTGTACACCTACATCAACGCTCTCAACGCCGACGCGTCGGCGTAGTACGTTCTCGGCTCCACGCACGACGACGAAGGAGGTTTGGATGGCGCGTAGAAAGCACGTGACCACTGCAGACGATGCCGCGCGCACACTCGACGCGCTCCGTTGGTCGACGGCCGACGAGCGGGCCACGTCGGTGCAATCGCTGTACTCGTTCTCGACCTCGATGGCCGATACCTGGATCGCCTGGTACAGCGGCGCGACCCGGCCGAACAAGCGCTATGCGCGCAGGCTGCGCGGGCTCGCGATCGTGTTCGTGAGCATCGCTGGTCTCATTCCAG
Source organism: Acidimicrobiia bacterium (assembly GCA_033791105.1). Taxonomy (GTDB): domain Bacteria; phylum Actinomycetota; class Acidimicrobiia; order Acidimicrobiales; family Ilumatobacteraceae; genus JASJHI01. The sequence goes on along the minus strand of JASJHI010000110.1, from coordinate 4,137 downwards.
TGCTCTCGCAGATCCAGCAGGACGGCAGTTGGACCATCGAGCCCGCATGGGCGTCGGTGGCGTTGGGGCTCGCGGTCGCGCTCATCGCCCTCGACAAGTTCTTCGGGTTCTCGGCGTCGTGGGCCCGCTACACGCTGGCGCGATTCGAACTCGAGAAGCGCCGGAACCGCTTCCTGATCGAGTGGCAACGACTCCTCAACGAGGTGCACGGACGGGAGCCGCTCGATGCGGAAGGCGCGAAGGTCCTGATCGCCGCGGTCGGCGTGTTCGTCGCCGACATGGATGCGATCATTCAGAAGGAGACCGTCGGTTGGGTGGCCGAGTTCCAGTCTGCGCTCGAGGCGATCGAGGTATCGACGGAATCGAACGGGTCCTGACCTCGCGAGCTCGGCGCCGCTCGACCCCTACAGCAATGCACTCGACGCCGACGCGTCGGCGTAGCGAATTCCAATCGCCTCGATTCCGGCGAGTTCGAGTCGTTCGGCAAGTTCCGTGAACAGATCGATCTCGGCCGGCGAGATCTTCGTGGCCGCGACGACGTAGCGCGCGCCGCGCGGGACGGACGCACGTTGTCCGCGTTCGTGTGCGAGCACCGTCGCCGCGCCCGCAACCGTCAAGCGCTCGTACGGGCTCACGCCGGCGAGCGCGGCCACGCGCATCGGACGGTGACAACGATCGGCGATCACCTTGCCGATCGCCTCGATCCCGATGACACCCGCCACGACGTTCGCGGTGGACGGCACGGCCGGCTCATAGGAGGCCGGAGCCTTGAACGGCTGTCGCCGCGCGCCGTCAGCCTCGACGAGGAGGTGGTCGACACTGACAGCCAGACGGTCGCAGCGGATCGGATCGATGCCGACCGCCTTCTGACCGTCGATTCGCGACCAGACGACGATCGGCTCGCGCATGACGGCCGCGACCACCTCCTCATCCGTCGGGTCGAGGAGCACCGGGTGACCACCATGCTGGTCGGCACCCATCTTGACGGTGGTCGAGAGTACGACGGTGCCAGGAAGCGATCGGCCGAGCGAGTGCAGCAGTGTCGATTTCCCGCCGCCACCCACGAGCGCAACGTGTGACCGGTCGTGGAGTGCGAGCGACTCGGCGAACTCGTCGACGTCGATCAGCGCGCCCACGAGAGCACCGCTTCGACGACGCCGCCGCCGATCGCCAGCGCCTTGTCCGAGATCTCGTGACACATCGCGCGATCGCTGCGAGGGTCGACATCACCGATCTTGAGGTTCGCGGGCACGACCGCGCCGTCAGCGATCAGCCCTCGCACCAGACCGTCGAATGGCGCCACCACCGGCGCAGATCCAACGTGTCCCAGCAACGCACCATCGAGAACCACATCGCCGATCGCGCTGGTCCACCGCACGGTTCCCGCCGAGGGAGCGCGCAGCACACGTTCGGCACCCCGACCGCCGACGACGCCTGGAGTGCCCGTGTTCGGCACCGCAGATCCGGTCGACAGCACGCGCCCGAGGTGATGTCCACGCTGGGTCTCGATCACTGAGTGGCAGTCCGTTCCGACGGTGAATCCCGGGCCGAGCCCGATCACCAGGGGTGCGTCCGCGATCGTCGTGTCGATGTTGCGTTTCGCGAGCCGTGCGTCGACGACGACATCGGCCTCGATCTCCGGGAGGCCCGGGCTGACGAGCACGCCGACGGCACCCGAGAGAGAGACCTCGGTCGCCTCGGCCGGCGTCGTGGTGAGCTGCCCGACCATCCCCTCGATGTCGATCGAGCCGCTCGTCACCGCCGTCGACAGCGCCACCGACCGGCGGACGGTGAGCGGTTCCGGCAACTCCGTCACAACGACCGCAAGACCTGCGCGCGTGAGCCGCCACGCAACTCCGGTCGCCAGGTCGCCGCCGCCCCGGATCACGCACAACATGCCGGAATCGTAACGATGGCCCATCACTAGTCTCGGTCCATGATCGCCGACCTGCTCATCACCGACGCAGACCTGATCGCGACGGTCGACGCCGATCGGCGCGAGATCCGGGGTGGGTGGATCGCTGCCGAGCACGGGTTGATTTCGGCGATCGGAGGCCTTGATGACGAGCAACCCGAGGCTGCGCGCACGCTCTCGGCGGCCGGTTGCCTCGTGACGCCGGGGCTCGTCAACACCCATCACCACCTCTACCAGAACCTCACGCGCGCCTATCCGCCGATGACCTCGGCACCACTCTTCGGCTGGCTCCAGACGCTGTACCCGCTGTGGCGGCAGATGGACGAGGAGGCCTCATACATATCGGCGTGGGTCGGGCTCGCGGAGCTCGCGTTGAGCGGCTGCACCACCTCGACCGACCACCTCTACCTGCACCCGTCGGGCGGCGGCGATCTCATCACGGCCGAGGTCCGGGCCGCCCTCGACATCGGGATGCGATTCCATCCGACGCACGGATCGATGAGCCTGTCGGTGAAGGACGGCGGCCTGCCACCGGACGATGTCGTGATGGACGAGGACTCGATCCTCGCCGAGAGCGAACGGCTCGTCGCCGCTCATCACGACACCGCGTTCGGCGCCATGACCCGGATCGCGCTCGCGCCCTGCTCACCGTTCTCGGTGACGCCCGACCTCATGAGCCGCACCGCAGAGCTCGCCGAACAGCTCGACGTCCGCCTCCACACACACCTCGCCGAGAACGCGGAGGACGACGAGTTCTCGATGGCCACGTTCGGTCGGCGCTGCATCGAACAGTTCGAGGAGGTCGGGTGGTGCACCGACCGCAGCTGGGTGGCGCACTGTGTCCGTCCGAACCCAGATGAGATCAGGCGTCTCGGAGCAGCCGGCGTGGGAGTCGCGCACTGTCCGAGCTCGAACCTCATCCTCGCCTCGGGCATCGCTCCCGTCGTCGACCTCCGGGCGGCGGGCGCCCCGGTCGGAATCGGCTGCGACGGATCGTCCTCCGCCGACTCGGCTTCACTGTGGCAGGAGAGCCGTCAGGCGCTGCTGGTCGGCAAGCTCAAGACCGGGGCCGACTCGATCACCGCCCGCGACGTGCTCGAAATGGGCACACGCGGTGGCGCGGCGTGCCTCGGCCGCGAAGGTGAGTTGGGCACATTGGCCGTCGGCGCGGTCGCCGACGTCGCGGCATGGCGGCTGGACGGGCCGATCTTCGCCGGGGTGCTCGACGATCCGATCGAGGGCTGGCTCCGCAGCGGACCGGTCGCGGCGCATCACACGATCGTCGGCGGTCGCCCCGTTGTGGAGTCCGGTGCCCTCGTCTCGCCGAAGGTCGACGAGATGCTCGCCACCCACGCCACCATCGCCCGCCGCTTCCAACCCGAACCCTGATTCCAAACCGCCCCGAGACACCGTTCTGCGTGCACATCTTCCCGCTCAGCGCGATCCCACGCACAAGTTTCGGGGAGTGTTGGGGAGGTTTGGAGTGTCAGCGGAGGGCGGCGAGGACTCGGTCGGGGGTGAGGGGGAAGCTGTCGAACCAGACGCCGGTCGCGTCGTGCAGTGCGGCCACGACCGCGGGCGCGTAGGTCATGAACGGCATCTCGGCCATCCCGCGGGCACCCCACGGTCCGTTTGGGTCGGCGAGCTCGAGCACGACGCTCGTGATGTCGGTGGGGATGTCGCCGATGCCGGGGATGAGATAGGTGCTGAGGCGGGGGTTGAGCACGCGCGCACCCTCGACCTGCAACCGCTCGCTGAGCGTGTAACCGTGGGCCTGCACGACGGCGCCCTCGATCTGGCCGACGACTTGGGCGGGGTTGATCGCCTTGCCGACGTCGTGTGTGCTGACGACCCGGTCGACCACGATGTGGCCCGTGCCGGTGTCGACGGTGAGGTCGATGGCCTGCGCGACGTAGCCGTAGCTGAAGTTCGGCTGGCCCACGCCGGTCTCGGGATCGAGCGATTCGGTCGGCGGCGGCACGTAGCGGAACTGCCCGACCGCAGGCCGGTCGCCGTTCAGCCATGACTTGGCGGCCTCCTCGGCGGCGCCGCGGATCGAGTTCCCCGACATGAACGTGAGTCGTGACGCCGATGCCGAGCCGGAATCGCCCGACGAGCCGGTGTCGGAGAAGTGTCCTTCGACTCGCTCGAACGGGAGCCCGGTCGCTTCGGCTGCCATCTGGAGGAACGCGGTGTGGGCACCCTGCCCAACATCGGCGCCG
>JASJHI010000109.1:0-2569 GCA_033791105.1 Acidimicrobiia bacterium | reverse complement strand
TTATCGGTGCTCATCGCTCCATCGACGCATCCAACGTCACAACCGACGTCGACGTGAACGGCGGATCGATCCAGATCCTGATCGATACCACCATCACCGCCACAGCATCGGCTGACAGCATCGGTATCGCCGGACTTGTGTCACTGTCTGCTCTCGCACCAACGGCCTACGTCAACGCCTACGCAGGCAGCTACGTTCGTGACGGCGTCAACGTTGACGCAGGAAGCCTCACGATCAAGGCCGGCATCGTCTCGGACCGGGTCATCTTCACTGCAACGGCGACTGGCGACGCTGTGAACCTCTCGGCTCTCGCAAGTGGCGCACTCGTGATCTCGGAAGCCATCGTCGGCGGTGAGGTTGCAGCCTTCGTTGGCGCAGCATCAGGCCGGGTGCGTGGTGGAGTGGTCGGTGCCGTACTGGATGTCTCTGGACCGATCACGATCACTGCAGCATCTGATATGGATGCCATCACCACAGTTCATTCGACATCGGTCGCCGCCATCGCCATCAACGCCCTGACACCGACCGCATGGGCGACAGGGGCGACGAGGGCATACGCAGGCGACGGGACGAACGTCAAGACGACGAAGTTGACGATCCTTGCCGACTCCGACGTCCGGGCGAACGCGACGACGCTGTCGTTCGCCATTGGGCTCGGTGCAGGCAACGGTGCAGGAGCAGAAGCGGTCGTTGCCAGCCTCACCGAAGCCTTCGTAGGCGAACGAAGCGACACACTGCGCACTACACAAGCAACAGTCGATGTCTTCACGACCACTGGTGCCCGTGGCACGATCGACGTGGATGCGGTCAGCAGGAATGTTGCCCACGCACAGAACGATGGAGTCGCAGCCGGACTCGGAGTTGCGGTCACGGTGATGACACCAATCGCCAAGCTTGCCGGTTCGACCAGCGCCTACATCGGCCCTCGCACCACGCTGTACGCGGGAACGGTGACCCTGGACGCGATTGAGCCTGTCGCAACAGCGGAGGCCACGACAACCGGCGCCACCGTCGGGACCGTCGCGGTTACGGTTCTGATCGCTGATGCCAAGCTCAGCCGGACAACCGAAGCCTTCGTTGGACACCACGCCATCCTGGATCTTGGTGGCAGTTCCCTGACGGCGACGGCGAAGTCGCTCAGCGCCCTGTCCACAGCCAACGCAAGCGGAGGCTCAGGCGGAATCGTCGATGTCGGCACGTTCAAGGCGACTGCCTTCCTCGGAAGTGACACCATCTTCCTCCCAGCTCTCCCGTCAAATCCCCAGGACTACACCGCCGCCCGCCCGACAATGGGCACGAGAGCGGTCACCAGGGCATACGTCGGCGACGGCGCGAGCGTCATTGCCGGCAATGTGACTCTGGATGCGGATGCGATCTCGCTCGCAACGGCGACCACAGAGTTCATCGGTATCAGCTTCATCGGTGTGAAGATCGCAGACACCTTGGCGACAGCCGCTCATGACACGGACGCATTCGTGGGAGATAACGCCTTCCTGAACCTCACAGGCAAGCTGTCGATCAACGCAAACGGATCCTCTACAGCCACACCGAGAATCACCGACGTCGGAATTTCCGGACTGTCCCTCAGTTTCCTCAGTGCGACGTCAACCGTCGAATCCGACGTGTCTGCCTGGATAGGTAACGGCACCAATGTTGCGCAGGCAACTTCAGTCGACGTCGATGCGATCGCTGTTCACAATGCGGCTGTCACCATCAACTCATCCGGCTTCGGGTTCGTGCTCGATGTTGATGTGCTCACCGCCCTCGCCGAGGACAACGGCTCGGCCTCGGTCCGCATCGGCCCGGAGCGGATCCGCGGTGCGTGGGCCTCCGGCGAGACGTACTACCAGGGTGACGTCGTCACGTTCGGTCTGAACAACTACACAGCCGCCCGCTCGCACGCGTCCGTCGGGGGCAACGCGCCAAACACCGGGGCCGGGATGTGGAAGCTCGGTGGCGGCGTGAGCGGTTCTTCCGGCAACCCGACCATCGTCACGGCCACGGGCAGCGCCGGAATCACGGCCGACGCGGCCATGAACTCGAGCATCGTGTCCTCGCCGCGCTTCAACTCCTTCTCGCTGTTTGGTGCCGTCGGGGTGGCTACGGCCGTGGCGCACCAGGATGGCACGGCCCGGGCCACCGTCGGCTCCTACACACAACTGTCGGCGCAGACCGGGGACGTTCGGATCCGTGCGGCTTTCACGGGTCGCACCGAGGCCCACGCTTCGGGTGTCGCCGGTGCCATCGTCGGCGTCTCGATCACCAAGGCCGACGCCGACCACGACCCGACCGTCCTCACCACGGTCCAGGGCTCGGCGTCGCTGACGGCCGGCTCGGGAAAGACGATCGAGGTCGCTTCGCGCCACAACTATGGCGTTACTGATCCCATCAACGGCAACGGCGCCATCGGTTCCGCCTCGAACACCGCGTTCGGCCTTGTCGCGGGCGTCAAGGCCGACGTCGACGCCACCGCCGCTGCGGATGTCGTGACGTCCGTCGCTTCGCTTTCGACGTTCACCGCGCCCAACGGCAACGTCGAGGTAGCGTCCTACAACCGCAACGAGTCGCT
>JASJHI010000108.1:0-14351 GCA_033791105.1 Acidimicrobiia bacterium | reverse complement strand
TGTTGGTCGGGTACTCGACGAGGAACTGATCGATTGCGATGAAGTCGACGTCGGGGGTGTCGATCGCGGCGGCCTCGGTGTCGGTCGTGAGTAGGAAGCCGACGGTGACGAGGGCGTCTGGATCGTTCTCCAGCGAGGTGGCGATGTTCGACGCGTAGTCGGCCTCGGAAACGGTCTCGATGAAGCTCGAGTCTTCGATACCGAAGCACTCGTTGGCTGCCTCCATGCCTTCGAAGGCGAACTGGTTGAACGTTCCGTCGTCGACCTTGCCGATGTCGGTCACGAGGTTGACGCGGAAGCCATCGGGCGCCTGGAGGCCGTCGTATGTGGCGCACGCCGCCTCGAGCGTGACGAACGACGCGCTTGTGTCGGCGGCCGGTGCGTCTGTTCCGGCTGGTGCCTCGGTGTCGGCGGGTGCATCGGTGTCAGCCGTTGCCTCGGTGTCTGCTGGTGCGTCGGTGGAGCTGCTGTCGTCGCTGTCGTCGCTGCCGCAGGCAACGAGGGCCAGCGCCGCAACGGCACCGAGAGCGAGCACCTTTTTGCTCTTGATCATGTATCTCCCCTTCAGGTGGATCCGACATCGATGTCGGCTTGTTCACGTAGGTGCCCACGCTACCGCGCAGGGACGGCGAGCGTTGGCAACGACGAATCGACACGGCCAGAGTTGAGGGAGAACTGTCCAGCCGCGGCTCGCCGATGCGCCCGTATCCTGGGACCCTCATGTCGGACGGTTCCTCACCACGACCGCGTCCCAGCTCACGGACGTTTCTCGTGCGTCGCGTGGGCGCGCTCGTCGCCGTCGGTCTGCTGGTCTATGCGGTCGTTCGGGTCGTGGCCGGATTGCTCGGAGGTGACGACTCGGTCGCCGACGCCGACGCGACGGGCGATACGGCTGACGTCGCGGCGGTCACTGGCGCCACGGCAGACACGTCACAGTCCGATGCGACAGCCGCCGACACGAACACGGGTGCTTCTGCTCCCGAGGACACGGGCCCGCCGCCGACATCGTTGTCCACCGACCCTGCGACGACGGATTCTGCTCCGCCGAACTCGGAGCCGGTCGACCCCGATGCGCCGGTGTCACCGAGCAACCCGGCCACGGTGTACATCGTCGGCGACAGCGACGCAGGCACATTCGGCCCGTACCTCAATCGTCTCCTCGACGGGACGAACCTCACCGATACCGAACTCAACTACAAGGTCTCCTCGGGTCTGTCGCGGCCCGACTTCTTCGATTGGCCGGCCGAGCTCGAGCGCGCGCTTCCCGAGGTCGACCCCGACATCGTCGTGGTCACGTTCGGTGGCAACGACGCTCAGGGACTGAGCGTGGCGAGCGGTGAGTTCAACGTCGGCGATCCCGTGACGAACGAGGACGAATGGATGGCCGAGTATGAACTCCGCGCCGGCGACGTGATGGACACCCTGCTCCAAGACGACCGCACGGTCATCTGGGTCGGGATCCCCAACGACGACAACCCTGAGGTCACCGAACGCATGTCGATCCAGGACCGCGCCGCCAAAGCCGCCGCGGCCGAGCGGCCGGACGTGATCTTCATCGACACCTGGAGCCGGTTTTCCGGGCGCGATGGCGGCTGGGCCGAGTTCGTGATCGATCCCCGCGACGGCGAGGGCAAGGACGTCCGAGCCGGCGACGGCTTCCACCTCAACGAGACCGGCGCCGAGATCCTCGCACTCGACATCGCGCAAGCTGTGCGCGAGGCCCTGCGCGAGCTGGGCGCCAGCCTCTGAGACCCCCGAATTCTGTGCGGATCTTCCCGCGTGGCGGGAAGATCCGCACAAGTTTCGGGAGATGGAAGGGGACCTGGGGTGTTGGGTGGGGTGGGAGAGCTACTGCCGTTGGCCGCGGGTTTGGATCGCGCGACGGCGTTCGGCGACCTGTTCGGGGCTGAAGTTCGACCGCCGCCAGGCGCGGCCGTCGCGGGCCTCGACCTCCCAGTGGTCGTCGTTGGTGGCGATCTGGTCGTACGTCGAGCGGATCTGTCGGACGCCGCCCTGATCGTTGCCGACGATGTCCTTCGCGATCGCGCGGGTGATCGGGATCAGTTCATCGTGTTGCACCACCCGATTGACGAGCCCGAAGTGGTGTGCCTCGTGCGCATCCATGAAGTTGCCGGTGAAGCTCATCTCCCGGGCGCGGCGCACGCCGATCGCCTGGGGGAGCAGCAGGGTCAGCCCCCATCCGGGCATCACCCCGACCCTGGTGTGGGTGTCGCCGAACTTGGCCCGCTCGCTGGCGATCAGGAAGTCGCAATTCAGCGCCAGCTCGAACCCGCCCGTGATCGCGACGCCGTTGATGGCGCCGATGACCGGCTTGGTGATCCGCGGGAACGGTCCGCGAACGCCATCCCGGTTGCGTCCGCCGTCCGCGCCGCTGCCACCCCCGAGGTTGCCGCCGGTCGAACCGAGTTCCCCGAGGTCCAGGCCGGCGCAGAAGGCCGGATCCGCGCCGGTGAGGACGAGGACGTCGACGTCGGGGTTCGTCTCGGCGGCTCTGGTGTACTCGGCCAGGAGATCGAGCACCTCGGTCGAGAGTGCGTTGCGTGCCTCGGGGCGGTTGAGCGTGACCGTGGCGATTCGCTCGGATACGTCGAGCAGCACGGGATCGTGGGACATTCGACCATCATGACCGGTCGCCGTGCTGTTGCGTGCTCCGTCGCCGCACCGGACGATCGCTTGCTGCTCGTCAGCCGGCGGCGTCTTCCGCGGGAAGGAATGTGAACTCGAGGTCGCCGAGCTTCACCAGCGTCGCTGCGATCCATCCGCCGAGCGCACCGAAGTGTTCGTCGAGCAGCACGCTCGTCCCGTCGGCGACCGTCTCCTCCGCCAGCTCGTAGAGGCCTTCGTACGTGATTTCGGCGGCATATTCGGTGGTCACATCGGTCGGGTCGATCGCGAGGTCGGCGTGTGCGATCTCCGTCGTGAGTCCCGCGCGCTCCAACAGGTCGTCGCCGACGAACGGGCTGCGCTCGGGCGTCGCGGCGAACAGCACCGCAGCATCGGGCGTGTCGGCGAGCCGCTGGACGCGCAACACGATCTCCATCTCGATCGCCGGACGCCGTTCGAGTTCCTCTTCCACGTACCACTGCCGATAGGCCGCCTGGCTCCACGCCGGCCAGTCGAACGTGATGTGTGCCACCACCCGCGGCGGCTCGCCCTCGCCGGGGAGGCCATAACTCGTCTCCCAGGTCAGATCACCGAGCAGCACGTCGGACTGGAAGTGCTCCTCGAATGCCTGCCGCTCGAGGAACGCGGCCTCGAACGCGTCGCGCAGCGCACTGATCGCATCGGTGAAGACGTGGTCCAACATGTGCCTGACGCACGTTATCCGGTGCCACCTCCGCCGTAGCCCGTCCGCTGTGGTCATCCGACCATGCTGCGGGTGTGTCGACTGAGCCGGTCCGTGGCCGTGCTGCCAGACTTGCGCGATGGCATTCGTACTCACCGACATCGCCGACGGCGTCGGCACCCTGACCCTCGACAATCCCGACGAACGCAACACCTTGACCGCGGACATGGTGGTCGAGATCGTCACGGCGATGGATGCGTTCGAGGCGGACGAGGGGGTCGGTGCCGTGGTCGTCACGGGGACACCACCGGCGTTCTGCGCTGGCGCCAACCTCGGCAACCTCGCAGAAGCCTCCGGCGAGAGCCTCGGCCGGATCTACGAGGGTTTCCTGCGCATCGCCCGCAGCCCCCTCCCGACGCTCGCCGCCGTGAACGGCGCGGCGGTAGGTGCCGGGATGAACCTCGCGCTCGGATGCGATGTCCGGATCATCGCCGACGAGGCCCGCCTCGACACGCGTTTCCTCCAGCTCGGAATCCATCCCGGTGGTGGCCACACGTGGATGCTGCGCCGCATCGCCGGGCCCGAGGTCGCGATGGCGACGGTCGTGTTCGGTCAGATCGTCGACGGCCGCGAGGCTGAGCGAATCGGGCTCGCCTACAGGTCGGTACCCAGGGACGATCTACTCGAGGTGGCCCACGAGTTCGCGGCGAGGGCGGCATCGGCGCCGCGTGATCTCGCGATTGCGGCCAAGGCGACGATCAAGGCGATGGCCGACATCGACGAGCACCCGGCGGCGGTCGAACGTGAACTCGAACCCCAGTTGTGGAGCACGCAGCAACCCTGGTTCGCCGAGCGCCTGGCCGCGCTGCAGGCGCGTATCTCGAAGCGCTGACGGCGTCGCCGTATAGGCGGCACGGCCTCGGAGAATCGCGCAGAATCGTTACACAGATCGTTGCGACAGCGGCCACAGGGTGAGCTACGGTCGCCATCGACAGCAACCGAAACCACCGTGGGAGACCACGAAGCAGGAGGTAGCCGATGAGCCAGCGACACCGCACCGCCGAGGTGCCGTTGCCGCCAAAGCAGGAACTGCGTGCGCACGCCCACGGCGAGCGACACCGGATTCATGCGGAGCTCCAACACGTCGCTCAGGATGTTTCGGGTGGCGTCGCCCCCGAAGATGTCCACGAGCCCAGTGCAGCGTGGAAACCGCTACACCATCACGACGCCGAGGTCGCCAAGGAAAAGGAAGCGAAACGCAATCGCTCCAAGCGCCATTGGAAGACCAAGATGTGGAAGCGGCGCACCGAGATGCGCCGCGCCCGGGCACGACAGATTCGAATCGCCCGAGACAACGCCGGCCTCACCGGCTACTGATCGGCCCGGCCGGGTCGCAGCTCAGGGTTCGTCCGCTCGGTCGAGCCACGCTGCGAGCAGTTCGGCGCGCCGTCGGCTCCATTCCTCAGCGGTGAATCCGTAGCGGACGTGGTCTTCCCACGCGCCGTTGATCTCGAGGTACCGTTCCGCGATGCCCTCGTCGCGGATCTGGAGTTTCTCCACCACACGGCGACTCCGCTGGTTGCGCGGGACGATACAGATCTCGACGCGATGCAGCCCGAGCTGCTCGAACGAGTACTGGAACAACAGCACAACCCCCTCGGCGACGTACGCTCGTCCCGCCTGCTCGCGATCGATCCAGTAGCCGATCGTGGCCGACTGCATCGCCCCGCGGATCACATTGTTGAGGTTGATCTCACCCACGACCTGGTCGCCGACGAACAGGCCGAACTGGTACGCGGTGCCGGCCGACCGGTCGCGATCTCGTTGGATGCACCGGGACGCGAATGTCGAGCGGTCGGTGCTGGGATCGGTCTGGTGCGGCTGACGTTGCGGCTCCCACGTGGTGAGCCATTCACCGTTGCGCCGACGGACCTCGCTCCACGCGCGAAAGTCCGACGAGGCCAGCGGCCGCAGCATCACGCGACGACCCTGGAGCTGTGTCGTCGTGCGGCTGCGCGACGGGTGGCGGAGGGCCATCAGGTCGCCCACGCCCGAACGCGGCGACCGCCGGTCGCGTCGATTCGGATCTCGCGGAGGTCGAGCCTGCGCAGCACGCCGAGAATGATGCAGCACGTCGGAATGATCGTGTGCACGTCGGCCGGTTCGAGTCCGGGATTGTGCCGCCGCTCGCTCGCCGGCTCGGCCACAAGGGTGCGGAAGACCTCGTCGGCCGACTCGCGGGACATCCGGTAGTCGGCGGGCAGCGTGTCACTGCCGTATTCGACACGCGCCAGGGAGAGGGCGTGCGAGCCGCTCACCCGGACCGTGTTCGGCGAGCGCATCTCAGGTGCGACGATCAGAATGTCGTCGAGGTGATCGTGCACCGTGCCGAGCGTGTTGGAGAGAACGACCGATGAGGGAGGATCGGCCGTTCCCATGTGGTCGTCGAGCAGCACGAGCGGCCCGATCGGCACCGCGTGCGGTCCCGAAGCCCCCATCGCGAGCGTGAGCGACCGGTCGAGAACGACGACCTCGAGCGTGAGCGGATCTGGCCGGTCGAGCCGGTCGAGCGCCCACCGTCCGACCGGGTCATCGCCGCCGGCGAGTTCGTGGGCGACATGCGCGTGGAGGCATTTCACGCCCGTGCGCGTACCCCCCACGCCCCCGCTCGGGCGTGGGCCGGAATACTCGTCGGGGATGTTCGCGTCGCGCTCGGCCGCGTACCGCGCATGCACGTCGGCGATCGATCCTGCGTCGATCGATCGTTCGGCATCTCGCACGCCACCCGCCGCCTCGAGTCGGCTCACGTCGCGGACGAGGTCCTTGCCGACCAGGTAGAAACGGGTCGGCATCGGCGTGCCGTCGTCGAGCAGCGGCCCGTTGCGGAGAACAACCGGATCGCCGCGGTCATCGCGGACGACGACGTCGAAATCGCCGCGAGGTGGACGACCGAGGAGCTCCTCGACCCGGGTCCGATCGTCCATCAGCTCCGGCGGGCGCGTCGGATGATGAGGAGTGCAAGCGCGAGGGCGATGAGGACCGGGGCGACCCGCTTGAACACCGAGCCACCACCGACCTCCATGAGATCGATGGGATCGGCAGCCGGCCCGTCGATCTTGCGCACGGTGTCTGCCAAGGGTGCAGCCGCATCGGGATCCGGGTCGGTGGCCGCGACTGCAGTCGCGGCAGCGGTGTCACCGGTTTCAGCAGCGTTCGGTGCGTCGAGTTGATCTGCGTCGAGCATCTCGTTGAGATTGGTCGCGAACTGTTCCATCAGCTTGGCGCTGACGTCGCCCATGATGCCCCTGCCGAACTGGGCGATCTTGCCGGTGATGTGGAGATCGGTGGTGACGACCACACGGGAACTTGTCGGAGAGAGACTCTCGGCATGCGCCGTGATCGCCGCGGACGCGTTGCCGCGACCGCCGGTGTCGCGCCCCGCCGCGCTGATCACGGCGCGATGGGCGTCGTCGTCGCGTTCGGTGAAGTGCGCCTCACCCTTGAACTGGGTGCTGATCGCGCCGAGCTTCACCTTGACGACACCCCGAAACGTCTCACCCTCGATCTCCTGCAACTCCGCGCCGGGGAGGCAGGGCGCGATCCGTTCGATGTCGGTGATGATCGGCCACGCTTCGCCAACCGGTCGGTTGACGGTGAACTCGTTGGTCAGCTGCTCTGCCATTGGCGAAGGTCCTCTACGGTGTCGATGTCTTCGGGGGAGCCCGTGCACGGTACTTCACGGACGAGGTGCGGATGAGCCTGCATGAGGATGCGTGCACCCACGTCGCCCTCAGCGGGAAGCAGTGGCCACACCGCTTCGTCGAGGCGTACCGGGTTGCCCCGCCGACCAGCATACGTTGCGACCGTGATCGGACCGTCGTGCGACGCGACAGCTCGCCACGCTGCCGGTGCGATACCCGGTTGGTCGGCGAGTCCGAAGATCACGCGCCGATGACCGCGCGAAGCGGCTTCGTCGATTCCCGCCAGTACCGAGGTCATCTGCCCGAGTCGCCAGTCGGGATTGTGGCGGCGGGTCACGGCGGGCGGCAGCTGCAGGTCCACCGCTCCCGTGACGACGATGACCTCGCCGACGTCGGCAGCGAGCGCGATGGCCACGGACCGGCTCGCAACCGACTCGGCGGGACGTTCGGCGGTCGCCGGCAGGACGGCGAGCAGCTTGTGACGCCCGTGCACGGACGGGTCGTGACCGTCGGCGCCGCGAAACCGGGAGCCCGCACCGGCGGCGAGCACGACGGCGGCGGTCGATTCTTCCTCGTGCCCAGTCCGACCTGACCGGATGTCGTTCATGGCGAAAATATTTCGACTCCGACTGGATTGTTGCGGTTGGATGACGATATGTTACTCACTCGTCATCTCGAGTTGTGTTCCGACCGATCGCCTCCAGCGGTCACGGCGCCGATGCGATGGCCACCCCGGGTCCCTTCTTCACATGCACTCAACTTCGACACATACCCAGACAGACGCAGCGGCACTGCCGCGTCGAGTGCCGCTCCGGTCGGTCATCGTCGCTGTGTCGCTCGCGGTCGGCTCGTTCCTTTCGTTCGGTGCCGGAACTGCCAGTGCGCAGTCTGTCGAACTCGAGGTCAACGCCCTGGCGCCGGAGATCACGGCAACTGCCGATCTTGCCCTCGCCGCATTCGCCGACTACGAGACATCCGGTGACCTCGGCGACTATCTCGAGTACGCCGAGCATCGCGCGTCCACGGCTCGCTTGGCGGCCCGCCAGCTCGGCTATCCGTCGTTCGCGATGATCGACTCGTGGCGCTCCACCACGATCGAGCACCAGCGAGCGGTACTCACCGCGATGTCCCAGGTCGGTGTGCCGTATCGGCGCAACACCAGTATCGAGGACAAGGGTTTCGACTGTTCCGGTCTCACATCGTTCGCCTGGCGTGGCGGCGGTCATGAACTCACTCGCCAGTCCGGCAGTCAGATCTCCCAGGCCGAGCGTCTCCAGCGGGACGCGGCCAAGGCCGGCGATCTCGTCCACTATCCCGGTCACGTCATGATGTACCTCGGGGTCGGCGACGCAATCATCCACTCGGTCCAGACCGGACGCACGGTCGAGATCGACACCATCTCGGGCCGCCGCCGCAACTCCGTCCGCTGGGGCGACCCCACCCTCTGACGGCCCGTCACCTCCTGAAAAAGGTGCCCCGGCTGAAAAATGTGCGCCGGGTCCCGCTGAGCGGGAACAAAGGGGCACAGAACGGATGGTGTCAGGCGTGGATTGCGCCGGTGCCGTCGCGGAGCGACGGCACGCCACGTCCGGTGTGCCGGGCGATGATCTCGGCGCAGATCGACACGGCGGTCTCCTCGGGCGTGCGGGCACCCAGATCGAGACCGATCGGCGACATCAGCCGATCGAGATCGACCGCATCGTTGATGCCGACGTCTGACAGCCGCTCCATCCGTTTGGCGTGGGTGGTGCGCGAGCCCATCACGCCGATATAGCCGACGTTCGTCGCCAGGGCGCCCTGCACCGCCGGCACGTCGAACTTCGGGTCGTGGGTGAGGATGCAGACCGCATCGCGTGGTCCCAGATCGTCGCCGTGCGCCTCGAACACCGGTGTCGGCCAAGTGACCTTCACCTCGTCCGCCATCGGGAACCGGCGTCGGGTCGCGAACACCTCGCGTGCATCGCACACGGTGACCCGGTAACCGAGGACCTTGGCGACCCGGGCGAGCGCCGCGGTGAAGTCGACCGCCCCGAAGATCCACATCTGAGGTGGCGGTGCATGCGACTCGATGAACACACTGATCGTCGGCTGGTCGACCAGGTCCTCGGGCGTCGTCTCGCCGGAGGGCCCATAGTTGCGGACACCCGAGCGTGCGGCTTCCAGTTCGGCCAACGCATCGCGGGTCACCACCCTGTCGAGTTCGGGATGTCCGAGCGTGCCGCGCACTTCGCCCTCGGGTTCCACGAGCAGCTTCGCGCCGACGGTCGGCCCGTCGATGACGGTGGCGAGCGCGACCGGGAGATCTTCTCGCAGGCGGTCCGCGTAGTGTTGAAACAGCGTCACCAGTCGAGTTCCTCGATGAAGAGATGGATCGTGCCACCGCAGGTGAGGCCGACCGCGAAGGCCTCGTCGTCGGAGTAGCCGAACGTCACGATGCCGGCCCGACGTTCACCGTCGAGGATCGCGAGCGCCTCGCCGACAACCGCACCTTCGACACAGCCGCCGCTCACACTGCCCGCCACTTCGCCGTCGTCATTGACCACCATGGCCGCGCCGGGATCGCGTGGGCCGGACCCCTCGATGTCGACGACGCGGGCGACCGCGATGCGGTGACCGTCTGCCTGCCAGCGTGTGATGTCGTCGAGTAGATCGTGCATCGAGTTCTCCTCGGTCCGTTCGTCGGTCCCTGCAATCACCTCAAGGTTGCCGGATCACCCGGGTCAATTCCTCCATTGCAGCGACCGAATGTCCTTCGACGAAATCGTCGACGTGGGGGAGTGCGGCGGCCATTCCGCGCGCGAGTGGTGCGTATCCCGGTGTGACCTTGAGCGGATTCACCCAGATCAGGCGGTGTGTGACGCGGTGGAGTCGCTCCATCTGCTCGGTCAACTCGTCGGGATCACCGCGGTCCCATCCGTCGGAGAGGATGACCACGATGGAGTTGCGCGCCAACCCGCGTACGCCCCACTCGTCGTTGAACGTTCGCAGGCCCTCGCCGAGCCGTGTGCCGCCGCTCCAGTCGGCGACACGCTGTCCGGCGGCCGCGAGCGCCACGTCGGGATCTCGACTGCCGAGCTCGCGGGTGATGCGTGTGAGCTGCGTCCCAAGGGTGAATGCCTCGACCTTCTGGCGGCCGGCGACCGCGGCGTGGACGAAGCGCAGCAGCGCTCGGGCGTACGGCTCCATCGAACCGCTCACGTCGAGGACGAGCACAAGGCGCCGCAAGCGCGTGCTGTGTTCGCGATGATGCCGCTCGATCGGTTCGCCACCCGCGCGGATCGCGGCGCGCACGGTGCGGCGCATGTCCGGCCAGGCGGTTGTGCGCCGCGACGGACCCAATCGCAGGGACGCCCGTGGTGAACCCACGAGTCGGAGGTGCGACATCAGATCGTGCGCCTGGTCGAGTTCCTCGTCGGAGTACTCGGCGAAGTCCTTGTGGCGCAGGATCTCGGTGGTCGAGAACCGCAGCTCGATCGTTGGCTCGTCGGTCGCGTGGGCCGTGTCGTCTCCGTCGTCGGAGTCGGGGTCGTCGTCGGTGTCGACCGCGATGCTGACCTCGACAGGTGGTTCGGTCTCGCCGACGGAGCCGTCCGGGCGTCGGTGTTCGAAGAACACTGCGAACGCCCGGTCGTAGAGAGGGATGTCCTCCGGTCGCCGCACGAGCGTGGCGCGACCCACCCAATAGGTGGTGTCGCGGTCGCCGAGTCCGGTCGTGCCGAGGGCCTCGGCGTAGGTGTTGGTGCAGCTCGTCGGCACCCGCAGCCCAGCTCCGCGGAGCACGCGGCTGAACGCGACGGCGATGGTGGCGGGGCCACCCCGGCGGCCCGGGCCATCCTGACGGCCCGCGGTCGCTCCATCGGTCGTGGAGGGCCGGCCCATCGAACTCAGCCCGGGAGCCCCTTCTCGAACGCCTGCTTCACGATGTCCGCAATGCCGTGTTGCTCGACGCGCTGGTGGTCCTCGCGGTACTTGAGCACCGTACCGAGGGTGCTGGTGACCATCCGCTCGTCGAGTTCCTGCGCGCCGAGCCGGCCCAGCGCAGTCGCCCAGTCGATCGTCTCAGCGACGCCGGGCGGCTTGTAGAGATTGAGGTCGCGCAGTGCCTCGACGGCGGCCGAAACCTGACGGGCCAGGGCCTCGTCGACCTGCGGCGCGCGCAGCCTCACGATCGCCACCTCACGCTCGAAGTCGGGATGTTCGACCCAGTGGTACAGGCAGCGCCGCTTGAGGGCATCGTGTACGTCGCGCGTGCGGTTCGACGTGAGCACGACCAGAGGGGGACGCTTGGCACTGAACACGCCGATCTCGGGAACGGTGATCTGGTAGTCGGACAGCACTTCGAGGAGGTACGCCTCGAACTCGTCGTCGGCGCGGTCGATCTCGTCGATCAGCAGCACCGGTGGTGGTCCCTCCACCGGTTCGATGGCCCGCAGGAGCGCTCGCTTGATCAGGAACCGCTCGCCATACAGCTCCGCCTCGAGGTCGGCCGCTGACATCGCCTGGGTCTCGCCCGTCGCCTCGGCGGCGCGGAGGTGAAGCAGCTGCCGGGCGTAGTCCCAGTCGTAGACCGCCTGTGATGCGTCGATGCCTTCGTAGCACTGGAGCCGAATGAGCTCACCGCCCGAAGCCGACGCCATCGCCTTCGCGAGTTCTGTCTTGCCGACGCCGGCCTCGCCCTCGAGCAGCAGCGGGCGGCGGAGCGTGGTCGCCAGGAAGACGGCGGTGGCGATGCCCTCATCGGGGAGGTAGCCCTGCTCGGACAGGGCGTTCGCGACATCGTCCGGGGTCATCGGCACGACGATATCCGCGCGCCGGCGAGCGGGCCCGATTCCACCGCGCAAGCGACCATGGACTTCGTGCTGCTCGTCCTCGTCGGAGAAGGTCTCGGAATTCGAACGACGCTCGGTCGAGCCTCGAGACGGGGGGCTGTCGTGCGTCACTCGGGCCTAGCTTCGCGTAGCGTCTCGTGAATGGATCTGGGAATTGCAGGACGGCGCGCGGCCGTGGCAGCAGGATCGTCCGGGCTCGGGTTGGGATCGGCCGCGGCGCTCGCCGCCGAGGGTGTGGAGGTGGCGATCTGTGGTCGCGACGAGGACCGGCTGGCGGCCGCGGCAGAACGCATCGGCGATCGTTGCACGCCGATCGTCGCCGACGTCGGGAGTCCGGCTGGGGCCGCGGGATTCGTCGAGGCGGCGACCGACGCGCTCGGTGGGCTCGACATCCTCGTGCCCAATGCCGGTGGTCCACCTCCGGGCACCTTCGAGTCCACGCCGGTCGAGGCCTACCAGGCGGCGCTCGATCTCAATCTCATGTCGGTGGTCGCGATGTGCAAGGCGGCGGTTCCGGCGATGCAGGAGCGCGGTTGGGGCCGAATCGTCGCGATCACGTCGGTCTCGGTCCGCCAGCCGATCCCCACATTGATCCTCTCGAATACTGCTCGGGCCGGCGCGACCGCGTTCCTGAAGACACTCGCACTCGAGGTCGCGGACGACGGTGTCACCGTCAACTCGGTGCAGCCGGGCACCCACCGCACGCCGCGCATCGAGCAGGTCTTCTCCGATGCACAGTTGGGGGACATGCGGGTCGGAGATGCGGGCGACTTCGGTGCGATCGTCGCGTTCATCTGCAGCGACTACACGCGATTCGTCACCGGCGCCAATCTGAGTGTCGACGGCGGGAGCTATCTCGGGTTGCTCTGAGCCAGGTCGTCGTCGCTCCTGGCCTCGATCAGCACGTCGTCGCCGGCCGTCACCTCAGCTGTCGTCTCCGCCGCTCCTGATGGGCTCTCGAGCGGATCGCTGAGCACATCGTCGGTGGCCGGGGCCCGTGCGGCGCGTCTCGCGTCGAGCATGCGCTCGATTCGATTCCAGGCGTAGAAGGAGGCACCGACTATCGCCCATCCTGCGATCGCGTCGATGAAGTAGTGCTCGGCGAAGTAGGCGAGCGCGATCGCCATCGCGAGCGGGTACAGCAGCATCAGCGCGCGCCAGCGCCAATCGGTCACCCACCGCCAGAAGAACACGACGACGAAGAGCGCGAACGCGGAGTGCAGTGACGGCATCGCAGCCACCTGATTGGCCCAGTCGCGACCGTGATCCCACGCCCGGACGAAGCCGTCGAGACCGATGTACCGCCACCCCGCACCTGTCGGCCGCGCCAGCGGTGGCAGCACGTCGAGTTCGAGTCCGAGTCGGTTGCGGCCGCCCGCCGCCATCCATGGGGGAGCGGTCGGCAACAGCACGAACATCGTGCAGGCGACGAGCAGCAGCGTGGCGAAGCGCCGCATGTAACGCACCCAGTGGTGCCGGTTGACGAACCACAGCGTGGCGATCACGACCGGTGGCACGATGAAGTGCGAGTAGTAGACCATCGAGCCGACGACGTCATACCACTGCACGTTGCCAGGACCGCGGTAGAACGTCTTCTGCAGCCACACGGTGGGGTCCGTGCCGAGGAACAGCACACGGTCGATATTTCGCACCGACTCGATCTGGAGCGGGAAGCCGACCCGGTCGGCGACGCCGCGGCTCTCGTCGTAGGCGAGCCACATCACGACGAACAGCGTGAGGTCGGCGAACATCATCAGCCAGAACTTCAGCGGTCGACCGAGGCTGGCGATGACGAGGAAGATCGCGACGGACAGCAGGACCGAGATGCGGTCGATGATGACGCCGTTGGCGAAAAACCACCAGACGTAGGCGACGACGTACGCGGCGACGAGCGCGAGCCTGATCTTCGTCCACGATGCGGCCGACATTGCGGCCAAACGCTACCGCGCTCAGATCGATCGAGCGCTGTCTCGAACTCTCGGCGTCACAGAGTTCGGTTTCCGCACGCATTGACCCCGAGACGCGATGACGCGACTCGCGAGCGCCCTCGAGATCAGGCGGAGGCTTCGTCGAGCGCGCGGCGGGTGAGCACTCGGGCGAGATGCTCGCGGTACTCGACGCTTGCATTGAGGTCGGCCTGAGCGTCCGTCTCGGCGGTCGCTTGTTCGGCAGCATCGGCGACGGTCGCACCACCGTTGAGCGCCGACGAGACACTCGAGGCGAGGATTGGTGTCGAACCCATGTTGACGAGTCCGATGCCGGAGTCGCCGTTGCGACGCCAAGCAGCGACGCCGACGATCGCCCAGTCCTGAGCGCGACGGTTGAACTTCTGGAAGTTCCAGCCGGCGCCGTTCATCTTCGGTACGCGCACCTCGGTGAGGATCTCGTCGTCGGCGAGTGCCGACTCGAAGAAGGTCTGGTAGAAGTCGGCTGCGGCGATCTCTCGGGTGCCGTTGGGGCCCTGCGCAACGTAGGTGGCGCCGAGCGCCAGCGTGGTTGCGGGAAGGTCGGATG
>JASJHI010000107.1:0-4189 GCA_033791105.1 Acidimicrobiia bacterium | reverse complement strand
GGTCGAGCAAGGCACTCACGCCACTTTGTTGGCGGAGGGCGGGAAGTATGCCGAGCTTTGTAGGAAGTCGTTCCTCAGCAGTGAGGAATCAGGTGGGGAGAGTCTGTCCACCGATCATTGATTGATAGATCCGGCTGGTTTCGCGGAGTTCGTCATGGGTGCCATCCGCGACGATGCGTCCTTCGCGGAAGACCAGAATGCGGTCAGCGATGGTGATCGTGCTGAAGCGGTGGGCGATGATGAAGGTGGTGCGCCCCTTGACGAGTTCGGCGAGTGCCTTCTGGACCATGGCTTCGCTTTCCGAGTCGAGCGCGCTGGTGGCTTCGTCGAGGATCAGGATGGGAGCGTTGCGCAGGAAGGCGCGGGCGATGGCGATGCGTTGCCGCTGGCCACCCGACAGGGAGTATCCCCGCTCGCCCAGCATCGTGTCGTACGCATCGGGAAGCCCCATGATGAAGTCATGGGCGCTCGCCAGCCGCGCCGCGTTCTCGATCGAGTCGCGGGCGGCGTCGGGACACGCGAACGCAATGTTGTCGGCGACGGTGTCGTGGAAGAGCAGAGTGTCCTCGAACACGACTCCGACCGACCGCCGGACATCGTGCAGTGTGAGTTCTCGGACGTCGACTCCGTCGATGGTGACCTCGCCGCGTTGGACGTCGTAGAAGCGCAACAGCAGCCGGGCCACGGTCGACTTGCCCGAGCCGGTGGCACCCACAATGGCGACCGACTGCCCCGCTGCGAGTTCGAGGTCGAACCCGTCGAGCACGGGATCCTGGCCCTCGTACGCGAACTCGACCGCTCTGAATCGGATCGCACCCAGGTCGCCGGCACTCGTCAGCGTCGAGGGATCGACCGGATCAACGACCCTCGGCGTCGTGTCGAGCACCTCGTTGACACGCTCGAGCGCGGCCGCGGCACGCTGTGCCCACGCGATGGTCATGCCGAGCATCCGCATCGGACCGACGAGCAGCGCGACGAAGAAGTTGAACTGCACGAGTTGGCCGAGCGTGAGGTCGCCGTCGATCACCCGGAGGCCACCGATGCCGAGCACTGCGATCATTCCGAGCTGTGGCAGCAGGTCGATCGCAGGCACGAATCGGGCACGCACGCGTGCGGCCTGCACCGACACGTCGCGGATGTCGTCCGCCTCGACCTCGAGGCGCGCCTCCTGCACGTGCTCGGCGCCGAATCCCTTGACGACGCGGACACCGCCGACCGACTCCTCGACCACCGTGGCGAGTTCGGCCTGCTCGGCCTGCACGGCAAGCACGGCCGGGTGGATCGCCTGCGAGAAGCGACGACCGGCAACGTTGACGAGCGGGAGCGGCGCCAGCGCGCAAACGGCCAGGAGCGGGTCGCTGACGAACAGGATGACCGTGACCGCAAGGACCATGCCGAGGTTCGACAGTGTGATGGGAATCATCACCACGAACATCTGAATCTGGTTGAGGTCGCTGGACGAGCGGCTCATCAGCTGCCCGGTCTGGGCGCGGTCGTGGTAGCCGATGTGGAGCGACATGATGTGGTCGAACAGGCGCTCGCGCAGCCGCGTCTCGGTCCATCGGGCCTCGCGGAATGCGTAGAACCGGCGGAAGGCGGTGAAGACCCCGGCCACGACACCGGCCAGCGCGATGAGCGCGACCCACAGCCACAGCCTGTCGCCGTCCTCGATCCCGCGGTCGATCCCGAATCGGACGAGGATCGGAACCGAAATCTTGCCGACCATCCAGACCAGGCCGATCAATGTCCCGATGATCAGGTTGCGACGCTGCGCCTTCAGCGTCGTGGAGAGCAGTGCCCACCTCGAGGTGGATTGGTCCTCCGACTCCGACGCGTCCGCGCGAGTGGTCCCCGCGCCGGAGGAGGACTGGTCGGTCATCGTCGATGGTCGTGTTCGCTCACGAGAGCAGGGCGACGACCCGCTCCTTCGGTCGGCCGATGATGGCCGTCTCGTCGGTCACGAGAAGTGGCCGTTGGAGCAGGCGCTTGTTGGCGACGAGCACGTCGACGATCTGATCGACCGTCTCGACGTCGGCGTCGCTCAGCTCGAGCTTCTTGAACTGTGCATCGCGGCGCACGAGGTCGGTCGGCGGATCTTCGAGCTTGCCGATGATCTGGCGGAGCGTCGCCCCGTCGAGTGGCTGCTTGATGTAGTTGACGATGTCGGCGTCGACACCGAGTTCCTCTGCAATGCGCACGGCATTGTTCGAGGAGTTTCAATTCGAGTTGTGATAGATCGTGACCCCGGTCATGGGCCGCGAGACTACAACCGTGTCACTCGGCAAGTCCCATCGGTTGTGGGGCGTGTTCGTCGGCCCGCCGGGAGCAGCGAGGGCTGGACGAGGCGATCAATTCGCCCGTTCGACCTCGACGAGCCGGCCGGTCGTGACGTCGTAGACGAAGCCGCGGATCAGCTCCTTGTGCGAGATGAACGGCGTGATCTCGAGCCGTTGCATCGATTGGCGAACGTCCACATACGGGTCGCTGAAGGCCTCGAGCAACCACCGCGGCTTGACACCGAGTTCCTCGAACACCTCGTCGCGGAACTCATCCTCGCGGAGGTTCTCGAGGCCGCAGTCGGTGTGGTGCACGAGCACGATCTCGCGCGTCCCGAGTCGGCGTTGCGAGAGGCACAGGGATCGGATGACGTCATCGGTGATCACACCACCGGCGTTCCGAATGATGTGCGCCTCGCCATTGCCGAGACCGAGCAACTTGAAGATGTCCATCCTCGAGTCCATGCACGCCACGACCGCGAGGTGACGCGTCGGCTCCACCTGGAGGTCGCGGTCATCGAAGGCCGCCGCGAACTCGGTGTTGTGCGCGACGAGTTCGTCGGCAGACGGCTCGAATCCGTCCGCTGGTGTAGGGGTCGTTGGGGTGTCGGTCATCTCGTGTGCAGTCGCTCGCGGCCGCGCCCGGCATCGGGAAGTTGGGTGCGGGGTGCGGGTGGGGGGTGGAGTTCGGGTGAAGGTCGGTGGAACGGTATCGCCGACAACCCTGCGACACCGTCTCGGTAGCGTGCCGCACACCGACTGCTCCCTCACTCGCCCGCCACAGTCGGGCGAGCCACGCCACATGAGGAGCGCGCCATGTCCGGAATCTCTGTCACCCATCGACGTGCGAGAACCCGGTTCGACCCTGTCGATTCCGAGTCGGCAGCAAGGTCGGCGGTCGAGTCGGTGATGCATCGCCCGCCCCGAGCGGAGACGATCGTGATCCCGCTCGACGACCGCCGGTGCGGCTTGGCGGTCATCGTCGTCACCGGCACGAACTCGCCGGATGCGATCGTCGATGTCGTCGACATCATCGGCTGGCAGGCGCGACAGAACACGCGGTTCGCGGCCGCCGTCGTCGGGTCGGTACGGCCAGGCGGCAGCGTCGAGACCCGCGACATCGACCGCTGGCTCGAGGCGAGCGAGGTGCTCGACGAGCACGGCGTCGAACTGCTCGAGTGGTTCGTGATCGGTGACGAGATCTGGTGCCCGCGGGATCTGCTCGGCGAACGCCCGCGCTGGGCGGCTTGACGACGTGCGGCGGTTTCAGGTCGCGGTTCCGGCTCGCGCGCGGCGTTGGGCGGGGCTGAGACGCAGGCCGGCCGCCTTCAAACGGCGCAGCAGTTCACGGCTCTCGACTTCGACGGCGCCCGCCTCGATCAGCCCGTCCCGATACTCCTCAGGAATGTCGTAGTGATCGCCTTGGAAGCCGCGCCGCGGGATCCCGGCTCGATCAGCGAAATCGTGCAGTTCGTCATACGACGAGTCGCTCACGAGGTGGCACCACAACTCTCCACGCCAGGGCCAGCGCGCTTCGTCGATCAGAACGGTCACGGCCGACAGCGTGGCACAGCGATCACAACCGCGCGACGGCCGACGCTGACACACTGTCAACATGCCCACCGACGTCGAGCTGCGCGCAGCCTGGTCGTCACACGTCGGAAACGACTCCGGGTTGTACGACCGCCTGCTCAGGCGTTACCGCGAGCGGCATCGGCGCTATCACGGCAGCGCACACATCACGATGGTGGTTCGACATGTGCTCGAATTGGCGGCGACAGAAGACGTCGGTGATCCCGACGCGATCGTGGCGGCCGCCTTCTACCACGACGCCGTCTACGAGCCGAGACATCCGGCCAACGAGCGCGCGAGCGCGCGCCTTGCGCGTCGCGATCTGGAGGTGATCCGCGACC
>JASJHI010000106.1:0-5561 GCA_033791105.1 Acidimicrobiia bacterium | reverse complement strand
CCCCAGAACTCGAGACCGACTCCGACGAGGACTGAGTAGTGGCCGACCCTTGCGTCGATGGAACTGCTGGCCAGGTCGTTCTCTCGACAGCCGCTGCCGACGACGGTGCGAGCGGCTCTCGGCGCAGGTCGGAGCTGCCATCGACATTGGCCGCCGCCCATCAATCGGTGGCGAGCCGTCCCGCTGCACTTCAACGGAACAGGCCGGGCTGAACCGGCTCCGG
Organism: Acidimicrobiia bacterium; assembly: GCA_033791105.1. Classification (GTDB taxonomy): domain Bacteria; phylum Actinomycetota; class Acidimicrobiia; order Acidimicrobiales; family Ilumatobacteraceae; genus JASJHI01. Next base: position 5,338 of record JASJHI010000106.1, on the reverse strand, counting down.
CACCTCCCCGTAGACCGCGTCGAAGATGCCGTTCGCCATGTAGAAACGCTTCCGCCGGCGACCGGTCGTCTCCGTGAGATCCCCGCGCTCGACCAACGCGATGATCGCCGCCTGGGCTGTCGGGAACGCCACGTCCAGCCGCCCGGTTCTCCGCGTCAGTGGCCTGAGTCGCGACGCCGTCCAGAAAGAACCGTATCCACGGCACCAGGTCTCCAGTGCGGCTGGTGCTCATCACGGATGGACGACCTCGAACTGGTAGTGAGCCAGCGCCAGTTGGATCAGGAGCGGCATCGAACGGTCGTGAAGGAACTGCTCCAAGTCATCGAGTGCAGGTCCCATCGCGTCGACGGGGGGCGGGACAAAGGCGGCATCCGACGGCGACGTGCCGCCGATCCAGTTCTGGGTCGTCCCGAACTCCCCGGGCGCTGCTGCGCCACCGCGCACTCCGCGCATGAGCTGTTCGTGCACTTCGCGCAGGAGCCGCATGCTCAATGGGAAGCCCTCACCGAGCCTCCGGATTCCGTGATCGAGCGCAGTGATGTAGTTGGCCACCTCGCGTACGGCCCAGGCGGGCAGGGACCGGTCGGGCGACTCCGCGACACCCCATCGGTATGGTCGATCACACCGACTCCTCCGCACTCCACCAAACCGAAGGGCTGCGAACAATGAACGAGTCGGAGATGGTCACCCTGCGAATCACCATGCCGAGCGTGGCGCTGGAGGACCTCGAAGCGCGCTGTCGGCGAGACGGGATCCCACTCGACCAACTGCTTGCCTGCGCGCTCTGGCGAGCAGCGCTTGGGCTTCGATGCGATGTGCTACGTTGTGTGACAAATGGCGGTCGATGATCTCGACTGGCTGCCACCCGACGGGGTACGGCTCACGAGACGCGATCTCGAGTCGCTACTGCCGGCGTTGTGGTCGCTGTTCGATGGCACCGAACGGGATGAACCGAACCGCGCGCATACGACGACGATCGTGCTCGTCCTCGCACGTGCGATCGAGCGAGAGGAGTGAGCCACATGACGGACAAGCCACGACTGATTCAATGGCTCGAGGACACGACCGGTGAGCGCGTCGAGCCCGTCGATCCCAACGCGCCGAAGTCGCGCCATGTCTCGATCCGGATCCCTGAGGACCTCCACGCGCGGCTGGAGGCGTTGGCGAAAGCAAACGGTCAGAACGTGTCCCGCTGCGCGCGCCGGATCCTCGAGGCCGGCGTCACCTCAGGCGAAGGCCCAACGGCAGCCATCGACGACGCGATCGCGACCCTGCAACGCGTGCGGGCCGAACTCGAGGGCGAGGACGAGACCTGACCGCCCCGACGATCGCGCAGCGTCGCCAGTCAGAGCACGAAGCGCATGGCGCCGACCAGCGCGCCGGGCGAGCGCGTGCTGGCGGTCGATCGTTCCTCGTAGGTCCCCGGGTCCAACAACAGCTCGGCCGAATCGGTCAGCCCTTCCAGCTGGTCGCCGAGCAAGTGATAGGCGGTGTCGTCGAAGCGCAGCACGTCGACCGGCGCCACGATGTCGCCATCCTCGACCCAGAAGGTGGCGAACCGGGTCATCCCGGTCGTGCGACACGCCGCGCGGTCGGAGAAGTTCGTGTACCACAGGTTCCCGACGTAGAGCCCTGTTCCCAGCGCCTCGCTCACCGCCGCAGTCGGAACATCCCCGACGGCGATCGCCAGCGACAACGGCACTTCGTGGTTCGCGGCGCCGTTGGTCTCGACGCCGTACTCCTGTGCCGACCGCGGTGAGATCAGCGTCGACGCCGTACGCCCCTCCTCGACCAGCGAGACGCGCTCAGGACGCAGAAACCCAGCGGACTGGAAGTTCGGTGAGACACCATCACCGGTCGACTCGCTGATCGCCAGCAGCGGCGACAGCGACTCCTCGCCGACCGCCAGTTTCAACAACGGCGTCTGGCGGGTCTCGAGCGCACGCTTGCCGAACGCGCCGTACGCGGCCATCAGGCCGAGCAGCTCCTCCATCGCTGCCGGCGCGAGGTAGGTCCGGTACTCCCCCGGCGACAACGTCACCGGCGACCGCTCGAGGGCGGCGAGCTGGCGCGACGACCAGTCGATCTTGCGGGCAAAGTCGTCGTCGTCCCACTCGAATCCGGCGTAGAGGTTCTTCGCCGCCTTGTCGTCGCGGAGGTAGAAACACCAGTCGAGGTTGAAGGTGGCCGACTGGAACCAGTTGCGCTGCCCGAGCGAGTTGGCGAACCCGGACCAGGTATCGCCCGCGGCGTAGATCCCGACGAGATCACGTCCCGCAGCCGCACCACGGATGTCGGCGACCGCAGCATCGGGATCCGGGATCGAACCCGTCTCGACGCGGGTGGTCGACTCGGGCGAGGTGTTGTAGAGCAGGAACGGGTCATTGGGCACGAGCCGGCGCTGTTCGCGGGCCTGCTCCAACAGCCGGCTCACCCGAGCGTCGTCGACCGAACGATCACCGGTGAGCTGGATCGATCCGCCGACGTGCCGCGCTCCCTCGATCAGGTCGATCGAGAGTGTGCGCTGCTCGACCGTGCCCGCCTGGCGCACGTCGCCACCGTTGAACCGAACGAAGTCGGTTCGCTCGCCGCTGACGTTGGCCAACAGCACCTCGTCGCCCCGCAGCCGGGTGATCGCAGCGCCGACCAACTCATCGAAGTAGGTCTGATCGTCGCGGGCCGCAGCGCCCGTCCCGCCGTCCATCGCCGCGCTCACTCCTCGCCTCCGAAGACGGCAACGTCGGTGAACAGACACGCCGGCGACGCGTGGCCCGTACCGACCATCTGATTCAGCTCGCCCTTACCGCAGTTCGGAGTGCCCATCACCTTGAAGCTGTCGGCATCGGCGACGCCCGCGAGGCTGCGCCAGAACGACGACGAGACCCCCCGGTAGCCCGGGTTGCGCACCGTCCCGACGATCTCACCGTCCTCGACCAGCTGGCCGTACTCGCAGCCGAATTGGAACTTGTTCCGGCTGTCGTCGATCGACCACGAGCTGTTCGTGTGCATGTAGACACCGCGTTCGATCGACCCGATCAGCTCGTCGACCGTCGATGTCCCCGGCTCGACGTTGAGGTTGGCCATCCTGTCGATCGGCGGACGGTTCCAGCTCACCGCCCGGGAGTTCGCGACCCCAACGAGGCCGGCCCGAGCCTGCGACACCGCACCGCCGAGCGGTCGCTCGAGGACCCCGTCTCGGATCAGGTACTCCTTGGTCGCCGGCGTGCCGTCGTCGTCGAAGCCGTAGCTGGCGAGCTGGCCGGGCACGGTCGGATCGAACGTCACGTTGAGTAGCTCGGAGCCGTACTGGAACGTGCCGAACATGTCGGTGGTGACGAAACTCGTGCCCGCGTAGTTGCGTTCGTCACCGAGGATCCGGTCGAGCTCGAGCGGGTGGCCGATCGACTCGTGGATCTGGAGGATCATCTGGTCCGGTGCGGCGAGAAGGTCCATCACACCTGTCGGACAGTTCGGTGCGTCGAGCAGTTCGACCGCCTGTTCGGCGAGAAGGGTGGCGGCATCGCCGAATCCGAACCGGCCGAGCACCTCGGCGCCGCCCTGACCGCAGTAGGCCGTTCCGCCGAACGTCCGGGTCTGGGTGTTCGTGCCCTCGTTGGCCGTTGCCTCGAGGCCCGGATACACGAACCGGAAGCGCTGCTCGATTCGTGCGCCGCGTGACGTGACGAGCAGGGTGTCGACCTCGCGTCGGGCGAGCATCGCGTTCCAGTCGACGATGCGATCGTCGATCGCAAGCCGCTGCGACTGCTGCTGGAGCAGGTCGATCCGGTCGGACAGCGGCATCGTGTCCCAGTCGACCTCGACGGGCGAGGCGTAGCTGCCGGTCCGACCGTCGTCGGGTGGGGGCAAGGCGGCGACCATCGCGCCCACCGTGACGCTCGCCCAGTGGCGCGCCCGCTCGACGGCCGCGACGAGTCCCGCGTCGCTGAGATCGGGGGTGGCCGCATAGCCGAGTCCGCCCCCGTCCCAGATTGCGATCATCACGCCGGTGTCGTAGTGGCTGCGGAGCGGCTCGAGGTTGTTGCGCCGCACGCGCAGGTACTCAGCTCGCTCATCGACGAGCCGCGCCGACGCATGATCGACGTCGGCCGGCAGCGCGGCCAACAGCCGGTCAGCCAATCCGGTCGACCCGATCAACGGCGCTGCGAGGTCGGTCATGGCGTGATCGTAGGCAGGTCAGCCGCGCCGATCCGACCGGGTTCTCCAAGAGTGAGGTATCGACGATCCGCTATAGTGGGCGTATGGATGCCGGATCGACGCTTCGTGCCGCGCGCAAAGCGGCCGGCTTGACCCAGGTCGAGTTGGCCGCCTCCGCCGGCGTGACGCAATCGGTCATCAGTGCCTACGAGTCCGGTCGTCGCGAGCCGAGCCTGCCCACACTCGAACGTCTCGTCGAGGCGACGGGCCATCACCTCGACCTCACGCTCCGCCCGACCGAGCCGTCAGATCGGCGGCTCCCCGACACACCACGAACGCGGCGGCTACGTCGTCACCGCCGCGACATCCAGCGGCTCACCCAGGGTCACGGCGCGAGCCACGTTCGAGTGTTCGGCAGTGTTGCCCGGGGTGATGACGACGCCGACAGCGATCTGGACCTCCTCGTCGATCTCAGCGACGACGTCGGACTGGTCGGTCTTGCTGCGCTCGAGCGCGAACTCTCGGAACTCCTGGAGATGTCGGTCGATGTCGTACCCGCGGAACTCCTCAAACCTTCGGTCAGACGAACAGCGGAAGCCGAGGCGATCGTATTGTGAGCCGTCGCGCCGCGGCTGCGATCTCAGGTCGACTGAACGCGGGTCGCTGATAGATCAACCTGCGGTGACGGCGATCACCGGTCGTCCGGCGAGGGTGCGCTTGCCGGCCTCGACATCGGTCACGCCGGCTGCCGTCAAGAGATCACCCATCCTGGCGGCGTCGACCATCTGGAACCCGTGGCCGTGCCCATCATCCTCGTGTCCGTCATCCTCTTGATCGTCGTCTTCGTGTCCGTCGTCGTCGGCGGCGTGATGCTTCGATCCCCACGTCTCGTAGTCGGGATGATCGGGGTCTGCGAAGTCCTCGTCGACCAGCACGAGCCGGCCGCCGGGCGCCAGCACCCGCGCGATCTCTGCCGCCGCCCGTTCAGGGTCGACCCAGTGATGCATCGTGTTCACGGCCCACACGGCGTCGATGCTGTCCGCCGCCGCTGGTAGCGACTCGGCGGAACCATCGACGACAGTGATCAGGTCACGATGTCGGGAGGCCAGTCGGCGCGTCTTGAGAATCGACCGCATGTACGGCGTCGGCTCAACCGCCACGACCGAGGCACCCGCCCGTGCTG
>JASJHI010000105.1:0-3474 GCA_033791105.1 Acidimicrobiia bacterium | reverse complement strand
ACCACGGCCCGACGCTGCTCGGGTTCCTCGAAACCGTGCCCGTGGACGACGAGGCGGCGAGCGGACCGCTCCGTCTGCCGGTCCAGTGGGTCAATCGACCCGACCTCGATTTCCGCGGCTTCTCCGGGCGGATCGTCAGTGGCCGGGTGCGCCAGGGAGACGCGATCCGCGTGCGGCCCGCGGGCACGACGAGCACCATCGACCGCATCGTAACGATGGACGGCGACCTCGACGAGGCGATCGCCGGACAGTCGGTGACCCTCACATTCGCGGACGAGATCGATGCCAGCCGCGGCGACGTGATCTGCGCGGCCGACGCTCCCTCCGAGGTCGCCGACCAGTTCGAGGCACACCTGATCTGGATGCACGAGGAGGCGATGCTGCCGGGTCGGCCATATCTCGTGAAGATCGGCACGCGCACGGTCAACGCCACGATCGGTCACCCCAAGTACCGCGTCGATGTCAACACGCTCGATCATCTCGCGGCAACAACGCTCGAGCTCAACGAGATCGGGGTCTGCAATCTCAGTCTCGATCGGCCGATCCCGTTCGATCCGTACGCGGAGAATCGCGACACCGGAGGATTCGTCGTGATCGACAAGCTGACCAACGTCACCATCGGCGCCGGTCTGCTGCACTTCGCGCTCCGCCGATCGCACAACATCCATTGGCAAGACGTCGAGGTCCACAAGGAGGCACGGACCGAGCAGAACCATCACCGCCCAGCCATGGTTTGGCTCACCGGGCTCTCCGGTTCGGGAAAGTCGACGATCGGCGACATCGTCGAGTCGAAGCTCCACGCCCTCGGAACGCGCACGTACCTGCTCGACGGCGACAACGTCCGCCATGGCCTGAACCGCGACCTCGGATTCACCGATGCCGACCGCGTCGAGAACATCCGCCGCATCGCTGAGGTGGGCGCGCTGATGGTCGACGCGGGGCTCGTCGTGCTCGTGTCGTTCATCTCGCCGTTCCGCGCCGAACGCCAGCTCGCCCGCGAACTCGTCGACGACGACGAATTCGTCGAGGTGCACGTCGACACGCCCCTCGACGTTGCCGAGTTCCGCGACCCGAAGGGCCTCTACGCGAAGGCGAGGCGCGGCGAGCTGACGAACTTCACCGGTATCGACTCGCCCTACGAGCCACCGGAGCATCCGGAGATCCGCGTCGACACGGTCACCACCAGCGCCGAGGACGCCGCCGACGAGATCATCGCCGAACTCCGCCGCCGCGGCATCCTCACCGTCCTCGCCTGACATCACCTGCACCCTCGGAGTCGATCGATGCGGTTCCCGCCGACTTCGACGCCGAGACGCATCCTGACGATCGCGGCCGGGCCACGGTCGGCGGGACCGGTGATCAGGTCCCGAGCTTCTTGAGGGGGGCCCAGGCGAGCGCGAGGTGTTTGGTGCCGACGCCGGGGAAGTTGATCGTGGCCTCGGCCTTCTCGCCGGTTCCGGCGATGTCGATGATGACCCCCTCGCCGAAGCTCGGATGCTCGACGCCATCTCCGATCCGCAGGCCGAGTTCCTGTGAGTTCGACGGCTCGGGCACGTTGCGCGCACCCGCGCTGATCGCCGCGTCCACAACGCGATCGCGGTGGGCATCTTGGTCGGCTTTGACTTCGGCGAGCACGTCGGCGTTGATGTCGCGGCCCGCCTCCTGGCGGCGGCGGTATGGCGGCACGTCGCGAGCACCCGACCCGGCACCTCCGTACGCGCCGGAGTGTCGATCGCGATAGCTCTGACGACCGTACGACGACCGGCCCGAGACGTTGCCACTCGACTCGATGAGATCCTCGGGGATCTCATCGAAGAACCGCGAAGGTGGGTTGTACTGCGTCGAACCGAACAGCTGACGGCTCCACGCGTGCGACATGTAGAGGCGCCGCATCGCCCGCGTGATGCCCACGTAGGCGAGCCGGCGTTCTTCCTCCATCTCGTCGGGCTCGGTCAGCGCTCGGATGTGAGGGAAGATGCCTTCCTCGACGCCGATCAGGAACACCGCCGGGAACTCGAGCCCTTTCGCGGAGTGCAACGTCATCAGCACGACCTGGTCCTCGGCTTCACCCTCGGGCAGGTCGTCGGTGTCGGCGACGAGCGACACCTGTTGGAGGAACTCGTCGATCACCGTGAACTCGCGGGCCGACCCGACCAGCTCGCCGAGGTTCTCGATACGGGTGTGCGACTCGACAGTGTCCTCGGCCTCGAACTCGGCGAGATATCCCGACTCGTCGAGCGCCGTCTGGATGAGATCGCCGGGCCCGTGCTCGCCGTCCGCGGCCATCGCGGAGAGCCGATCGAGCAGTTCGACGAACGACGCGATGCCCCTGATCGCGGGTCCGGTCACGCCCGCCTCGTCAGACCGGCGTAGCGCTTGCGCGAACGGAATGCCCTCGGTGGCCGCGAAGCGATCGAGCTTGGCCACGCTGGCGTCACCGACGCCGCGTTTGGGCACGTTGAGCACACGTTTGAGGCTGACCTCATCGGCCGGATTGACGACCGCGCGGATATACGCCATCGCGTCCTTGACCTCGCGCCGGTCGTAGAACCGTGTGCCGCCGACAACTTTGTAGGGCACACCCTGGCGCATGAACGCTTCCTCGACGATGCGCGCCTGCGCGTTGGTGCGGTACAGCACGGCCATCTCGCGGAAGTTGACGGCATCGTCACGGTGGAGTTGGAGCGCGGTCGACGAGACCCAGGTGGCCTCGTCGCCCTCGTCCTCCGCGTGATAACGCTGAATCCGCGCACCGAGCCCGGTGTCGGTCCACAACGACTTCGGCTTGCGTTCGGTGTTGTTGTCGATGACTGCGTTCGCCGCGTCGAGGATCGTCTGCGTGCTGCGGTAGTTCTGGTCGAGCACGACCGTGGTGACGTCGGGAAACGCTGCCTCGAACTGGAGGATGTTGCGGAAGTCGGCGCCACGAAAGCGATACACCGACTGATCGGTGTCGCCCACCACGCAGACGTTCTGATGACCGCCGGCGAGCATGAGGACCAACTCGTTCTGCGCCTGATTCGTGTCCTGGTACTCGTCGACGAGGATGTGTTCGAACCGCTCGCGATAGTGCTGCAGCACGTCGCCGTGGTCGCGGAACAACTCGACGGTCTTGGTGAGCAGGTCGTCGAAGTCCATCGCACCCGCCTTGACGAGGCGGTCCTGGTACTCGACATAGACGTCGGCGTGCTTGCGCTCGAAGATGTTCGAGGCCCGTGCAGACGCTGCGTCGGGCGTGATCAGCTCGTTCTTCCAGTTGCTGATCTGGGCGTGCACGCCACGCGGCGGGAACCGCTTGGAGTCGAGTCCGAGGTCGCGGACGACGTAGCCGGTGAGCCGGGTCGTGTCGGCCTGGTCGTAGATCGAGAATTGGCGGGGATAGCCGAGGAGGTCGGCATTGGCCCGCAGTATCCGAACGCAGGCCGAGTGGAACGTGGACACCCACATCGTGCGCACGACGGGTCCGACGAGCAC
>JASJHI010000104.1:0-5223 GCA_033791105.1 Acidimicrobiia bacterium | reverse complement strand
ACCGGCCGCCCAGCCTCGCCGAATCCTCGGCGATGAAGCTGTACGCAGCCCGCGCCGCCACCGAGGTCGCGCTCGAAGCCGTGCAGCTGTTCGGCGGCAACGGTTACATGGCCGAGTTCGGCCTGGAACAGCTCGCACGCGACGCCAAGGCCCTCCAGATCTACGGCGGCACCGACGAATTGCAGATCACCCACATCGCCAGAGACCTGCTGAGCCCCACCCACCGAACCGCTGAGTGAAGAACCGGCGAGACGCAACGGTCCAACCATCGTGAACCCGGGCGGTAACCGCTGGTCATCGACCCACGGGCCCCCACTCGATCTCCGCCGCCCGCGCGACGACTGCGGGCTGCGGCGTGCCGATCAGTCCCGGCGACCCTTGCGACGACCATGCCGCCGCATGACGCCTACTCCGAACCAGACGAAAGCTCCCAACAACGCCGCGCCGAGTGTGAGCAGCCATACAGGCCACGTAAAATCCCACACGAGAAAGCTCACCCTCACGGTTTCAGTATTCTGGACCATGAAGAGGACAAGGACGCCAAACCCGGACAGCGTGGCGATGACACCGCCGCTGAGCCCAGCGCGATCAGCCTCTCCTGATTCCGTGTTGCTCATCGTCACCGCATGCTCCTCACCGTGTCGTGTCGGATGAAACAGTCTGCATGACAGGGCGAGGTCTCAACGAGGATGCCCACGAGCCAAGCACACCAGATGCCACAGAGTACGCGTCTCTGACACCGATGCGAACAGTCCATACAGCCATCACCGTCGGGCGGCCGGCCCGCTCGAGGCGTCGACCGGGACGAAGCCCGAGAACCGTGATCGAGCACACCTGGATCGCTCGGCGCGACCACTACGGTGCAGCCAAGACCGGGAATCGGCTACTCCCGGGCCGCGGCTCCGATTTCGCCGATCAGCCGACCCTCAACGGCTCGGCTGAGGGGTCTTCGAACTCCCAGTTCGACCCTGCGTTTGGAGCTCACCCGGTTCCGTTGACGTTGTAGTGCTCCCGCCTCGTCAGAGTTCACCGCGTCCGAATCACGATCGTCAGGCGGGCGCTTCGCTTCTGACCACGTGCCCGTCGTGGGCGGGCCGGTCGGAGTCGCTGGCGCGGCTGTCATTCTGCTCGTCGGAGGACGCGGGTGCGCGTCACCCGGTTTGGAGTCTGGCTCGTCAGTAGGGGTGGGCGACAAACACTCGCCATGTAGGCCGCGGAGGATCCTGCCGCTGTGTGAGACGGCCAGATCATCGCCGGTCGAAGCAAGGTCGAGACCGAGAGTGATGGAGGTAACAGATGCTGCAACGCGAGGCCCGCAGGGGTGGTCAGAGAGGGGCGAGGCCGGTCGTGTACGCGATGAGGGACCCTCGTCGTGGTGCCGTCATGGCGGCTATCCGCGGCGACGTGCTCTCCAGGGACGAATCTGCAGCGCAGGCGAACGCCATGTTCATGCGCCCCTCTGTCGGCGGCGAGGGTGGTGAAGTTCGACCATGACCGACTACAGCCTGACCGACCGAAGCCTCACCGTGCTCAGCTCGCCGGCCCTAGCGCTCCCGAAACCGAAGAGCCGACGCAGCTTTGACCGACTCCTCGAATTGACGTTCGACACCCATCGGGCATGCCTTGCTGAGACCGATGGTGAACTGGCCGCGCTTCTTGTCGCCCGACGCGATGACATCGACACCTTGACGTCGAGCCTCGTCGCATCGTGGAGCGCGGCGGCAGCCGGCAGAGCGGACGAGGCGCTCGACCTGTTCAACGTAGGTCTCGCGGCGATCGAAACCTGGCTCGCGTCGATGAGTAGACGACTGTCCAAGGTATTGGACGGGCAGAGCTGGTATCGATTGTCGGCGTGGGAAGGCGTGACGTCACGTGAGCACATGTTTCACGTGCCGTTCGGTAACGACACCACCGAGTATCGGTTCAGCGTCCCAGGAGCGCCGTCCCTCTACCTCGCCAACTCGGTCTATCTCTGTTGGCTGGAATGCGGCCGTCCGCGCTTCGATCGGTGCAACGTCTCACGATTCGAGCTCGACGCGAGCGGCTACGAGCTGCTCAATATTCCGGCGAACAGCGAGTCCCACGTTCGGCCGCTGAACATGTCGATCCCTGGTGTGATGGATGTCGATCCCCGCCAGGTGATGAATTCGCCATACCACCACGACATCATCGACGAAGTTGCCGAGTACCTCACCGTCTGGCCACTGCTCGCGGCCGCGACGTTCGAGAAGCGCGGCGGCCATGCAGGGTGCCAGCCGGGGTACCTCCTACCACAGCTGTTCGCACGGTGGGTAGAACGGAGTGACACGTATCTCGGTATCCGATACTTCACGAGCAAGTTCGATCCATCGACGAATTCACAGGACTGGTCGATAGATGTTGCCCTCCCGTGTCGCGAGCGCAAGTCGTCCGGCTACAGCGACTTCCTGAGCGCCAGAGCACGTTGGACCAAGCCACAGCTGCTCGCGCACATGCGGCGATTCGATGCCCGTGATCTGGCGAGCCCCGATGCCGTGGAAGTTCGGGAATCGCGTGGCGGCAGGGTGATGCTGCAGCGGGGCAGCACGATGCAGCACTACTTCGAGACGTCATGGGGCAAGATGGAGTACTGGCTCGACCGGCCCGAGCTGGAGTTGTCGACGATCTGACCGGTCACTGCGGTGGTGTCGGTCGCGGGCGGCTGCCAGACCGATGCGTGCAAAGGCTCGGGCGACCCGGGCTGACGGCGTGGTGGCCGACGCCGGCTACGCACGTCGGGCGAGAGGGGCAGCGCAGGCGTTTCGTGTTCGACGGGGGCTCTTGCCTCCGGACGAGAAGGGCTGCCCGGGAGAGGCGCCCCGCTTCTCTTGGCTCACGGCGATCGAGACCATTCGGAGTGCGACGTCGTCGACTCGGGGTTCAGCAACTGATAGAGCCGGCTGCCGGCAGAGTCCTCAGGTCCCGAGCCGATGAAGCTCATCGTGCCTCCGAGCCGACGCTGCTCGGCGAAGCATCGCAGTACCACGGCCCTACCCAGGCCACGTCGCTGGTAGTCGGGCCGGGTGGCGACGGGGTCGATGCCAGCGACCCCGGTGTCGGGGTCGACCTCGCCTTTGCAGTAGGCCGCGATGTCACCGTCGGTTGCCCGGGCCACCACGGACAACTCGCGTTGGACCATCGGGTTGGTGGCAAGGCTCGTCAGGATGGGGATCCGGTCCATGTTCCCTCCAAAGGCGCCCTCGAGACAGCGGTCGATGCTGGCGTAGTCCTCGGGGCCACGGATCGAATCGACCACAAAGCTCTCCGGCTCGAATGGTTCGGGGACGTCTCCGAGGTCGTAGCCCCACTCGAGACCAGCGACCTCTCCCCTCACGAACCCATGGCGCCGTATCACCTCGTGCACCCAAGCCGCTTCGTCGGACGGGTACAGCACGAGCCGTTCCCCATGCCGTCGTTCAAGCAGCTCCTGCAACGCCCAGTCGAGCGTGGTCGTGTCCCGGCGCGCGGTCAGGATGCAGTGGTCGTCGGCGCCGACCTCGGCGAGGACAAGTGCGACTACATCGTCGCCACGACGCACCACGGCGCCATGTCTCTCGAAGAACCCCGGCTCGGCTGCATCGCGAAGGACATTGCCTCCCCAGCGGAAGTCGATGAACCGGCCCGTGTCCCATCCCCAAGTGTGCTGGCAGAACGGATTGGCTGACTTCATGAATTCGATGGACTCTTCGAGGGCGTCATCGGTGAGCGGTGCGGCGTCAAAGGCCCCGGTGCGTTCGACACTCATCTCCACAATTATGCGCCCCGATCCTCGAGGTTGTTGGCCTCTCTCGCCGACCGTGCCGGCTCTCTCAGGTGTTTCAGTTTCCGAACGCACGCTGAAACGACGGTCCCGATGCGACGCCGCACTTCATGCTCTGAGCGGTGTGGCCTCCCGCGCGTCGCTCATGGCGTGCAGACCGCTGCGCTCGGCGTAGCGCCACCGGCAAGGCGGTTCTGAATGATCACGGCACGCTCATGAGCTGATCTGCGACCACGTACCGGAACCGACGCAACGGTGACGCCGTCGCGATCGACCACCGACACCTGCCATGGGCGACCGAGTACCAACCACGCCACCAGGCCAACGAGCGCGAGCAGCAACCAGATCGCCAGTTCCACGACGAACAGGACCAGCAGCCACACAAACGGTCCGACAGAGAATGCGAGCGCGACCAGCACGATCACGGTCACAATCGAGATGACGACGACGACCACGGAATCCATTTCGCCGAGTGGGACGTCGAAGCCTTCCCACCACGACACCTTCTTGCCCGCCGTCTTGCGCCGCGCACGAGCCGCCCTCCGCCGCTCGGCGCTCACTCGCCAACGTTCGCGTAGCCGCCGCCACGGACTCGGCCGATGCAATGGCCGCCGTACCTCGACGCTGAACACACTGGCCTCGTCGTTCGGACCGATGGTCGTCACGCTATCCATTGGTCACATTCTCCGCGCGCCGTTTGCTCGGTCGCATATCACTCCGAAACCGGACGCCCGCCGGCCCGCAGGATGCTTCGCGACCGAATGGGGTTCCCTCCAAAAGGCGCGGGCGGCAGCGGTCGGGCGGTCGGGCGCCGATTCGAATCTCGTCGTGGATGCCGGCGAGGCAAGGTGCGCGAGTGTCGCGTGGTCGAGCGCTCGGTGCGCGAGTCGGTGAGCGGTGTGTGACGCCACGAATGGGCCGCGCTGCAGCGCTGCCATTGTTTGGCAGGTCGGATTGTCGTGCCTCAGTATCGGGCGGTCGCGTGCAACTACCGTGCGAGACCTTGAACCGCGTTGTCCTCTTCGACCTTGGTGGCGTCATTGTCGATCTCACAGGGCTTGAGCAGTTCCTCGATCGACACAGACTTGAACGAGCGACCTTCTGGCCGGCATGGCTCGAGCTTGGCGCCGGGAACGATTTCGAAAGCGGGCGTTCAACGCCCGCGGAGTTCGCTGACTCGTTCCTCGGACAGTTCGAGATCGATCTGACACCGGAGGAATTCCTCACCGAATTTGCCGAGTGGCCATCAGGGCTGTTGTCAGGCGCTGCTGGACTCGTCGATGACTTGCGGTCCGCTGGCGCGATCACGGCGACGCTGTCGAACACGAACCCGATCCACTGGGATCCTCCTTTCAGCCAGAACGTGATCGTCCCGATGTTCGACCGGCATTTTCCATCGTTCCAGCTTGGTCTGGCGAAGCCGGCGCGGGCGCTCTTCGAACGGG
>JASJHI010000103.1:0-3770 GCA_033791105.1 Acidimicrobiia bacterium | reverse complement strand
CGAGAAGAGCATCGTCTGGGTGCGGCCCGTGCTGTGGCGCAGGATCCACTCGACCTGCGGCGTGAAGCCGTCGTCGGCCATCCGGTCGGCCTCGTCGAGCGTGACGATCTGGCAGTCGGACACGTCACTCTCGTTCGACTTCAACAAGTCGATGAGGCGCAGGGGTGTGGCGACGACGATCTCGACGCCCTTCTTCAATTCGTCGACCTGGTGGTGCCGCGACGCGCCGCCGTAGACCGGCAGGACGGTCATCCCGGCATGCGATGCCACCGGCTGGAGCACCTCGGCGACCTGCACCGCCAGTTCGCGGGTCGGAACGAGCACGAGACCGAGCGGCTTGGACGGCTCGGCCACATCGGTGATGCGGGAGAGCATCGGCACGCCGAACGCGAGCGTCTTGCCGGAACCGGTCTGCGCGCGACCGCACACGTCCTTGCCGGTCATCGCGACTGGGATCGCCTCGGTCTGGATGTTGAACGGCTGCGCAAACCCGCAGGCGGCCAACCCGTCGTCGATCCGCGTCGGTACGCCGAGGTCGGCGAAACCGGTGGGAGCATCGACCGGGGGGAGGATGTTGATGGTTGTGAGATTCGTCGTGTTGACGTGTCCGCCGTCGACTGGGCCGGACGGGCGACGCTGGTCGCGCCGGCGGCGAGGGGCTCCTCGCCGAGCTGTTGATTCTGTCATTGTGGTCGGCATCGTACCTTCCACACGGCTCGCATCCCTGCTAACGTGGTACGTGATGACGCACAACGCGCGCCTCCTTCTGCTTACGTAGGGCGAGCGCCACATATCCGCGTTCGCCCGCAACCCCCCGCCCAACGAGGTCGGGGGGTTCTTCATTTTTCGCCGCCGTTCCGCCCGCCGCACCAGCCCTTCCACTCGGAGAGTTCCATGCCACCACAACCCGTCACCCCGGCCAAGATGCCGTTCGAGAAGTACTCACCGTTCGTCCCCGTGGTCCTTCCCGATCGCACCTGGCCGAACACGATCATCGACACGGCCCCGCTCTGGTGCTCGGTCGACCTGCGCGACGGCAACCAGGCGCTGATCGACCCGATGGATCCGGCGCGCAAGTTGCGCATGTTCGACGAACTCGTGGCGATGGGGTTCAAGGAGATCGAGATCGGGTTCCTCTCGGCCAGCCAACCCGACTTCGATTTCTGCCGCCAGTTGATCGAGGAGGACCGCATCCCCGACGACGTCACGATCCAGGCGCTCACCCAGTGCCGTCCCGAGCTGATCGAGCGCACCTATGAGTGCCTCGACGGCGCTCCGCGGGCGATCGTCCACTTCTACAACTCGATCAACCCGCTCCAACGCGAAGTCGTCTTCGGACTCGACAAAGAGGGGATCATGGACATCGCCGTCAACGGCGCCAAGCTGTGTCGCAAGCTCGAGAAGACGATTCCAGGCACCGACATTCGCTACGAGTACTCGCCCGAGAGCTTCACGCTCACCGAGCCCGAGTATGCGATCGAGGTCTGCGAAGCGGTGATGGACGTGGTCGAAGCGACGCCCGAGCGGCCGATCATCCTCAACCTGCCCGCCACGGTCGAGTGTTATTCCCCCAACGTCTACGGCGATGTCATCGAGTGGTTCGGTCGCACGATTCGCAACCGCGACTCGATCGTGCTGTCACTGCATCCACACAACGATCGTGGCTGTGCGGTCGCCGCTGCCGAGTTCGGCGTGATGGCGGGCGCCGACCGCGTCGAGGGCACGCTGTTCGGCAACGGTGAGCGCACGGGCAACGTCGACATCATCACGCTGGCGATGAACCTGTTCATGAACGGCGTCGACCCCGAACTCGACATCAACGACATCGACAAGCTGCGCCGCGTCGCGGAGTACTGCAACCGGCTCCCGGTGCACCCCCGGCATCCGTACGTCGGCGACCTCGTGTACACGGCGTTCTCGGGCAGCCATCAGGATGCGATCAAGAAGGGATTCGATGCCCTCGACGCCCGACGGGATCCCGACACCGGCGACTACGAAACCTGGGGTGTCCCGTACCTGCCGATCGACCCCATGCACGTCGGGCGCTCGTACGAGGCGGTCATCCGCGTCAACAGCCAGTCGGGCAAGGGCGGCGTCGCGTATGTCATGAAGACCGAGCACGGGTTCGACCTCCCGAGGCGGTTCCAGATCGAGTTCTCGAAGACGATCCAGCACATCACCGAGGACTCCGGCACCGAAATCAGTCCGGTCCTGATGTGGGAGGAGTTCCAGCGCGAGTACATGCCCGCCGAGCCCACGTTCCGGCTGCAGAGTCATGAACTTCGAACGACGACTGACGACGACGGCGGCGGTCACACCACGATCCAGGCGCAACTCGAGGTCGACGGCACGGCGCACTCGATCGGCGGCGAAGGCGAAGGACCGGTCGAGGCCTTCGTGTCCGCACTCGTCGAGCAATTCGGCGGCGAGGTGGGCGGCGCATTCGACGTGCTCGACTACTCCGAGCACGCGATCGGTCGCGGTGCCGACGCACAGGCTGTCGCCTACGTCGAATCCGTGCGCGACGACGGCGCGGTGAAGTGGGGCCTCGGAACCGACCCGAACATCACCACGGCGTCACTACGGGCCGTGCTCGCCGCATTCGAGCGTCAACACGGCTGACGGGCTCCCGTCCGCGACCGGCGTCGGGGGCTATCGTCGCGCGCATGTCATCGAATTCGAATCCGCTGCGGCGCCTGTTCTGGTTCCTGCTGCTCGCCACTGCCGGCGCCGCCGCCTACGCGTGGTTGCGCGACCGCTCGACCACGCCGGAGATCGCTGATGCACCCGCATGGCCACCGCTCGACGCCACCACGAATGCTGCTCCGATCGATCCGCTGCCGTCCCCAGACCCGACCACGGAGACCGAGCGGCCCGCACCGGACTGGCTGCGGGCGGAGCCTGACGGATCGTGCCCGATCAGCCATCCGATCAAGGCCAACGAGAAGTCCGGCATCTTCCATGTGCCCGACGGCCGCTTCTACGACCGCACCAAGGCCGAGCGATGTTACGCGACTGCCGAGGCCGCGCTCAGCGGCGGCTACCGTCAGGCCAAGTCCTGACGATTGCGGCACGATCGCCGACGAAAAGGGGAAACTGATGGCAAGGGGAAGTTCGTGAAGGTCAAGGTTGATTTCGATGTGTGCGCCTCGACGGGGTCCTGTATGCAGATCTGTCCGGAGGTGTTCGAGGTCCGCAGCGACGGGTACCTCTACATCCTCATCGAGGAACCCGGCCCCGAACTCGAGACCAAGGTGAACGAAGCGGTCGACCTCTGTCCGACCGCCGCCATCACCGTCGAGTGAACACGAACCGGGTGGCGACGAACAGGTCGTGACGTTCCACGCACAGTTGGCGCGATCGTGGGCCGCCTCCGGGTCGATGCTGTGTGTCGGGCTCGACCCCGACCCGGCGCGGATGCCCGGACCGCTCGCCGGTGAACGTGATTCCACCGAGCGGTTCTGCAGGGAGATCATCGACGCCACAGCGGAGTTCGCCTGCGCCTTCAAGCCGCAGATTGCGTACTTCGCCAGTCAAGGTGAGGAAGCCGCACTCGAGCGCATCTGTACCCACGTCCGCGAACAACATCCGGATGCCACACTGATCCTCGACGCCAAGCGCGGTGACATCGGCTCAAGCGCAGAGCTCTACGCCCAGGCAGCCCTGACCCCGCAGGCGCCTTTCGGTTGCGACGCGCTGACCGTCAGTCCCTACCTGGGGGAAGACTCACTGGCGCCCTTCTTCGCGGCGTGCGCGGCACACCAGCGTGG
>JASJHI010000102.1:0-5672 GCA_033791105.1 Acidimicrobiia bacterium | reverse complement strand
ACCATTGCGGATCGCGTCTAGCGCGGTCAGCGGGTTGTCGCGATCAAGCCCGAGGTCGAGAGCGAAATGGTTGCGGGTCCCGACCGGAACGCAGAAGAAGGGCACATCGCGCTCGATGGCAACACCCGCCACCAGCCCGAGCGAGCCGTCACCACCAGCCGCGCCGATCGCGTCGACGCCGGCATCGACCGCGTCGCGGGCGAGCTGGGTGATGTCGTCGCCGCGTTCGAGCATGATCACCCGGATGCCCGCATCGCGGGCAGCATCGGCCAACCCGCAACGCTCGGCCTTGCCGTCTCCGCTCCAGCGGTTGACGATCAACGCCGGGTTGGAGATCCGGGACCTGCGGCGGACGTACGGCACCGCCCGCGCGGCGAGCGCGAGCAACTGGCGTCGCATGAACAAGGCGGTCATCGCCGCCCCAGCCGTCGCCCCGACAACGAGCGATACCAGCCGCCACCGCCGAACGGGGTTGGTAACGACGACTGCACCATTTTCGACTGACATCACACGTCCCAGCGATCGATTTCCCAAGCGGTTTCGGTGCCGGTAGGAAGAAAGCTGCCGTCGTCGGTCCCGACCTCTTGGTCGAGCGTTCGATTCAGCAACGAATTCATCGTCAGGATAAAATCTCGAGCCTGGGTCGGGTTCTCCGCCGGCCAATCAGGGAAGTGCCGCTCCCGATCGCTCAGGATGAACACGATGTTCGGACCTGAGTTGGCCATGCCCAGAGTCTTGCACAGGTATCACACGCGATCGACGGCACCGTTGCGTTGACGGATCAGATCCGACTCGTAGCGTGCCGGGTGAGGTCGACACCGGCGTCGGAGAAACGTCGTTCGCGCGCCGTTGGGCGATTGGCGGCTCGCCGGATGCCTACCGATGATCCGGCTGATCAAGTAGCTGCCGCCGTCGACCGCCTCCTACACCACGTGGCCGGACTCACCGCCCGGCTCAGCCCAGTTTGGCCATTCCGGCCCTGAGGTCGTCTTGGTTCATCACGGGCAAGAGTTCCACCGATGCGTTCACCTTCTGGAAGAACGGTTCGGTGATTGCCGGGATGTCGGAACTGTCTTTGAGGTCGAAGACGATCGTCGCGCACCGCTGGCCTTCATCGGGGCCGATGTAGACGGCCTCGGGGTGGACCAACTCCATGACCTCTTGGAGCGCGGCCGGCAAGGTGCCCTCGGTGAGGCCGACGTTCCCGGCCTCAACCGGGATTCTGGCTCGCAGCATCATTCTAATTGTTGATTCCCTTCAGGTTTCCCGGGCGAACCCGGCTCGGTGACTTGCAAAACTAAAGGTACTCTTCGGGCTTGACTTTTGCAAGTAGAATTCTGAGATGGAGGTCACATGACAGCCAAACGCCACTACAACCTGCTGTGCCCGATCGCCCGGGCGCTCGACGCCGTCGGCGATCGCTGGGCGCTGCTCATCCTGCGCGACCTCCACGCCGGCCCAGCGCGCTACCAAGAATTGCACGAAGGCCTCGGCATCGCGACGAACCTGCTCAGCACACGTCTCACCGAACTGACTGCCGGCGGCCTCATTGCCAAACCCCCTGGGGGCAGCGCCTACGAACTCACCGAGCTCGGCGCCAGAACCGACCGGATCCTGTGGGAACTCGCCCGCTTCGGTGGTGCCCTCGACCGGGCTCCCGACCCGCGAGAGCCAGGCAACCTGCGCACCCTCGCGCTCCCGCTGCGGATCGTTCTCGAGTCGGTGCCCGACCGGCCTGACCTCACCGTCCGACTCCACATCGACGACGACGTCCTCACCATCGTGTCGACTTCCGCCACGATCGACGTTCGATACGGAGACAGCTCTCTGCCCGCCGATCTCGTGCTCCGAACGGGCTACGAAGCCTTCCTCGACGTCGCCGAAGGATCGATGCCGGCCGAGGACTTCATAGCCCACCACGTCGAAGTCATCGAAGGAGCACAGAACGCGGCAGCGTTCTTCGCGCTCATGGGCGCCGCGATCACACACCAGCACTGACCCGAGCCACACGGCCGGCGCCTCGACACTCACCACAATTCCACCCCGCCCACGCCACGCGCTCGGGCATTGCTGACGTCGGGCGTCTCAGATGGGGATGGCGACGACCAGTGGAATCCGGGGATCGTCGACTGGTCGCCTCGGACCGCTGTGAGCGGCACCGTCAGGACGACGGATCGCCCGCCGCCGCGGGCGCACAGGAAGCGTGGCCCCAAATGCACCAAGCCCTCGCGTCGTCGTAGCTTGTCAGAATGCCTTTCGAGGTCGAAGACTTCAGCGACGAGCGGCTGGCCGAGTGGTTGCTGGGCGCCGAGCTGTCCGATCGAGCCGACGCCTGGGCGCTCCTCGTCGAGGCGCTCGGCCGCCAGGAAGCGTCACGTCGTTGGCTGGCAGCCTTCGCCGCGTCGGACGCAGCCGAGACGTGAGCCGCCCTGCCACCCGGCTGCCTGGTTTCGCCAGCGCACTCCCGGATTGCCCGGTTCCCGTCTGACGTGGACACCGAAACGTCGACCTGCGGGGTGCCGAATACTCGGTCTGATATTGCTCCTCTGTGATCGGCACCTCGATGTTCCCCGTGTTGTCGCGCATGGTTTGTCGGAATGGGTGGTGCGTGATCTGAGGAGATCACATGCCTCAGTAGTGCCCGGCACTCAGCTTGTTGGATACGTCGGCACCGTCGCAGCGATGCCGACCTCGAACGATGTCGCGTCGGACCAGAATCGCTCGGCGAACTTGGATGAGTCGACGTGGAAGGGACGCTCCCACTGGTAGAGCATCTCTTTCAGTTCGCGCACGTTGGTGTTGAAGACCCCGACCCCCGACAGCATCCACTTTGGCATGGCCTGGATCTTGAGCTCTCGACCGAGGTCGGCAGCGACCAACGTCAGGATGTCGCGCAGCGTGCGGTCGGATGCGTTCGGCACGTTCCAGGCCTGACCGAACGCATCGTCGGCGTCGGCCACGCTGATCAGCCCTCGGGCGATGTCGGGAACATAGGTGAACGAGTGCGGTAGGTCTGGGTCGCCGAAGACCTGAGCCGACTTGCCCTTGGCCATCCGTCCGATCGAGGTGTCGCCGAGCGCCGAGGCCGAAACTCCCGGCCCGTAGAAGTCGCTTGCTCGCACTGACGCCGCCTCGACCCTGCCGGCGGCGTGCGCCTCCTGCCACATCTGAGTGAGTTTGCTGCGCGTGGCCGGTTTCTTCCCGTAGTCGGTCAGGGGCAGATCCTCGGTCATCGCGACGTCGACGGGGCCGTACATGTAGCAGTTGTCCATGAAGACGAACCGGGCGCCCGCTGATTCGGCGCCGGCGAGCATTCCTTCCATCATCGGCGGCCACTTCGCCGGCCATCCCGCGTAGTCGAGACCGACACAGCTGTACACGACCGAGGCGCCGGCGCACGCTCGTCGTGCCGCGCTCGGGTCGGCGACGTCGCCCGCCACGACCTCTACTTCTTTGGCCACGTTTGCGTTCCCGCTGCGGGTCACCACTCGCACCGCTCGACCGACCTCGACCAACCGCTCGGTGAGAGCCCTGCCGACCGGCCCAGCCCCCAACACCACTGACACGTCGTCGTCACTCATCTTCGTGGCCCTTCACTCGAGTTCGCGCTCTTCGTGTACGTGCGAACGTAACACCGAACACGTTGGGCGGATCGAGGCCTTGCGTCATGAAACGAGGCCTTGTGGCGTAGCGCTCCGGCCGGTGGCGCATGTATTCGGCATCCGGCTGGAAGCCTTCGGCCACGTCGTCAAGTCCTTTGCGAAACTGCTTGTCCGTTGCCTTCATTCGTGACGTCCCGCGTCCGGTGAGTCAGCGTTGGGTCATACTCCACTCGCAAGTGTGTTGCCGAGGGGACGAAGAGGAAGCAGCAAGTCGTGAGAGTGACATGACCGACGAGCGGATGCGGCGGCAACCCGGCCAAGTGGCGGGCGCGTTCATTGTGGGCGCGGCGTTGGGCGCTGCAGGTGGTGCTGCTATCGGCGGTGGACTGTCGATCGGCGCAACCTGGGGCGCGGTGATCGGTGCGCTGGCGGTTGGTGGCGGGGAGGCCGTCACCGACGCCACTCGGGCGCGCGGCACGATGAAGCCGCTGTGGTGGCGGATCGTCACATCGACGATGCTCGCTGCCGTCCTCGGCTGGCTCGTCGAGCTCGTGTTGCCGGAGTGGAACCTGACGATCTACGGCGCGGTCTTCGGGCTCGTGTTCGGTGCGCTCGGCGTGCGCGTACGCAAGATCGCATTGGGCATCGCGATCGGCGCCGCTGTCGGGTTCTGCTTCGAGTGGTTTCGACCCGAGAGCAACCTGCCGCTGGTGGCGGCCGCCACGATGGTCGTCTACCGATCGGCGTCAGCCGTTCTGTTCCGCGGCATGGAACAGACGTCGATCATGGGTGAGCAGATCGCCGCCGCCGACGTCGACTACGTCGTGCCCTTCGCCGCGCGGACCCGCTACGTCGGCGTCGACTTCCTCAAGGACTACGCCGACCTGACCGGTGCCGAATTCGTCCGCAATCCCCAAGACATCGGCATCGTGTCCCGGTTCGGCGACCTGCGCGGCCCGACGTTCGACCCTGACCTGGTGCACCCACTCATCTGGGAGTTCTACGAGCACACCAGCCGGTTCCACCTCACGATCATCCCCGAATGGCGCTGGTGGATGAAGCCGATCTACCTGGTGTACCGGACGGTCATCGCCAGGCCGCTCGGCCAGGCCAACGCCCCCTTCGGCGTCGAGGAAGTGCAACGCGGTGTCGTCAGCTGGATCGACGCCATCGACATCGATCACTCCGGCGAGGTCGACTTCCGGGCCTGGGTGCGGTCCTACGAATCGACGGGCGAACCGCTCTACCTCGGCATCTACACCGTGCTCGGACGACCCGAGGGCGCATACGTCAGCGTCGGCTTCCCACTCCCCAGCGCCAACTTCACCGCCACATTGCTACCCACCCACCACCGAGGCGACGGCCTGCTTCTCAAATCGCGCACCGCGTTGGCCCACCCCGGCCACTACCTCTCCGTAGTCGACACCGACAATGACGAGCTCTCTGTCATCAAACTCCACAGCTTCGACGAAGAGATCGACGTCTACGTCGACGACGGAGAGCTCAAGACCGATCACCGCTTCTACCTCAGCGGGATCCTCTTCCTGACACTCCTCTACGAGATCGAACGAAAGCCCTGACGACTCCATCGAATGATCCGGGACTGGCACCCTGACCAGATGCCGTCACCGCTCAACCGCGTCCCAGGATCGATCAATGCAACAGTGCCGGCTCACTGCGATACGGCCGCTACGGCAGCGTCGTCTTGATGGTTCCCGGCGTGGGCCGTACGCTGAATTGCACGTCGAATCGAGGAGGCGCCATGCAGGTTTCTCGAAGCATCATGACCGGCGTCGCGGCGACTTTCCTGTTGGCGGCCTGCGGCCAGGATCGACCGGGTTCCGACGGGGGGACCGCGTCGCGCGGTGAGACGGAAACCACAGCGGAGAAGAACGGCCAGTTGCCCGCCGCGTCGGCTCCAGCGACACCGGCCGTCGAGGCGGCGTTCCCGGCCGCTCCACAACCAAGCGCGACATTGAAGCTCGAGCAGCCGGCCGTCTGGCCGGGCGCCGACGTCGTATTCACCACCCCCGACGAAGCCGCGGCAGATTTCGTCACGAACGTCCTCGG
>JASJHI010000101.1:0-8977 GCA_033791105.1 Acidimicrobiia bacterium | reverse complement strand
GATACGTAGCAAGAATCGTCTCAGATCGGGATCCGCATTCAGACAGTTCGGGGCCAACGACCGGACACCGCGCCGGCCGGCGAGAAGCGTTCGAGAGAGGCTCCTCTATCGGGCGCGCGTTGGAAGCGAAATTTGTCGTGTCGATGTGACGACCCGTTGCCGGCTGTTGCGAACGGGGCGATCGCGCATCACGGCCCGCCCACGTCCGAGGACGGCACGTCATGTCATGTCATGTCATGCATCCGATTGCAGCATCAACTGCAGGCGATGGGGGAATCGGTCGATCGCGTTCGGGAGGTGGACGGTGTGCGTCGCCACGGCGCCGGGGGACACCTTCAAGGCTATTTGGAGACGCCGCAGGATCCGGGGCGACGCACGTCCAGATTCTAGCGTGTGTGCACCGTCACAAGAGAACCGGTTGACCCTCTGCCGCACCGAGAGTACCTTGAATATTCAAGGCTATTTGGGGACAATGAGCCGCCGAGAACTCGGTGGTGCTGGCAATTGCGCGCGGGTTTCGACGGTGCACTGTCTTCTACACAGAATGGAGACAGACCATGACACACTCATCAAAGAAATACCGCTGGGCGCTCGCAATCGCGGCTGCCACCACGGTCACGCTGGGAACGGTGTCGGTAAGCGGCGCAGCGCCAGCGGTCCGCCAGACTACCGATGTTGTCCGGATCGACGGTCAACCAAACGACGGGTCCGCAACGCTGACTCGCACGAACTCCGGGATCTCAATGCGGATGAGCACGACGGTCGGCGGGCAGCTGTTTATTCTGCCCGATGGCATTCCGCTCGAGGTCGACTGGGAGGTCGGCGACGCCAGCACCAACTGGTTCGTCGTGTTCAACAACCCGGACGACTGCACCGACCCATGTGGTGAGGACGACGTGATCGCCGGACTTCCACCCGCGGTAGACGGTGGTCCGGCCGGGGTGAGCATTCACTATGCGGCAGGCCACGTCGCCGGCTCGTTGTCGTGGCACTCGGCGGGCTCGCTTCGAGAGGGCGACACCAGTGGCATGTTGTTCGGCCTCCCACTGCAAAACGCAATGACTGCCGAAGTACACATCGTGGCTCGCTCGCACGGATCGATGACCACGATTCCGCCGGGCAGCGAACGCGGCTACGCCCTCAACTCGGTCGACGGGGGATGCGGAACCAACACCTGTGGTGACGCGCAAGCGGCGATCTTCCCGCCGCCGAGCTGACACCTAGCCAACGCCTCGATACCGGCCGCCCGCACACATTCGGGCGGCCGATCGAGGGCTCCAGCACACCCACACACGACTGCACCCCGGTCCCACCAACTTGAACATTGTCCTGGAAGAAGTCCAGACGCGTGTGGTTGTCCTCCGAGCCGCTTGGCCGTCCTGAAGTTGCGCCTGGGTGTTCGGTCCGTCCAAGCAGGATCGGGGATTGCAGTAGCGGGCGCTCTCGATCAGTCGTCTAGGCACCCCGCAAATTCCGCGGCGCGGTCCACCGCCGCGGGTCCCGCAGATCTACCGCCGCGACGCCTGCAAACTTCGGGGCTGCGATGTGTCAGTGAAACGTCACGCGGCGGGCGGCCGGAGTCGATCAACTGTCCGTTTGAGGATCCTCATCCGTACGGTCTGTCTTTCGGCCCCTTTGGCCCGAATCTCGCGATCCGCGCCGCGCGGCAGGGTGGGTGTCATCGAACGGGGTTTTCGGTGGGCCGCGTTGGCGGTGTGGAATTCTGGAGGCATGGATGATCGGCCGACAGGGACGGTGACGTTTCTGTTCAGCGACGTGGAGGGGTCGACTCAGCTGTGGGCAGATCACGCCGACGACATGGAACGGGCGTTGGAGCGCCACGATGAGATCCTCAAGGGTGCCATCGGTGAACACGGCGGATTGGTCTTCGCGACGACCGGCGACTCGTTCGCGGCCTCCTTCGCTCGCGGTGCCGACGCGGTGCAGGCATCCGTCGATGCTCAGCAGCGCCTGAGGGGTGAGTCGTGGCCGGACGCGGTGCCGATCAGCGTGCGGATCGGCTTGCATACCGGTGAAGCCCAGGAGCGTGGCGGCGACTACTTCGGGACCGCTGTGAATCGCGCCGCTCGATTGATGTCGGTGGCGCACGGCGGACAGATTCTGGTCTCAGGGGTGACGAAAGATCTGTTGGTCGATGCACCCGTCTCTGGAATCGACTTGGTCGATCTGGGCCTGCATCGACTCAAGGATCTGGCCGACCCGATGCCCATCTTCCAGGTCGTGGAGCAGGGTTCCGACGAACGATTCGCTCCGTTGCGGACCCTCGACCTGATCTCGAACAATCTTCCAGCCCGCACCGATGCGTTGCTCGGTCGTGAGGCCGATGTCGAAGCGCTGGCGGATCTGATGTCGGACCATCGTCTCATGACCATCATTGGAGCGGGCGGCATCGGCAAGACACGGCTTGCGCTCGAAGTTGCTGCGAACGAGGCCGATCGATACAACGACGGCGTCTGGGTCTGCGAGCTTGCGCCCGTAGGTGATCCGGAGGCCGTGGCGCAAGCTGTCGGTCAGGTTCTGGGTGCGCGCCAACACCCGGGTCGCTCGATGGCCGACAGCGTCGCGGAGTTCTGTCGGCGACGACGGGTGCTACTCGTGCTGGACAATTGTGAACACGTACTCGATGCGGCTGGGGAACTCGTCGATGCGCTCGTCGCTCGCGCGCCCTATGTGACGGTGATCGCTACCAGCCGCGAGGCGCTCGGGTCGCGAGGCGAGCAGATCTATCCGCTCGCTTCGCTGGCGGCGGCAGACCTGAAGTCGCCGGCCGTCGAGTTGTTCGCTCGCCGGGCCGACGAGATCAGACCTGGCCGTACGTGGAACGCAGCCGAGTTCGAGTCGATTCAACGGATCTGTAGTCGGCTCGACGGCATGCCGCTGGCAATCGAACTGGCCGCAAGTCGTACCCGCTCGCTCAGCCCGGACGAGATCGAACAGCACCTCGGCGACGCCTTTCGATCCCTCCGAGGGGGTCGCCGGAGTGTCGAACGACATCGAACCCTCGAAGCAGCGATTGATTCGTCGTGCCGATCCCTTCCGGAGGAGGAGCAGCGGCTGTTCAACCAACTGTCGGTTTTCGCTGGTGGCTTCGACCTCGCTGCAGCCGAAGGAACCTGCTCCAGCAGCGCCGATCGCACCGAGGTGATTGACCTTCTGGACGCCCTCGTCGCGAAGTCACTGGTGATCGCCGGCTCAATGAGCGGCGACCCAACTCGTTACCGACTGCTCGAGCCGCTCCGTCAATACGCCGAGGACCGCCTCGCTCGAGACCAAGGCGCCGACGAGACGCGGGCCGCGCACCTTGGTCACTACACACTCTGGATCGAAGACTGGAGGTCGAGACTTCCCGACGATGGCCTTGGCTGGAGGCGCGAGTTGGAACAGGAGTACGCCAACATTCGCGCCGCCATCGGGTGGGCAATCGAAACTGAGGACACCGACCGGGCCGTTCGCATCATCTGCTCCCTCGAGTACCCGCAGGCCCTTTTCCCGCTCTTCGAGATCGGAGACTGGGCAGAAGCAGTTCTCGAACTTCCCGGCGTCGGCGACCATCAGAGTGGTCCGACCGTCGGTGGTGTCGCGTCGGGGTCGAACTGGTGGCGCAATGACATTCCCGCAGCCAGACGGCTCGCGGAGATCACGATCGCGATGCCAGCCGCGGACCCGCAGGCCCCATATCCGGCGCTGTTGGAAGCCGCGAAAGCAGCCTTCGGAGGCGACGCTTCGGCTGCCATCCGACTACTCGGGCGTATTGACCGCGCCGATCCCCACACCAACGCGTTCATCGCGTGGACTCGGATCTCATATGACCCAGGAGCGGCTACCGCCCGCGGTGACCTCGCGGCACTCAAAACTGTGGCCCGGTCGGTCGGCACCCCGATCTATGAGTCGCTGTTCGAACTCTGCGCAGCGCGGATCGCCCTTGTCGAGGGTGATCCTGAGTCGGCTACCGACCACGCACGACGTGGTGTGAGGCTCGCTGAAAGCGTTGGTGCGACGTTCTACGTGCACCAACACTTGGTCCTCCTCAGCCTGTCTGTCGGCATGACCGGAGACATCGGGGCGGAGGACCTCAACCTGATTCGTAGGTGCCTCAGAGAGCAACACGATGCGGGCCAAGAACACGATCAATGGCTCATCCTGAGCGGGGCAGCAATCATCATGCTGCGTCAAGGACACCGCCAACTGGCACACGAGATACGCCGCGGCGTGCGGGCCAGCCCATGGTTGTCGCAAGCATCGACGGCGAAGGTACTCGAAGAATTCATGTCGCAAGAACCTGAGCTGGCAACGGAAAGTGACACCACCCCCGACCTCGT
Organism: Acidimicrobiia bacterium; assembly: GCA_033791105.1. Taxonomy (GTDB): domain Bacteria; phylum Actinomycetota; class Acidimicrobiia; order Acidimicrobiales; family Ilumatobacteraceae; genus JASJHI01. The sequence goes on along the minus strand of JASJHI010000101.1, from coordinate 4,637 downwards.
TGACCTCGTCGACCAGGTGATCGAAGCAATCGAGCAGACCGTCCAAACACTCCCCCCGAGCTGAATCGAGCTGCGGGTACTCGGCCGTGCCCAAGGCTCGTTGAACGCCAAGCCCCGACGCCACCCGTGGCCGCACCCCGACATCGGCGATCGCCATCGTCTCATCCGCCGATCCCTACGTGAGACGGCGTCAAGAGCGTTGGTGGGTGCCCCTGAAGCAGGCACTTCGGGGACACCCACGGTCGCCGACGGGGCGAACAATATGGGTCGGTCCGCTGTGCGCCGGTTCTGCTCGGCCAGATGGCCCGCACGGCATTGCGATTCTCGAGTGCTGCGGGAGGGTCGATGTCTTGGGCTGCCGCCCGACATGTCGCAGACTGAGCGCTACGAGAACCATGCATCGAGGAGGTCAGCGAGGTGCCGTTCGCCGACGAGGGAATGATCGGCGCCTGGAAGCACGTGCGTCGTGACGTCGGCACCGTTCGACGTGAGAGCATCCGAGAAGCGTTCGGTCCAGGCGAGCGGAACGGTGGTGTCCTGGTCTCCCTGGATCAACAACCAGGACGTCCCCGCGGCCTGGTCGAGGTGTTGGTATGGGTTCAAAAGCTCCCACAGCGCTGGGTCTTGTTGGAAGAGAGCCGTCCCAGGCTCATTGGGATGGTCCAACTCAAGGGCCTCGAAGTAGCCGGCGAGCGCGATCGTCCTGTCGGGGGCGCCGGAGATCGAGGCATCGCTTGCGCACTGGCCGGCGATCGCGTCTCCGTTGAGCCCGAGCGCAGCACTGATGGCCCCGCCGACTGAGTAGCCGACCGTTGTGACGTTGCCCGGGTCGCCGCCGTACTGCTCAGCGTTCTCACGGGCGAAGCGGACGGCACATGCGCCCTGAAAGGCGACACCTGTGTTGTAGCTGTTGTCCAGCTGCCACTCGGTGTTGAAGACGACATAGCCGCGGCGAGCGAACTCGACCGACATCGCCTCCATGACCATTCGGTCGGTCGGGATGCCGTGGAAGGCGACGAGGACCGGAGCGCCATCGGTCTCGGGGGGCGCCCACACGTCCAGCTGAGGGGGATCGAAGCCCCCAGGGATAGCCTCGGCGCCGTAGTCGATGCCCGCCGCGACGGGCTCCGCTGGGGTATCCGCGGAAAGGGTCGATGAGGGGACCGGTTCGACATTCGCGGCGTCGGGCGTTGTGGTCGTGGTTTCCTCTGCAACGGTCGTCGGTGATTCCTCGGGCACGGAAGGACCGGTGATGTCCGGGGCCACGGTCGTGACGGGGGGTGATGTCGATGCCGTCAGCGGGCCTGATGATTTGGCCGGATCCGCGGTGGGGTCGGAACTGCCCCCACATGCCGCCGCGGCGGCTACGAGCACGACCAGCGCTGCGATTGCACGCCGGTTCCCCCTGCTTTCGACCTGAGTTGCACAGTTCATCGTCGTCTCCCTGCTCCCTTCGGGTTCTGCGCCAGTCGTGTGGACGCCGACCGTATGGTCCCATCTCGATGCTGCAAACCGGCTGCAAAACGGTTGCCCGTCCCCGAACCCCTGACGCTGGCGCAAATCCGTCGGCTCGAACCCGGGAACTACATTGCTCCCATGGGCTGGAGCGTCGAGTTGCTGGGGGGCGTCGCGTTGGCGTCCGACAGCTCACTCAAAGCCGTCGGGGGCACGAACCAGAAGGTGCTCGTGGCGTCGCTGGCGCTGCGCGCCGGCAAGGTCGTCAGCACGGAGCGGCTGATCGACCTCGTCTGGGGTGAGGATCCGCCGGATGGCGCGCGCCGAACCCTGCAGGCTTCGGTGTCGAAGTTGCGCGCCGGGCTCGGGCCGGACTGCCCGATCGACTCCGATTCGGGTGGGTATCGCCTCAACGTCGAGAGATCCGACGTCGATGCGCTCCGATATGAAGACCTCGCTGCTCAAGCGTTCGAGGTGGCCGACGTCGACCCAGCTGTCGCCTCCCCCAATCTTCTCGCTCTCGTCGAGACGTGGGAGGAGCCCCTGGCGGGACTCCGGGTGTCCGATCGAATGGCTGCAGAGTTGGCGCCGCTCCACGAGCTCCACGGTCAAGTCACGGAGCGGTACTGCTCGACGTTGATCGACTCGGGCGATCCAGCGACGGCGGTACGGCTGCTCGAGGTGCTGACGCGGAACAGCCCGACGAACGAGCAGTCGTGGCTCGAACTCAGCCGGGGTCTGGTCGCTCTCGGGCGGCGCCACGACGCGCTCGCTGCGGTCCAACGGGCGCGAGAAGCCCTGCGTGCCGAACTCGGTGTTGATCTCAGCCCCCAGTTGGCGCGATTCGAAGTCGAGATCCTCGACGGCACTGCGTCTGACGCGGCCGATTTCCCGTTATCGGTGCTTCGAACCGACAACCTCCGACCAGACCCCGACGGTTTCGTCGCCCGAACGGAGACCGATCAACTCTGGGCGATGCTCACTCCCGGCACCATGGTCACCCTCGTCGGCCCAGGCGGGATCGGAAAGACGAGGTGTGTACAGGCCGTCGGTCACCGCGCAGTTGCCGAGGGAACGTGGAGCGACGGTGTGTGGCTGGTCGATCTCACGACGCTGTCTCCGGACGCTCCCGACATCGCCACGGCCGTGTCGATCGCGATCGGCGCGGGTCGATTGGGAAGCCAGGCGACCAGCCGATCGGTGGTGGACTATCTCGGCGGACGCGAGGTTTTGCTCATCCTGGACAATTGCGAACATGTCCGAGCCGCCGTCCGGGCATTCATCGCCGAACTCTTCGCGACTCGGTGCAGTGTCGCCGTACTCGCGACGAGTCGCATCCGTCTGGGTGTGCAGGCGGAGCGGGTCGTCGCGCTCGATCCGATGTCGATGTCGGCCGCGTGCCAGCTTTTCAATGAGCGCGTCTCGGAGATCGGCGCCGGTCGATTCGAGCTCGAATCGGTCGAAGCGTTGTGTGCGGCACTGGACTGCTACCCGCTGGCCATCGAGTTGGCGGCGGCGCGAACTCGAACGCTGTCAGCACGCGAGATCGTCGAACGCCTGGATCGTCACCCGGCGCTGGCCAGCCGACGGATCGGACTCGATCCAGACCGTGCCCAAGACACGCTGAACCAGGGCGCGCGGCACGCGAGCCTCGACGTTGCACTCGACTGGTCACTGGCCCAGTTGGCGCCCCACACCAGGGCCACCCTGCAACGGATCGCTGTTTTCTCGAGTGACTTCGACCTCGCTGCCGCGGAGTCGATCGTCGCCATCGACGGCTCCTCAGCGGCCGACGTGGTGGACGACGTCGGCGTTCTCGTGGAGCACCACCTTGTCGTGCGCGATCACGCTCGCGAGCGGTTCAAGGTGTTGGAGCCGATCAGGCAGACATTGCTCGCCCATGAGGGCTTGAGCAACGAGATCAGGCGCCACCACGGTGAGTACTTCGTCGAGTTGGCCTTCCAGATCGGAGCCGGGGTGTTCGGACCGGAGGAAGCCCGCTGGTGGGATCGCTTCGAGCACGAGCGGACGAATCTTCGCGACGCCATTCGCTGGGCCGCCGACGAAGGGGAACTGGGCCATGTCGAGACGGCGATGAATTCGATGGCACTCCTCGTCTTGGAAGGTGCCGACGTCGACCCCGGCGAGTGGGCCGAAGATGCGCTCTCCCGTAGCACGGCTCAACTCGTGGATCTGCCGTGTACGGCGCTCACCGCAGCGGCCGGCCGTGCGCTCGCATTGCGCTTCGACGAGTGCGATCAGGCGCTCGGAGTGCTCGATCAGCATCTGACCGACCCGCGGCTTCGGGCGATGATGTACTTCGTCAAGTTCTATCGGAATCCCGGCGAGGCGCAACGGTGGGTCGGCTCGATGCTCGACGCCGCGATCGAGGCGGACGATCTGACACTGTCCGCCCTGGCCAAAGCTCGGGGGCTGCGTGCGGACGCAATCGCATGTGCCGACGAACACGGCAGCGCCGCGATCCGCACGACAACTCGCGTGTTCACCTACGCCACCTTGCCGAGCGCCGACCAGCCCGGCTCGCTGTACCTCGTCGAGGACGCCTATCGCCTTGCCATGACGTCGAACAATCAGATGGCGATCGTCCAAGCGGCACTCATTCGCGGAACATCGCTGTGCCGCGCCGGCAATGTCGAACGCGGTGCTCCGTTTCTGCTCGAGTCACTCGAGTGGGCACTCCGGCGACGTTTGCCCCAGCATGTCTGGTCGGTGATCGAGGCCATCGCAAACCTCCTCGTGGTCATGAACCGCGAGCCCGAAACCTCGGCATTGCTGTGGGCAGCGGTCGAAGCGACGGACATCGCGCCGTTCACGCGGGTGGTCCGTCACGCAGAGCATCCCCGGTGGGTGGAAGCGCGATTGTCAGCCACGGAACTGGAGCACGCTCGCGCCACCGGCCGCACCCTCGACATGGACGAGGCGGCGAGAGAGGCCCGAAAAACAATCGAACGCTTCGCCGACGCGTAAACGTCATTCCCTACCCCTTCCACCGCAACTTGGCTCACCCGCATCGGACGCGGCCGCCGTGCGACTCCCGGCACGCCGTGGTTGGTCAGGCTGCCGATCGAGGAGCGCACAATCGCTGGCGTATGAGACGCCGGCACCCATCCGAGATCGGCACGTACGCGAGCGGCCACGCGTCCCATATTGCTCAGCGGCTC
>JASJHI010000100.1:0-10599 GCA_033791105.1 Acidimicrobiia bacterium | reverse complement strand
GAACCGGTCGACCGCGTGGCGCATGAACTGGAGGATCTCGGTACCCGACGTCGAGTCGAGGTTGCCTGTCGGCTCGTCGGCGAAGATGATCTCCGGCTGCGAGGCGAGCGCGCGGGCGACCGCGACGCGTTGCTGCTGGCCGCCTGAGAGTTCGCTCGGGCGGTGGTCGAGGCGATCCGCAAGCCCGACCGCCGCGACGACCTCGTCGATCCAGTCCGCGTCACCGGGGTCCCCGCCGAGCATCAGCGGCAATCGGATGTTCTCGTTCGCGGTCAGCGTGGGGATCAGGTTGAACGCCTGAAAGACGAATCCGATCTGTGTCCGTCGGAGCTCGGTGAGTGCCTTGTCGTTGAGCGTCGCGAGGTAGGTATCGCCGATGTAGGTGGCGCCCTCCGAGAGCGAGTCGAGACCGGCGAGGCAGTGCAGCAGCGTCGACTTCCCGGATCCGGACGGCCCCATGATGGCGGTGAACTCGCCGCTGGCGAACGCGACGGTCACGTCGTCGAGCGCGCGGAGCAGGGCTTCGCCCGTGCCGTAGGTTTTTGTGGCATCGACGGCGCCCGCCGCCGGCCGGGACTCACTGTCGATCCCGTCCGGCGTTGCTGTCGGGGGAGGCATGGTGGAACTCATCGCGCTCCTGTCTATCGGGTGCACGAGCACACGTGTCGCAACGATTGTCGAGTCCCGTACGATCAACAGCGATGTCGTGCGCATCGTGCTCGCAGCCCCTGCCGACCGGTGCACGATTCTGTCCGAGCTGCGGTCACGAGGTCTCGCGGGCCACAAGCGAGGAGCGGCGCGTCGTCACCGTCCTGTTCGCCGACCTCGTCGGCTACACCGGGCTGAGCGAACACCTCGACCCCGAACACGTCAAGCGGTTGGTCGACGGCGCGTTCGCACGGCTCGTCGACGACATCAACGCGTTCGGCGGCCGCGTCGACAAGATTCTCGGCGACGGGATCCTCGCGCTGTTCGGGGCGCCGGTCGCCCACGAGGACGATGCCGATCGTGCGATCCGGGCGGGCCTCGCGATGCACCGATCCCTCGCTGCATTCGTCGACGGCAACGAACTCCTCGATCAACCACTGGAATTGCGCGTCGGGGTGAACACGGGCGAAGTGCTCGTCGGTTCGCTCGCCGGCACAGTCGAGTACACGGCGATGGGCGACGTCGTCAATGTGGCGTCGCGGCTGCAGGCCCTCGCCGATCCCGGCACCGTGCTGGTCGGGGACTCGACCGCCGCATTGGCGTCGGATGAGATCGTCCTCGAGGTAGTCGACGATCTGCGGGTGCGCGGACGCGAACAGACGGAACGGGCGTGGCGGGCACTCGGGCGGCGCGTCACCCCACCGAGCGCTGGTCGGACGGGACTTCCGTTCGTCGGCCGGGACACTCAGCGCGAGCTGTTCCGTTCGGTGATGGGGCTCGTCGCGAACGGCCGCAGCGCGGTGTTGTCGGTGTCCGGCGAGGCCGGCGCCGGCAAGACGCGGTTGGTCGACGAAATGCTGGCGGAGTTCCCCAGCGACACGGTTGGCCTCTTCGCGGGCGTCTGTGCCCCTTACGGCGAGGACAACGCCTGGGCCCCGATCGCTGAGTCGCTGTTCACCATTCTCGATGTCGATGTCAGCGCGCCTCCTGACGAGATTCGGCGACTCACTCTCGAGAAGGGTGTCGAGCGGTACACGTTCGAGCACGGTGACCCCGTCCTGGCCGGATTCGCCGAGGTGGTCCTGCACCTGCTCGGCCATCCATCCGAGTTCGACTCGATGCCACCGGCACAGGCCCGCGAGACCGTATTCCGGCTCATCGTCGCCGGACTCCGGAGACGCACCATGCGCGGACCGATTGTCGTCTGGATCGACGATCTCCACTGGGCTGACCCGCTGCTCATCGATCTGCTCGAGCACATCACTCGGTCGCTGGTCGATCGCCCCGTCCTGGTCGTGACCGCACAGCGCGACGACATCGACATCGACTGGCCGCCTCTGGACGACCGTCCGATCACCGTTCGGATGCCGTTGGAACCGTTGACGCGGTCCGAGGCGGAGATGCTCGTGACCGCCGTGCTCGACAACGTCTGCAATGACGATCTCGCCGATCAGCTCTACGAGCGCAGCGGCGGTAACCCGCTCTTCCTCACCGAGCTCGCCCAGCTCGCGCGGTCCCGGCCCGACAGCACAGCTCTGCCCGGTTCGCTCCGGGCGCTCATCGCCGCACGACTCGACCGGCTCGACCCGTCGGCGCGGGCGATCCTCGAGAACGCCGCAATCCTCGGTCGCTCGGGCCCGATCGATGCGCTCGCGATGTTCGGTGCGGAACTCAACCAGAACTATCAAACGAGTCAGCTCGATGCGCTCGCTGCCGACGGGCTGCTCGAGATCGATGGTGCGATGTTGCGGTTCCGCAGGGACGTCACCCGCGAGGTGGCCTATGAGAAGCTCACGAAATTCGTTCGTGCCGAGCGCCATGCCCGCACGGCCGAGGTGATGTCGCAGTTCAAAATGTCGCAGACCGATCGCATCGCGCACCATGCGGCGACTGCAGCCGAGTTGGTCGGCGAGATCGGTCCGGTCGACCACGTGCCCGACGACATCGACGAGCAGGCGGCTCGGCTGCTACTCAGCGCCGGTCGCCGCTCGCTCGAGATCGGCGCGTTCACCAGCGCCCGACAGCACGCGACCCGAGCGCTCGACCTCTCACCGAATGACGACTGGGTGGTCCGCGAACTCCTGCTCCTGCGCTCCGAGTCTGCATCCGCACGTCACCTCAATGAGCTCGCGCTGAGCGACACCCGAACCGTTCTCGAGGCAGCCGTCGACGCGGGCGATCTCCGACACGAGGGCATCGCACATCGTCTGCTCGGATCGCTCGAGCAGATGGAAGGCGGGCTGTCCGCGGCGCGCCACCACGTCGATCGGAGCATCGAGATCTTCCGCAAGCTCGGCGACGACATCGAGCTTGCGAACGCCGTGCGGGAACGTGGTTTCATCGAGGTTTTCGGTGGGTCGCTCGTCGACGCCGATCGCTACCTCACCGAAGCCGATCTCCTCTATGCCGAACGCGACGATCGAAGGGGCCGCGCGTGGGTCCGTCAGCACCAGGCATGGGTGGCGTTCCTGTCCGGCGATCCGGGCCTGGCCGAGGAGCGATTGGCGCTCTCAGCTGCTGACTTCGAGGAACTCGAAGACAGAGACGGTGCAGCATGGGTGCGCGGACTGCTCGCCTACGTCCGCTACTTCCAGCGGCGATTCGACGACGCAGAGGAGATTGCGCTAGCGGTTCGGGAAGAGGCGATGCGCGACGGCGATCGTTGGGCGGAATCGATGATGGACTCGTTGATCGCCAGCCTTCGTCTCTGGTCGGGACGATTCGTCGAGGCCGAGCAGATCTCGCGTCGAGCGGTGGCCGGGTTCCGTTCGATCAACGACCGGTTCGGGCTCGTGATGGCACTCGCGCCAGGGATGCGGGCGCTTGCGGCGCTCGGCCGGTCGCAGGAGGCCGAGCGCGGCATCGAGGAAGTGCTCTCGCTCGGCGAGGGATTCGGTGATCTCGCGTTCCCGAAGATGGCGGCAGCCGGCACCGCGATCCATCTCGGGCTGGGTGAGCGAGCCGTCGTCGTCGGCGAGTCGGCGGTGTCACAGACCGAGGCGATGGGCGCCGACGGGTCCGAAGCGCGGGTCTCGCTCGCGCTCGCGCACTGCCAAGTCGGCGCACCGGAGGAGGCGCTCGCGGTGTTGTTCGACGTCGACCTCGACCGGCCGTATCCACTCGCGGTGCATGCGGTCGCATCATCGATGGTCGGTGACGACGAGGCCGCGATCGCCGACGCCGACGGTGTGTGGGCCGACCACGGCGCCACCTACCTCGACCGGATCCTCGCAGACATCGCTGCGGCCGCTGTCGAGCAGCGCAGAGGCTGCTCGCAGGCGGCGCGCCAGCGTCTCGAGCGCGCCGGCGCAACAGCGGGCGATACAGGCGACGTGGTCGCCGCGGGGATCGCATCGTGCGCGGCCGACACGCTGCTCGAGGACGGTGCGCACGACGAGGCGTTCCACATCGGCCCAGGCTGGCATCGGTTGATCAGGGGCGTGACGGGAATCGAGCCGCATCTCGCCGCTGCCACCGTCCCGTGACAGGCTCCTCTGCGAGTCGGACAGGCCTCATCATGGGTCGCTTCGATCCGCCGCACCTCGGCCACTCGTACATGATCGAGCGAGCGGACACGCACTGCGACGAACTGGTCGTGTTCGTCAACAGCTCCGTCGAGCGAGATGCAATCCCGGGTGGGTTGCGCGCCCGCTGGCTCGCCGACCTTCATCCGGAAGTGCGTGTCGAGGAGTTGCGGCACTCGCTCGCGACCGACTTCGACGACGAGGCGCTGTGGCAGCGATGGATGGACCTGTTCCGCTCGAATTGGCCCCACGACGACGGCCCGCACGTCGTGTTCTCATCGGACCCCTACGTCGACGAACTCGCCCTCCGATTCGAGGCGACCGCGATCGTGGTCGATCCCGATCGATCAGCGGTTCCGATCAGCGCCACGATGATCCGTACCGATCCGGGTGCGCACCTCCACCTCGTCGCGCCCGAGGTACGCGCCTGGATCGAACAGAACTGGTTGTGATCCGCTGATCAGCGGTTCGGCTGCTTGGTGACGCGGAGATAGGGCTTCACGGGATCCCAACCATTGGGGAAGAGCGCCTTGGCCTCGTCGTCGGAGAGCGCCGGAACGATGATGACATCTTCGCCATCGCTCCAGTTGACCGGTGTGGCGACCTTGTGGTCGGCGGTGAGTTGGAGGCTGTCGATGACCCGCAGGATCTCGTCGAAGTTGCGACCCGTCGACGCCGGGTAGGTGATGGTGAGCTTCACCTTCTTGTCCGGACCGATGACGAACACCGAGCGGACGGTGAGTGTGTTGTCGGCGTTCTCGTGGATCATGTCGTAGAGGGTCGAGACGGCGCGATCGGGATCGCCGATCATCGGGAAGTTCACCGCCGTGCCCTGCGTCTCCTCGATGTCGCGTTCCCACTCGACATGGCTGTCGACCGGGTCGACCGACAGGCCGATGATTTTCACGTTGCGCTTGTCGAACTCGGGCTTGATCTTCGCGACATAGCCGAGTTCGGTGGTGCACACCGGGGTGAAGTCCTTCGGGTGGCTGAACAGCACTCCCCACGAGTCGCCGAGGAACTCGTGGAAGTTGATCTCTCCCTGCGTGGTCGCGGCAGTGAAGTCGGGGGCGGTATCGCCGAGGCGGATGGCCATGATCGGCTCCTTGTGTAGGTGGGGCGGGGGTGGGCAGTCAACCTTAGCTGAAACCCGACCGATCCGCTCGGGAATCGGTGATCGGCGTACGATCGAGGGATGAGCATCCCCGTTGCGATCCCCGATCTGGCCGGCGCCCTCGACGGCTATGGCTGGGCGTATCTCCTCACTGTGAAGGACGATCTGCGGCCACACACCGTGGCGGTCACTCCAACGTGGTCGCGCGATGCGCTGGTGATGGAGGTCGGACGCGGTTCGGCGGTCAATGCCGCGGCTCGGTCGTCGATCACGTTGTGTTACCCGCCCCTCGAGTCCGACGGCTACAGCCTGATCGTCGACGGCCAGGCGACGGTAGACGGCTCCTTGATCACGTTCACTCCGTCGACGGCGGTACTCCATCGTCCAGCCCCGGCGGGCTTCGAGGGCTCCGCGTCCGGCTGCGGCAACGATTGCCGTCCCGTCACCCAACCCCCGCCCTGACCCCCCACCACCCGAACACCCCGAACACCCCGAACACCCCGAAATTTGTGCGTACGTTCCCGCTCAGCGGGAAGATACGCACGCAGAACTGGTCCTGTGAACGGTTCGAGAGCGCTGGTGGGTCAGTCGAGCGCGAGGAGCACGGTGTTCAAGGCACCGCGGCGGACCGTGGCGGTTGCAGCCTGGGGCTGACCGCAGAGGTACACGGTGACATTCGGGTCGGCCTCGATGTTGCGCAGCCACTGGGAGTCGCCGCGCACCGTGCTGACGCCGAGCCGGCCACCGACTCGCGTTGCGACGAGCGGGACCTGGCGTGGCTCGCCGGACACGCGGCCGGTGGTCTCGAGCACGATCGCTCCGCCGCCGACCGGGAGCGGGTTGCCGGCACCGGCTTGCACGGCCGGCCGGACGACCGTGTTGAGCGTGCTGAATGCGGTGCGCGTCACAGCGGCCTGGAGGTCGGCGAGTCGACTCATCGCGTCACGCTACGACGGTCGCTACGATTCCGCGCCGTGGACCCGATCGAGGCGCGTGTGCGGACAGTGGTGGCCGGGCTGGCTTCGGCGAGAGGTGTCGAATACGACGTGGTCGACTGCGATCCCGCGCTGGCCGACACCGCAGCCTTCGTCGAGGCGTACGGATACTCGATGGAGGCGTCGGCGAACACAATCGTCGTGATCGGCAAGTGCGAACCGCCCGTCTACGGCGCGTGTGTGGTGCTCGCCCACACCCAACTCGATGTCAACAAGGTGGTGAGGAAGCGACTCGGTGTTCGGAAGGCGTCATTCGCGTCGGCTGACGACACCCGAAGGCTCACGGGCATGACCGTCGGCGGTGTGACACCGTTCGCGCTGCCCGACAACCTGCCGCTCTGGATCGACGCCCGCGTGATGGGGTGCGATCGTGTCGTGCTCGGCGGCGGAAGCCGCGCCTGCAAGGTCGTCGGCCCGCCAACGCTCCTCACCGACCTGCCGAACGCTGAGGTGGTCACGGACCTTGCCCGGATACCTGAGTGATCATGGCCTTCGACCACCCTGACCTGATGCCGCAGATGGTGGCGAAACGCGCACGCGAGCGCGGCGGTGATGTGGCGCTCAGACACGTGGACGGATCCGTTCTGACATGGGACGACGGTTACGAGGACGCGCTGCGCTGGGCGAGCGCGTTGGAAACGCATGGCGTGCGGCCGGGCGAACCCGTTGTGTCCCTGTTCGCAAACGGTTTCGATGCGTTCCGTTCGTGGGTCGGCTGCGCCTGGCTCGGCGCGATCGAGTCGCCGATCAACACCAACTATCGGGGTGATTGGCTCCGGCACGTGATCGACAACACCGGAGCGGCCGTGGTGCTCACCGAGGACCGGTTCGCGGGGTCGCTGTTCGAGATCGCCGATCAACTCCCACACGTCCGGTACGTGGTCGTCTTCGGATCGCCCGTCCACGATCCGCGCCCGCTGCCGTTCGAAGTAGTCCACGCCGACGAGTTCCTGTCCGGAGCGGAAGCCGTTGAACGTCCTGAGCCGGGGCCGTGGGACATCTCTGCGTTGATCTACACCTCCGGCACGACCGGACGTTCGAAGGCCGTGATGGTCCCCTGGGGCCACTTCCAGTCGTCACTCGAGAGTGGATTCATCCCGATCGATCGGCTGGAAGGCATGCGGCTCTACGCGCCGTACCCCGTGTTCCACGTCACCGGCAAGAGCGGCTTCTACTTCGCGGCCGTCTGTGGCGGTGCGAGTGTGATCCGGGAGGCGTTCTCGGTCGCGGAGTACTGGCGGGATGTCCGCACATTCGACGCCAACGCGGGCGTTGTGCTCGGGCCGCTGGCGCAGATGCTCCTCGACCAACCAGAACGACCCGATGACGCGGACAATCCGATGGAGACCATCGTGATGGCGCCGGTCATCCCGGACGTCGACCGCTTCTCGCGACGCTTCGGGGTCGAGGTCTTCACGACCTACAACATGACCGAGATCAACTGTCCGATCATTCGCAGCGCCGAGCCGTGCACGAACACCAACTACCGCAGCTGTGGCCGCGCCCGGGACGGCGTCGAGGTTCGCGTGGTCGACGGCCATGACGCCCGAGTTCCACCCGGTACTCCGGGGGAACTGATCGTGCGCGGCGAGCCGTGGGAGTTGAACCTCGGCTACTGGAACATGCCCGACAAATCGATCGAGGCCTGGCGCAACGGCTGGTTCCACACGGGTGACGCGTTCACGTACGACGATGCCGGCGACTACTACTTCGTGGATCGGGCCAAGGACTACATCCGTCGACGCGGCGAGAACATTTCGAGCTTCGAGATCGAGTCGATCGTGAACGAGCATCCAGCAGTGGCCGAGAGCGCCGCGGTGGCGGTGCCTGCCGTGGAGGGCGAGGACGAGGTGAAGATCGCGATCGTCCTCATACCGGGCACCGCATTTGACGCCGGAGAACTCATCGAGTTCCTGGTCCCGCGGATGCCACGCTTTGCCATCCCACGGTACGTCGAGATCTGGGACACACTTCCGAAGACCGAGTCGACGGCGCGCATCCAGAAGGCCAAGGTGCGCGACGCCGGCGTGCGAGGCACCGCGTGGGACCGCGTCGCAGCCGGAGTGATCCTCCCGCGCTGAGCCCGACAATCTCGAGTGATGCGATGTCGGCGGGCATCGCCGACATCAAGAACCGATTCGGCTCTATCGGTCGAGGATCTCAGCCGCGGCGCGCTCACCTGTCTCGACTGCACCGTTCATGAATCCCTGGTGTTGGAGCGACGTGTGCTCGCCGCAGAAGTGAATCGGTCCTTCCGCCGTGCCTCCCGCGCCGCGCAAGTCCGTGTACTGCCCTGGGGCCCAGTACGAGTACGACCCGCCCGTGTGTGGATCATCGACCCACGAGTCGAGCCAGCCGCGCCCGGTCGCGGCGGCCGGCGTCGCAGAGCCAAAAACCGTTTCGAGGTCGGAAGCGGTGGCGGCGACGATCGCCGACGGCGCCTCCCCGTGCGCTGGTGGAAAGTCGTAGCCCGCGCCCGGCGCTCCGCCCGTGAATGCCACCAGTAGACCGGTCGGCCCCGGCTCGGTGATGACCTCCTCCCAGGTGACCATGAGTTCGGTGTCACTCACCGAGTCACCGTCCGCGCCGTCGGCGCGCCAGGCTCGCTCGGCGAACTCCAGATGAAGTTTGGCGTTCGTCCCCATCGGCTGTTCGTCGATGACCCGGCGCTTCCGGTCGCTCAGCTCCGCCGCGGCCAGGTCGACCGTTCGGAGCGCGGTGAACGGCAGCGCCAGCACCAACCCATCGGCTTCGGTGTCCGTCGTGGAAGCTCCGTGGTCGAACGTGCACCGTACGCCCGATCCCTGTCGACGGACCGCGACGAGACTCGACTCGAGTTGCACCGCCGCGGGTCCGATCCGCTCCACGAGCCGTTGCGCCACCTGATCGTTGCCTCCGTCGATGTGCCAGCGCTCGTCGGAACCGCCGAGAAGATCCATGCTGCCGCCCGCACCGGGCCCGACGGTGGTGATGAAGTTGAGCGCGCTCTGGTCCTCGGCGGCCCCGCCCCACTCGGAGAGATGGGTCACCTCGATCAACCTTCCGAGTCGCGACGGTCGGCCACCAGGAACGTTGACGTCGATCCACTCCGCCAGTGTCATTCGGTCGAGGGCGACCGCTGCCTCGTCGTGGTGATCCCAGCGGATGTCGGTTCCTGCGGCGGCGTAGTCACGCTGTACGGCAGGCGCGACCGCCGACCAATCCCCCACGACATCGATAGCTCGATACGGCATGCCGTCGAACGACGACACCGGCCCAGTTCCAGCGGGATAACCGTCCCACGTGTCCTCGAGACCGAGCCCGAGCTCACGCACGAGGGATCGCAGCGCGTCGTGGTCGCTGTTGACGAACTCGCCGCCGGACTCGGCGGTGCGATCGTCGTCGAAGAATCCACGCACCGTCCGCGTGCGGCCACCGACTCGACGGGCGGACTCATGGACCGTGACGGCGGCTCCTGCCTGGCTCAGGCGGTAGGCCGCGACGAGTCCGGCGAGCCCCGAACCGACCACCGTCACGCGCAAGGAAGACGCCGCGCCCGCGCTCGGTGATGAGGTGGATGAGGATGAGGACGAGCAGCCGCTCGCCGTCAGCAAGGTCGCCGCGCCGGCACCGATCGACGCGGCGAGAAACCGACGGCGCGACATCTCGCTGCGGCGTCGATGGATCTCGATCGCCGGGATGCCGGTGCGCCGAGAGAAGGTGGTCTCTGCGTGCAGCTGACGCAACAGACTTCCCAGCGGAGTGCGCGGCACATGGGGCAGAATAGGACGTCGCGCGCCGACAGCGACGACGAGCGCATCAGGCCACTACCGCGGATAGCCGATCGTCACGAGCGCCGAGGTGATCTCGTCGAAGATGATCGGGTCGTCGACGGTGGCGGGCATGCTCCAGGACTCGTCGTCGGCGATTCGCGCGATCGTGCCGCGAAGGATCTTGCCCGACCTGGTCTTCGGGAGGCGCTCGACAACCACCGCCGACTTGAAGGCCGCCACGGGGCCGATCTGCTCGCGAACTGCCGCGACGCAGTCGCGGACGATCTCGTCGTCGGCGTGATCCGCTCCCACCTGGAGCACGAGGAACCCGACGGGCAACTGACCCTTGAGCGAGTCGGCGACCCCAACCACCGCGCACTCGGCGACGTCGGGGTGGGCCGCCAAGACCTCCTCGAGCGCTCCCGTCGAGAGCCGGTGGCCTGCGACGTTGATGATGTCGTCGGTGCGTGCCATCACGTGGACATAGCCGTCCTCGTCGATGTACCCGGCATCGGAAGTCTCGTAGAATCCTGGGTAGCTCGAGAAATACGCCTCGATGAATCGCT
>JASJHI010000099.1:0-8086 GCA_033791105.1 Acidimicrobiia bacterium | reverse complement strand
CGGTGGTCACGTGTGCCGCTACGTCCGGCTACATGGTCGAGTTCGACAACCGCCACTTCTGGATGAAACTCAAGCGATTGCTCGCGTCGCACTTCGCCAACTACGCCGAAGCCTGGGCGGCGAACAAGCTGCTCGATCAGGGCCGAATCCAGCCGATGCTGACAGCGACGTACCCACTCGACCACGTGGGTGAGGCTGCACTCGCGGTGCACCACAACGAGGCCGAGGGCAAGCTCGGCGTGTTGTGCCTCGCTCCCGAGGAAGGTCTCGGCATCGACGATCCCGAGAAACGGGAACGGATCGGCGAGGACAAGATCACGGTCTTCCGTCGCTGAACCAACGCTCGCACCAGATCCCCGCGCCCCTGTCGACCGCGAAGTCTTGGAGTCGGCTGGCAGACTGCGCCGGTGACGAGACCGGCGGCCGTGCTGTGGGACATGGATGGAACGCTCGTCGACACCGAGCCGTTCTGGATCGAGTGCGAGGGCGCGCTCGTGGACGAGCATGGCGGTTCGTGGTCGTCTGCCGATGCGCACTCGATCGTCGGCTTCGACCTGGTCGACGCAGCCATGGTGTTGCGTGAGCGAGGCGGGGTGCAGCTCGAGCCGATCGAGATCGTCGAGCACCTGCTCGATGGGGTCATCGGCCGTATCCGCTCGCACGTACCGTGGCGTCCCGGTGCCGCCGAACTGCTCGCCGAGTGCGTGAGTGCGGCGATTCCGACCGCACTCGTGACCATGTCGTGGCGCCGGTTCGCCGACGCGGTCGTCGAGGCGGCACCTGCCGGATCGTTCCGGACCGTTGTCACTGGCGATGCTGTGGCGCGCGGCAAGCCCGACCCCGAGCCGTACCTGAAGGCCGCCGCCGACCTGGGCGTGAGACCGGAATCCTGCATCGCGATCGAGGACTCACCGACCGGCGTCGCCTCGGCTCTCCGCGCCGGTTGTCGGACGATCGGCGTGCCGCATGTCGTCGCCCTCGAGGAATCGCCGGGCCTCACGATCATCGAGTCGCTGGACGGCATCGGCGTGAAGGAGCTCGAGGCGCTTGTCGCCTGACCGCGCCGCTGACGGTGACCGCGACGCTGACGGTGACCGCGACGCCGACGACGGTTCGTCGGCTGGTCTCGGTCGCTGGCTGAAGATCGGCGCCGGCCTCGCGGTGGTGGCCGCCATCCTCGGCGCGGGACTCGTACTCACCGCTGACGACGACCGCCCACCACCGCGGCCGGACATCCCGCTCGACGCGTGGGCGCCGTATTGGACGCTCGACTCGTCCGTTCCCGAACTGGAGTCGCGCCTGCCGCTGCTCCGGGAGGTGTCGCCGTTCTGGTTCGACGCGATCGGCGAGATGGAGATCGTCGCCGCGGAGCACACGCCCGACGCGTCGGCCACCGACTTCCTGGCAGCGGTCCGGGCGTCGGATGCCAAGCTGATCCCGTCGATCGTCGACGCAACCGCAGCCGGTGAGATGGCCGCGATCCTTTCCGACCCTGACCGGCGGGAAAATCATATTGCCACGCTGCTCGCGTTTGCCGCAGAGGGCGACTACGACGGCCTCGACATCGACTACGAACAGTTCGCATTCGCCGACGGACGTTCGAGCTGGGCGGCGACGCGTCCGAACTGGGTCGCATTCGTCGACGAACTGGCCGCCGGCCTTCATGCCGATGACCGCACACTGACGGTGAGCATCCCGCCGGTCTACGACGCGGAACGAACGTCGGCGAGCGGCTTCTGGGTGTACGACTACGGCGCGATCGCCCCGCACGTCGACCGGATCCGCATCATGGCCTACGACTTCTCGGTCGGTGAGGCCGGCCCGATCGCCCCGCTCGACTTCGTCGAGTCGGCGATCGAGGGTGCCATCGAAGCCACCGAATCGCCCGAGAAACTCGTACTCGGACTGCCTGCCTACGGACGCAACTGGGTCGTGTCCGTGTCCGGTGACTGCCCGGAGTCGGCGCCAGGTCGCACCAGCGTGACGATCCGCTCGGTCGACGAGCTGATCGCGACACGATCAGCGACGCCGGTGTTCGACGAAGAGACCGGCGAGTGGGTGTTCGAGTACGAACTCGAGGTCGCCGAGGGCGAGTTCACGTGTGTCCAGACCAGGCGAGTCCATCACGTCGACGCCGACGGGATCAGACTGCGCATGGATCTCGCCCGCGAGTACCACCTCGACGGTGTCTCGCTCTGGGCACTTGGCTTCGACGATCAGTCGGTGTGGGATGCCATCCTCCCCACCATCGCAGACCCCAACCCGACAACCATCACCGCACCCTGACCGCCAACACCTCACCCTGACCCGAAACTTGTGCGGATTTTCCCGCTGAGCGGGAAAATGGCGGCAGATTTCGGGGGAGGGGGCAGGAGGGCGTCAGGAGTATTGGTCGAGGATGGTCGACTCGGTGACCCGGGCGAGCGTCTCGCGGATCGACCGGGCGGTGAGGTCGTCGACGTCGTCGACCGCGGTGAGATCGGCGAGGGTTGCGCGCTGGAGTTTGGCCAACCCGCCGAAGTGGTCGGCGATCCGTGCCGCGGTCGGCTTGGGAAGTCGGCTCACACGATGCAGGATGCGGAGGCCTTTCGGCGCGACCTCCTGCTCGAGGTCGTCGCTGTCGCCGTCGGGGTGGAGCGTCGACGCAACGAGGCGGAGATTCCGGATCTCGTCGTCGGCCAACTTGGACATCTCGGTCAGTGTCATCTTCGGGGAGCGTCCGGGGGGTAGGTAGTCCTCGACCACGAGGTCGAGCTCGTCGTCGATCTCTACGTACAACTCGTCGAGCTGCATGCGCAGCAGCCGAGCGTCGACGCCGAGTTCGATGATCATCGTCTCGATTTCGTCGGCGATGCGGTGCACCATCTCGCCGCGCTGCACCACGGCCACGACATCGCGGAGGCTGGCGACGTCCTCGATCTCGACAGCGGTGAGGTTGGCGATCGCATCGTCGAGGCGCGCCTTGTACCGCTCGAGCGTCTGCAGTGCCTGGTTGGCGCGTTCGAGGAGCTGGCCGACCTCCTGGAGTTGTCGCTTGCCGCCACCGTTGTAGACGTTGATCACGCCCATCTCCTCGCTCGCCGAGATCACGGGGACCGTCTGCAGCGAGCGTGCGACACGCTCGGCCGTACGGTGCCTGGTGCCGGTCTCACTCGTCGGCACGGTGGGGTCGGGGACGAGGTGGACGTTGGCGCGGGCGATTCGACTTCCGTCGGTGGAGATGATGATCGCGCCGTCCATCTTGGCCAGCTCCGACAGCCGCTGCGGGCTGTATGGCGCGTCGACCAGGAAGCCTCCGGAACAGATCGACAGCACCTCGGGTTCGTCACACAGGACGAGCAGCGCGCCAGCCTTCGAGCGGACGACCCTGTCGATTCCATCGCGCAGCGGCGTGCCGGGAGCGACCCTCGCGAGCGCATCGCGCATGTCCTCGGTCGCGCCGCTGTATCGGGACTCCATGTTCCGATGATAGGGGATGGGCCGCGGTGTCCGCCGGGGGTATGCGGCACGCGATGATGACGGCGATGACCACTCGACCCGCAATGCATGGTGCCGTCGATCGCGCGGCGGCTGAATCGCTCGTCGACGAGCCGTACACCGAACCCTGGCAGGCACGAGCCGTGGCACTCGCCGTCGAGGCGGTTCGTTCGACGGGCTCGAGCTGGGACGACTTCCGCGCCGAGCTTTTCGCGGCGATCGAAGCGCACCCGGACCGCCCGTACTTCGAGAGCTGGGTGGCGGCGCTCGAGCGGTTCTCGCTCGCGGCGACACCGGCATCGGACGAGCAACTGATCACTGAGCGCATGCGTGCCGCGTCCTACCGCACAGCTGTTGACGGCAGCGATCTCGAGGTCTTCCCGATCGAGCCGACCGCCGAGGTGGTCCTGTCACTGCTGACCGACCTGTTCGAGAACCACTGGGCCGAGATCCGGTTCGGTCCCGTGATCGAAGGTGCGGTCTATGAGCTGCGTGCCCCGCATCGACCGCGGCTCTCGATGCTCGACGGCTACCTCACGATCGGTTTCGAGGGCTGGCACGTGCATCTGTGCATCGGTGAGCATCGGGGGATGCCGGGCAACCCGGTGAGTGACGACCTCGCCCGGCGTCGTCGTTGCGCTCACCTCGAGCTGCAACGGCTCTGGGCGGAAGGCTCACCGTGCGCCTGGATGGTGCGGATGTACAACGGTGCGGGCGACCAACAGTTGACAGTGCTGCTCCCGAGCCCATTTCTCGATGACGAGGAGCGGATGCTCGACGAGCCCGATCACTCACGGCTCGAGCTGTGGGACCATCTGCGCCGCGAGTACCTCGATCTTGCCGCCGACCCGGTCGATCGGTCGGCGACGCGCTTCGTGCACGCGTGACGCGCGGTCAGGCGCTGACTGCGACGAGCCCTGTACCGATCATCGAGTCGCGGGTGACCAGCGCGGCAAGTTCGTCCTCTCCGAGAGCGTCCGTGCCGGGCGGCCGTTCGGGAAGGACGAGGTAGCGCACCTCGGCGCTCGAGTCCCACACGCGGATCGCCAGATCGGAATCGAGGTCGACACCGAACTCGTGCAGCACCGCCCGCGGCTCGGCCACGGCCCGAGAACGGTAGGCGAAACTCTTGTACCAGATCGGCGGCAGGCCGAGGAGCGGCCAGGGGTAACACGAGCAGAGCGTGCAGACCACCATGTTGTGCACCTCTGGCGTGTTGGCGACGACACGGACGTTGCCCTCGGGACCCGAGATACCGAGTTCGGCGATCGCCGCGGTGCCATCGTCGAGCAAGCGCTCACGAAAGGCCGGATCGGTCCAGGCCTTCGCCACGACGCGGGCGCCATGATGCGGGCCGATGCGGTGTTCGAGATAGTCGACGAACTCGTCGATCGCGTCCGTCGAGACGACATCGTTGTCGACCAGTGCCGCCTCGAGCGCCATCGTCCGCAGCTCCATCTTCGACCGCGGTCGCCGCGACGCCGGGCTGTCGTAGTGCGAATGCCCGTGATCGTTCCCGTGATCCTGTTTCTGATCGGGTTCGCCGCCGGCCGCGGTCGCGCCGCCACTCACGGCGCAGGCTCCAGATATCGCTCGAACAGGTCGATCAGCACCGTGTGACTCCCTTGTTCGTGGTCGGCCTCGCCGAACAATTCCGACGCGGAGAACTCGATCGTGTAGATCGGTTCGACGACCCGGTCGCTGCCGGGTGGTGCCGGCACGATGTCGCCGCCGACCACGCGCTCGACCGTGCCGGTTGCGCCACGAACGTACCGCGGACACCGATGATGAATTGGAGGGCGCATCCGCCGAACGGCAACGCGATCGCCGGCAGAGTGCCTCGCGTCGGTGGCCGGTTCGAAGTGTGCTGGGCCCAAGCCGGCCACCATCGCGACCAGCTCTGGACTGCTCGAGATCGGCGGTTGGGCGAGTGCATCGTGTTCGAACACGTCTCGCCAGCGGGCGAGATCGCCCTCGGACACGATCCCGCGGCCGACGAAGCCGGCTTCTCCGGCGCGTAGCCACCGCTCGTAGTAGCTCGATGAGAGATAGGTGGCGGGGTCGAGCGCCTCGATCGCGGCACGCATCGACAGGCCGGCGGCGAGGAGTGTGATCACCTGGGCACGAACCTCCCACGGCTCGTGGTGAGTCGACTCACCGTCGTCGGTGACGACCGGACCGAAGCCGTGCATCCCCCCCATGTCATGGATGCCGTCCATGACATGGCACCGTACCCGTTCTGCCGCGATGGATCGATGCGATCATGAGCGCGCACAGGTACTACATGCTGTGTCCGGTTGCGCCTCCCAACCCGGCGGCCGCGGTGGCCTCGGCGAGGGTGCCTGCCCGCAGCACGGTGATCTCGGCGTCGACCTCGGGTGACTTCGCCGGGACGATCACACGGCGGAACCCGAGGCGGCGAGCCTCGGTGACGCGTCGGGCTGCCTGGCCCACCTGTCGGAGTTCGCCACCGAGGCCGACCTCGCCGAAGACCGCGAGGTCGGCGGGCAACGGCCGATCGGTGACCGCGCTCATGATGGCGAGGCAGACGCCGAGATCGAGTCCGGGCTCGCGCAGCTTGGCGCCGCCGGCGGTGGAGGCATAGATGTCGTGCTCGCCGACTTCGGTGAGTCGTCGCCGACCGAGTACCGCGGCGAGCATCGACAGGCGACCTCCGTCGAGACCCTGGGCGCTGCGCCGCGAGGGAACGCCGGGAACACCTGGCGTGGCGAGCGCCTGCACCTCGACCACGATCGGCCGCTGGCCCTCCATCGAGGGCACCACCGCCGATCCGGCGATGCCGGTGCGTCGATCGGCGAGGAACATCGAGGAGGGATCGGGAACACCGTGCAGACCGGAGTCGCCCATCTCGAACAGTCCGAGCTCGTTGGTCGGCCCGAAGCGGTGCTTGGACGCGCGCAAGAGACGCAGTGCGTGATGGCGATCGCCCTCGAACTGGAGCACCGTGTCGACGAGGTGCTCGAGGGTACGCGGGCCGGCGAGGCCGCCATCCTTGGTGACGTGCCCGACGAGCACCGTGGCGATGGAGCGCTCCTTCGCCAAGGCGACGAGTCGGTTCGCGCAGCCACGGACCTGGCCGACGCTGCCGGGCGGCGACGACGAGGCCGGGTCGCCGACCGTCTGGATCGAGTCGACCACCACGAGCGACGGCTGCATCTCGCTGATCGCGTCGAGGATGTGGGGCAACGAGGTCTCGGCGTGCAGCCACAGCGTGGGAGTCATCGCGCCGAGCCGTTCGGCGCGCCGCCGGACCTGCTGAGCGCTCTCCTCGGCGCTGACGTACAGCGTTGGTGTGCCGCTCGCCGCCAGCAGTTGGAGGAGCAGCGTGCTCTTACCGATGCCCGGTTCGCCGCCGAGCAGCGTGACCGAACCCGGCACCAGCCCGCCACCCAGCACGCGATCGAGTTCGTCGATGCCGGTCGGTGTGGAGCGTGCCGCGTGTTGCTCGACCTCGGAGATCGGCCGCGGCCCAGGTCGCGTCGAGGGCGCAGCGGGACGCAGTGGCCGGTCGTGCGCCTCGACGAGTGTGTTCCATTCTCCGCACGATGTGCATTGGCCGGCCCACTTGGGGTGCCGCGACCCGCAGTCGGCACACTCGAAGACGGCCCTGGGACTGGACTTGGTGATCGCGGCGGTTGCCATGCCGCCCACCTTGACTCGGGGGTGTGACAGTGATGCCGTCGGCAGGCGGGGTCTGCTCCCGCTGACCGCGAGGTGGTCGAGGCTTCAGCGGGAACCGGACAGTTCGGCGGGCGCATTCGGATGCCAGGACACGATCATGGCGCCCCAGGGCCCCAGCGCCGCGACCCTTCGGAGTACATCGATCGGAACCTCCGGATCCGGCTCGGCGATGCCCTGGAAGTCGGCGGCACCTCCGGCTCGCCGGATCTCCGCGATGACATCTCGGGGCGCCGCGGGGTGCGCCGCCGCCCACTCGCGCAGCTTGCCGTCCTCGTCGCACATCAGGCGGGCGAGCGTTGCGGTCGGCGTCGCCGGGTGGCGCACCGCGAGTTGCCTCGCCCAGCGGCCTCCGGACGCGAGGCGGTCGAGCTCCGCCTCTGGCAGATGCGGGTCCGGATCGGCCAGGCGCATCAGGTCTGGGGTGGAACCGGCGCGGACCAACAGTTCGACGTCGGCCGGGTCGATCCTCGGGTGGCGTGCCGCGATGCGCCTGATGTCCGGGGAACCGTCGGCGGCGAGTCGGCCCACGATCGGGCCGGCCAGCGACGGGTGCCGCGCGAGTGCCAGTCGTACCGCCGGCCGCGGGTGGTCGACCAGTGCAGCGAGGGCGGCGACGGATGCGCTCCGGTCGGCGAGGACGCGCAGCTGGTCGACTCCAGTTGACATCGCCGTCTCGTCCATCGGTTCGAGATCGGCGGCGCGGGCGATGAATGCGTCCTCGGCGCACGGGTTGTCGAGGATGCCGCTACGCAGTCGCCAGTCGGAGGACGCGGCGACCTGTTCGAGAGTGTCAGCTGGGCAGTTGGCGTGTCTGGATGCAAGGAAGGCTCCCCATGGACCGAGCGTCGCAGCTGCCCGCAACGTGGCCGACCCGACTCGGGTCGGCCGATGGGTCGGACCGAGATCC
>JASJHI010000098.1:0-9951 GCA_033791105.1 Acidimicrobiia bacterium | reverse complement strand
CCCAGCTCCGAGGATCACCCACGTATCACGCGAACTGTCGCGGGCAAGTAGCACCTCACCCTGCTCATGATCACGCTCGGGACGGCCCCGTGGCCCCGCTCGTCACGAGCGTCCGCACGACGATCCCAATCGAACGCTCAGGCGCTGAGCGTGCCGGAGTCGACTCCATTGCGATCGAGGTGTCCGGATGGGTTCGGTGGAGCGCCGGATGAGAACGCGCAAGGATCAGCGTCGTAGCGGAACCTCCGACGCGGTCGCAGTTCGTCGGCCGCCCGCGTTGCGAGGGCGGATCCATCGATGAGGACGGTCCGGCAGCTGTGACCCCTGAACGCGGCTACGCGACTCGCCCTTCGCGGGCCCGGGCCGGTGGGGTTATCCCCCGGTTCAATTCGGGGGTGGGCCCGGCTGCGGGTCACCTCAGCGAGGCGTACGTTGCGAGTAAGACATCAGCAGGTCCTGGAAGCCCAATGCGCGACAGCACGACCTCTCCGAGGCGGCAGGACACGAACAAGCACCGACGTCTTACGACCACAATCGCTACGAGAAACGAACCGACCAATGACTTTCATCCTCTGGCTCATCCTCTGGCTCATCCTCGCGGTGATCTCCTGGCCGCTGGCGCTGCTCGCCTTGATCGCCTACCCGATCGTCCTGCTACTTCTGCTGCCATTCCGAATCGTCGGAATCTCCATCGCAGGAGTCCTCGACATCCTGCGAGCCATCGTCACGCTCCCCGGCCGGCTCCTCAGCGTTGGCGCGGGCCGATGACAACCACTACGTTCTTGCGCCTCGAGACGGGCACTCCACGTTGGGAACCGGCTCGTCGACGGTCCTCCATGGCCACGGTCGTCCGAGCCCGTCGACTGCCGCTGGAGCGCCCGGTTGGGGATCCGCCATCCTCAACCGAGACACCTCTCGGCGCCCCAACCGGACCCGCGTCGTAGGCCAGGAACCGTCCGATTGCGGTTTCCGCATCCGAGACGCTCGGTCACGCAACGCGGTGTTGCTCACTGCCATCCGCTGCGCACCATCCACCTGGAACCGGCAGCCTCGTGGTCGACACCCACCAGCCACATCGCTCCCTCCAGCAACAACCCCCGGCACTGCACCACCCGCTCAACGCTGTGAGCCAATCGCAGCCCGTGTCCTCAGATCGACCCGATGCGACGGTCTCATCAACGAGTACGGGAACGCTGCCTGACCAGCCACGGCACGGTTTCGGGCACCAACACCATCCGAGACGGCGTCATTGGCAGGCGCGCTGCTGGCGACACGGTGGCCTACAGGTCGCCAAGATCGGCGCGTCCGACGCCCTGATCGGTGAGACGCTCTCAGCCGCGGAGTGATTCCAGGCCTTGGCGGGCGATGTCGTAGACCTGCCCCGGGTCGAGTCGGTGGGGCGGTCGATCGCGTTCGGGGACCATGTCGCGCAGCTTGCGGTAGCGGTGGTAGACGAACGGCGTCGTGAAGGCCTGGCGGTGCAGCGCCGCCATCACGCGGCCCGCGCCGGCGTTGTCTCCGCCTTGCTGCAGCGTCTCGGCAGCGGCGAGGGTTGCGTCAGCGACTGAGTTCGCGACCCCATGGTCCCTGAAGTATCGGACTGCCTGGTCGAGCACTCGCTCCACCGCGTCGACGTCGCCGGAGCGCGCATCGAGAAACGCCCAGAAGACGCTCGCGCTCATGGCGTGCCCCGGCGCGTGCGTCTGGTCGACAACGGCACTCAGGTGTGATGCCGGGTCCTGTGCGTCGGACTCGAGCGCCACGAAGTACAAACCCATGTGTGCGTGCATTGCGGCAAGCGAGTCGCGGCCGCTGGTGAGTTCGATCGAGCGGTGCAGTTGATCGAGTGCGGTCTCCCTCTCGTCGGCGATGAAGGACACCGCGCCTGCCCAGGCCAACGCCAATGCGAGGAGGTCGTCGTCGCCGGTTTGCTCGGCGCCGGTGACGGCGAGTTCGCTGCTGTGACAGGCGGCGGTCGGGTCGATGGTGGCCGTCGAGTAGGCGACGTAGATCCGGGCCAGTGCCTCACACGGCCTGTCTTTGTCCTCGATGCCGGTCTGGAGCGCGGCCCGCGTGCGTTCGACGAGTCGGACATGATTTCCGGTGGAGATGTCGTTGAAGGCCCCAGTGATCAACAGGCGCGCCGCGGGCCGTTCGACCGATGCGAAGACTGAGTTCAGCACGAGGTCGACTTCACCGGCTCGGAACCCGTCGAAGCAGGCCGCGGCGGCGGCGCCGATCAGATCTCCGGCGACCGCCGGTTCGCCGACCGACATCGCGAAGTCGACGGCGGCGAGCCAATTGTCCAGGTCGGCGTTCACCGTGGCCGCCCAGTCCGACGAGGTGCACTGCTCGCCATACGTCCTGGCCGAGGCCGACTCGAGCAACCAGTCGAGGTGCCGAGCCTTGAGTCGGTCGGCGTCGGAGCCCCGAGCGAGGTGAGTCAGGCTGAACTGCCGCAGGGTTCGAGCATCCTGAACCGCGTTCCCGCGGACCCTTCGGCGGGCTCGACCAGCGAACACGACACGAGCGTCTGGAGTCGCTCGGCTACCGTCGCCGGGTCGTCGCACACCGCTTCGGCGGCGACCAGTGTACACCCTACGGTGAACCTGCCGAGCTGGACCAAGAGCTCACCTGCGCCCGCGTCGAGGAGATTCCAGCTCCACTCCAACACTGCTTCGAGGCTGCGATGCCGGCCACGCTGACGTCGCCGGCTCGACAGGATCTCGAGCTGGCCCGTGAGACGTACCGCGAGTTCTTCTGGGCTCAACATGGCAGTGCGCGCCGCCGCCAGCTCGATCGCGAGCGGGAGCCCATCGAGTTGGCGGCAGATCGACTGCACGGCCCGGTCATCTGGCCGCACATCGCATCCGACAGCGGCAGCTCGCTGGATGAACAACTCGACCGCCACGCTGGACACGTCCAGGTCGTCCACGGCGAACGGACGGACACGGAACTGATACTCACCGTCGATCTCGAGCGCCTCCCGGCTCGTGGCCAGAACCGTCGGTGTCCCGGCGAGGTCGAGGAGGTGATCGAGGTATTCCACGACGTCGTCGATGAGATGCTCACAGTTGTCCAGCACGAGCAGCAGGTTCTGGCCCGCCATCGCCCGCGCGGCACGTTCCAGGATCGTGCCGTCGCCAGAGAGACTCTCCGCCGCCATCCCGGCCGCCTCCGCCGCAGCGACACCGACACGGCCGCCGTCGGTCAGCGGTGCCAGATCGACGAAGAACACACCGCGCGGATAACGGTGCGCGACCTCCGCGGCAACCGCCACCGCAAGTCGCGTCTTGCCGGTGCCACCGAACCCGGTCAGGGTGACCAGTCGGTGGTCCGCGAGCAGATCCGCGACCGCCGCGGTCTCCTCGACCCGCCCCAACAACTCGGTGCGCTGCACCGGGAGGTTGTTGATGGTGGCGTCCACCGACCGCAGGGCCGGGAAGTCCGCTCGCATTCCGGAAACATTCACCTGCCAGATGTGCTCGGGGGTCGCGAGATCCTTCAGGCGATGCCGGCCGAGATCGACCGCGTCCAATTGTGGAATCAGGGAGCGCACGACGTCAGAGGTCAAGGTCTGCCCGCCGTGCCCGGCGCTCATGATGCGAGCGGTCCGGTTGACCGCCGGGCCGAAATAGTCGCCGTCGCGCTCCTGCGCCTCGCCAACGTGGAGACCGATCCGAACGTTGATCGGCGTGTCCGCGGGCCACTCGTTCGCGTCGAGCGCCGACTGGATAGCGATCGCACACCGCGCCGCCGCGCCAGCAGAGTGGAACGCAGCTGCGAAGGCGTCGCCCTGTGTGGAGAAGACGTACCCAGCCTCACTCTCGATCGCTGATCGGAGGATCCGGTCGTGGGTCGCGAGGGCATCCTTCATCTGGGAACCGTGCTCATCCCACCGACGCGTCGAGCCCTCGATGTCGCTGAACAAGAAGGTCACCGTTCCCGACGGCCGATCCCCCGACATGACGACAGACTACGGCGGACCCCGACCCGTCCCGGGCTGTGGTCACGCTCGGCCCCCGTCCCGTGGTCCCGCTCGTCACGAGTGTCCGTACGGGGCACGCCAACCGGACGCTGGCTACGCCGAGGTATGCACCTTGTACTGGTCGGCATCGGTGACGAAGTCGGCGTGCCCGTAGAGATCGAGCAGCCGGGCCAAGCGAGTGTTGAGCCGCCGGTCGACGTAGCCCGACACGAGCGGCATCCGGAGTCCAAGATTGTAGAACGCGGTCTTGCCCACCACGACCGCCATCGCCGCCCCCGCCGCGACCTTGTCCCGACGGCCGAACGTGATGCCGATCGACTCGGCCCGCTCCGAGTCGCCGCTCAGGAAACTGTTGATCAACACGAACCGGGAGAACCCGTTCTCGAGCCAGCTGTGCACCCATCCCTTGATCGTCGTTCGGTCGAACAGGTCAGCGTCCATCGTGCCCCGCACCAGCGCGCCACACGTCTCGTCGTCGTAGGCCTCCCGCAGCGTGATGTGGCGGGCGATCAACAGATCGACGATCTCCTGCGGCGTCTCCGCGAGCAAGTCCTGCGGCAGGCCGAGCAGGAAACAGCGATAGCGGGCGAGTTCCACCGCCGCCTTCTGGGCGTCGGTGAACTCCGTCTGGCCCTTCTTCAGCAGCCGAGCCGACATCAGGAAGATCCCGATCGTGCCCGCCGGCATCTGATCGACCTGCGGAATCGGGATGCCGTAGGTGGCGACATCCCATTGTCCCGAATTCAACAGGTGGAAACGCACCATCGAGTGCATCAGGCGTACCTTCGCCGCCGCCTGGAACCCCTTGCCGTTCCGGTCGAGCGCTCCGGGCATCGTCGTCGCAGTGAAGAAGCTCGCCGTCTCGAATACCCGCTTGGCGGCGGCCTCGTCCGACAACGTGCCGGTCATCGTCATCGGCAGCGCCGCGTACTTGTTGAGGAACGTGGCGAGGAACGCCCCTCGGATCGCGAACGGCGTGCCGGTGGCCATCGGGACCCGTTCCGCCCGCGCCCCCTTTTCGACGAGGCCCATGTCGACCCAGTCCGGCGTGTCCTCCATCGCCCCGATGAAATCGACGAGTTCGGCCGGCGGGTTCTCGACGTTGTCGATCCCGCGTTCGCAGGCCGCGTCGAGCATGTCGACGAGCGTTCGAAAGCTGAGTTCGGGAATCAGTGCCGCATACGCGTCGGCCACCCGGTCGCCGGTCATCGTGTAGTCGCGCGCGGTCTGCATCAGCGCCGGATTGTCGAACACGCGACCGACGGCCTCCTTGACGTTGGCGAACCGCGCGTCGTCCACGGTGGCTTCACTGTCGAGGCGTTCCGGCACGATCGCGAAGTCGACCTCCCCGTAGATCCCCGGGATGTCGTCCCGCTGCCGGATCACGCGATCGGCATAGGTCTGTGTCTCCATATCGGCCAAGCTATCCCGGGTCAGAGCTGTGAAATCAGCGAGTGAGACAGCTCAGCCGATGGTCATGCAAAGAATGACGCCGCCGCTCGCAGGACTCTCCTGACGATGAGAGGCTCGAGCAATAGGGTGCGTCGATGGGCCCAGGCAGTGTTGTGCAGACGGTGAGCTGTCATGCGGGAGGAGAGGTAGGCGATGTGATCGTCGGTGGGGTCGATCCGCCCCCGGGCGGCACGATCTGGGAACAGTCTCGATGGATCGCGGAAGACGGCCAGCTTCGGAGTTTCATGCTCAATGAACCGCGCGGCGGAGTGTTCCGACACGTCAATCTGCTGGTTCCGGCGATCACGCCGGGTGCGGACGTCGGATTCATCATCATGGAACCGGTGCACACCCCACCGATGTCCGGTTCGAACTCGATGTGTGTCGCCACGGTTGTGCTCGAGACCGGCATCGTCGAGATGATCGAACCCACGACATCGTTGGTGCTCGAGGCACCGGCGGGTCTCGTGAGGGTCGAGGCGACGTGTCGCAACGGCAAGGTCGAGCAGGTGACCTTCACCAATGTTGCATCGTTTGCCGACCGGCTCGACGCAATGATCGAAGTCGAGAGGGTGGGATCGCTGCGAGTCGACACGGCATTCGGCGGCGACAGCTTCGTGCTTGTTGATGCGGCCGATCTCGGGTTCGCGGTCGAGCCGAGCGAAGCGGCCGATATTGCCCGGATCGGTCAGCAGATCACCTCCGCTGCGAACGAGCAGTTGGGCTTCTCGCATCCCGGCATCGATGGTGGCCTCGACTGGAATCACATCTCGTTCTGCCAGATCGCGGGTCCCCTCGACATCGTCGATGGCGACGCCACGATGCGGAGCACGACCGTCATCGATCCTGGGAAATTGGACCGGTCGCCGACAGGGACTGGCGTGTCAGCTCGGCTCGCTGTTCTCGTCGCCCGCGGACGACTCGGCGTCGGCGACCGACTCGTGATGCGGTCGATCATCGACTCGACGTTCATCGGGACGGTGTCTGCGACGACGTCGGTCGGGGAACGGTCGGCGATCGTGCCGACCGTGTCGGGTACGGCCTGGATCACAGGAACGCACGAGCACACCCTCGATCCCGGTGATCCATGGCCGTCGGGATACCGCCTCAGCGATACCTGGCCCGCTTCGGACTGACCGGTGCCGGCGAACGAACTCCAGTTCTTTGATGCCGACGAGGTCGGCCGGCGATTGCCGTGGGCCTCGCTCATCGATGCAATCGAACGGATCGTCGTCGAGCCGGGCGGTGACGCACCGGATCGAACGGTCCACAGCGTGCCGGTTCCCGCGGGAGCAGACGCGTCGTTGCTGTTGAAACCTGGCTGGGTCATGGGTGATGTCATCGCGGTCAAGGCTGTGACGTTCTTCCCAGACAACGGACGAGTCGGTCTGGCGACAGTCAACGCAGGTGTGCTGTTGTTCAGCGCTTCGAACGGCATCCTGCTCGGTGCCTGCGACGGCAGCGTGCTCACGACCCGTCGGACCGCTGCAGCATCGGCCGTCGCGGCAAAGCGCCTGGTTCGCCACGACGCTGCCCGGCTCCTCGTCGTCGGAACGGGAGCACTGTCTCCGATGGTCGCCCGCGCACACCGCGCCGTGCATGACTACGACCTGATCCAGGTCTGGGGTCGCAACTCCGAGGCGGCTCGCGAAGTGGCCGACGGCCTGGCGAAGGACGGAGCGGTAGCGCGGGCCACCGACGACCTCGACGCGGCCGTGCGGTCAGCCGACGTGATCACTTGCGTCACAGGAACCTCGACGCCTCTGATCAAGGGAGTGCTCGTTCAGCCGGGCACCCACGTCGACCTCATCGGCTCGTTCACTCCGGAGATGCGCGAATCCGATGACGACGTCGTGCGACGCGCGACGATCTTCGTCGACACGCGTACCGACGGCGTCGTCGCGGGCGACCTCGCACAGCCGCTCGACGACGGCATCATCACGCTCGACGCCATCGAAGCCGATCTCGCCGAACTCGTCGGCGGTATCCACCCCGGACGAACCAGCGACGACGAGATCACGCTGTTCAAGAGCGCCGGTTTCGCTCTCGAAGACGTCGCCGCCGCCCGCCTGGTGTTCGACCGGCACTGAATCTGCTCGCAGCCGGTACGTCTCGAAGAGACCGCGACCATGACTTTGCTCGCGTCACCGGTGACAGCTCTCGACCGCTCGAGTGCGAGGTCCTCCGGGCCGCTCCGTCTGTCCGGATCGGGCGGCGTGGTTCCGACCTGCCACGCTGAGCCGATGATCCTTGACACGCTCGACATCGACGCCGACGCTTTTGCGGCGGGGACCGGCTGGGAGATCCGGCGAGAGGGGGCGTGCAAGGGCGGGGTCTGTGTGCCGCTCCCCGACGGGTTTTCCGTCGAGCATGCCGCCGACCGGCTCGGTATGGAGCTCGTTCGTGACGGCGCAACGCGGCTGTGGGCGCTCGGGCCGGAGTCGCTCAACGGGCGGGCGCTCGTGACCGCGGAGGCGCCCGAACTCGTGCTCGACGACATCGACGGCAACGAGTTCCGACTCTCATCGTTACGCGGTCAGAAGGTGCTGCTGGTCGCCTGGGCGCCCTATTGAGGCTGCCGCTACGACCTGCCCGGGTGGCAGGTTTTGCGTGAGGAGCTACATCCGCAGGGCGTCGAGATCGTCACGGTGTCGCTGGAGCTGAGCAGCCCCGAGGCGTCGCGCCCGTTCATCGACCTGGCATCGCCGGCGCACCCGTCGCTGCTCGACCCAACCCATCAGATAGATGCACTCTTCGGCGTCGTCAACATCCCCAACGTCGTCTGGATCGACGAGCGGGGCGTCATCGTGCGCCCAGCCGAGCCGGGATGGCCGCCGGGCGACCACTACCCTGACTGGCTGCGCGGGTTCCTCGACGAGCGCAACGCCCAGGCCGAGGCAATGGCGAAGGAGGCCGACGCGACCGACCCCGAGCTGGCGGCGAAGATCCGTGGCGGCCAGGACCACGACACGTACCCGGACGCGATCCGGGATTGGGTCGAGCACGCGGCCGGCAGCCGATTCGCGATGACCCCCGACGAGGTGATCGCGGCGTCGCAACCGCGGGGCGCCGACAAGTCCAAGGGCGCGGCACACTTCGAACTGGCGAACCATCTGTGGCGAGCCGACGACCGGGACGCGGCCATCGCACACTTCCGGGCAGCGCACCTGCTCCAGCCCGACAACTGGACGTACAAGCGCCAGGCGTGGTCGCTTGTCGGCAACGAGCAGGCGGGCGGCGGCGAGCTGGGCAGGTTCAACCAGGGCCCGCTGCCCGGCGCCGAGGACCAGTGGCCGTTCGAGGGCAACTTCACCGACGAGGCCGGTGCCACCCCTGCCGGCGACTACTACCCGAGAACACTCACTGTCTGACGCGTCCGCGATGGCTCGGACCCGTCGCGAACGGCGTGCGCGTCCTACTGGAGCAGCCGCCGGGCCTCGCCGCTGTCGGCTCCGACCGGCTCAGTCCGCTTCCACAACGACGACATCCCAGATCAGTGGGACCCCTTTCGCCTCGCGCCGCGCATGGAGCAGACCGGTGACCGTCTCGATCTCCTCCGCGGTCAGCTCGTTGATGGGGCGCATGGCCACAAATGCCGCGAACGCGAGGCTGGCCTCCGACGGGGCCGCATCGACGAACATCTCGTCGTTGCCGAGCCACTTCGTGAACGAATGCAGGTCCGCGGTTCGACCGATGCGTTCTAACCCCGCGACGAGGTCCTGGCTGACCAATGTGGTGTTGCGATCGGGGGAAAGAGCGTCATTCAGGTCCGCTTCGATCGACTCTCTTCCGGGCAGCACGATCAGCGCCATGCCACCAGGGGCAAGCAGGCCGAGGAGCTTGCGGAGTTCGGGCTCGTCAGCTCCGACGAAGAACCACGAGAACATCGAGACGATCCGGTCGAAGCGGTGCGACGTCTCGAACCCCTGGAAAGTGCTCTGCGCAACGCCTCGGACCCGACTCGACAGGCCACTGGCGTCGAGGTGAGCACGGAATGCCGCCGCCTGCTCGAGTGACGGGTCCAGGTACCAGATGTCGGCATCGGGTGCGTGTCGTAGCAGCTCCGCCTCCACCAGGCCCTCGCCTCCTCCGACGCTGAGCAGCGACCGCACACCCTCCCATGGCGCGAGTTCCAAGAGTGCCCGGGTCTGAGCTTCACCATCATCCGCGAGTTCAAGGAACACCTCGAAGAGTTGCCGATGCACCCCCTCGTAGGCCTGGTTCTGGTCTTGCGGTCTGTCTGACAACGCGACCCCTCTGCCAACGCCCTACGACTACTTCAACACCGATGTTACCGACAGCCGCTCTCATGATCCAGGCCCTGCTGAACCCGCCAAAGCCAGCGCAGATGGGCGGTGTCGGACATGACCGGACCGGGCGGCGCCGCCGCCAGGGCACCCATATCGCCGGTCGCCACAGCCCTCGCGACCCGTCCGCTAACGGCACATCTGATCGGTCACAGCGCTCCTCGAGCCCCACTCATAATCGCGACCACCAACACTCGTCCTCGC
>JASJHI010000097.1:0-2769 GCA_033791105.1 Acidimicrobiia bacterium | reverse complement strand
CCAGTTCGGTGCACAGCTCCATCGTCTGGAGCATCTCGCTGACGAACGCTGTGCCGCGCTCGAAGCTGAGCGTCGTCATCGCCACCCGCCAGCCGTCGTTCTCGTCGCCGACACGGTTGGCGACCGGGATCCGCACCTCATCGAGATACATCTCGCAGAACTCGGTGGAGCCCTCCATCGTGCGCAGCGGTCGAACGTCGATCCCCGGTGACGTCATGTCCATGATGACCCAGCTGATGCCCTTGTGTTTGGGCACCTCCGTGTCGGTGCGGACGAGCATCTCGCTGTAGTCCGCGACGTGCGCGAAACTGGTCCAGATCTTCTGGCCCGAGACGACGTACTCGTCGCCGTCGCGGATCGCACTGCACGACAGGCTCGCCAGGTCGCTCCCGGCGCCTGGTTCGGAGAAGCCCTGACACCATACGTGCTCACCCTTCAAGATGCCGGGGAGGTGAGCGGCCTTCTGTTCGTCGGACGCCTCGACGGTCAGTGTCGGTCCGGCGTGCAGCAGCCCGACGAAGTTCATGCCGACGTACGGTGCGCCCGATCGCTCGGTCTCCTCGAGGAAGATCAGGTGCTCGGTCGGCGTTGCACCTCGCCCGCCATAGGCGGCCGGCCAGTTGATCCCCGCGTAGCCGGCGTCGAAGAGCATCCGCTGCCAGCCGGTCTCGTACTCGCGTCGGGCCGTCCAGTCGTCACGAGCGGGCTCGGGACCGACCTGCCGGAGTGCCGCGTCGAGCCACCCGCGTAGTTCGGTACGGAACTCCTGCTCGGCCTCGGTGTAGCGAAGATCCATGAAGCGGCGAGCCTAACGAGTTTCTGACGCCGCGTCAGATCCCGTTGGCTCACCAGCGCCGCGCCGCCCCGACGGCGATCGTCACCTGCGGTTCAGGTACGCCTCGTGTTCAATCCGGCGTGTGGCCGATCGGTCGGCCCACGTCGCGAAAGGGAATCCCGCGGTCGGCAGCCGGGTCCTTGGGGAGGCCGAGCATGTTCTCGCCGAGAATGTTGTGCTGGATCTCGTCGGTGCCGCCGGCGATCGACTGCGCAGGCGTCGATACGAGCACCTCGGCAACGACGGCGTCCAACGGGTCCGATCCCTGACGGAGCATCGCCCTCGCGCCGGCGATCCTCGAATGCACATGGTTGCATCGCCGGGCGACCTCCGACAGCGCCAGCTTGCCGATCGACCCCTCCGAACCCGGCGGCCGTCCGAGTGCCCGCGCCGCGTTCGCCCGATCCGCCGTCCAGCCGGCAGCCCGGTGAAACGACAGCAACTGCATCATCTCGTCACGCAGGATCGGGTCGTCAAGCCGGCCGGCCGACCGGGCCCGTTCGAGCACGAGATCGAATCGTCCCATGCGCTGGGGGTACCACTCGTAGGTCTTGCGGTACTCAGCCGCCTCGACGTTGAACTCGTCGATCACCCGGCCTGTCGCCGAGCCGTCGACGCGCGGCTCTCGCTGGGTGGAGAACGATCGCTCGTGGGCCAACGTTCCGCGCGCGACTCGCCAGCCACCACCGACATCGCCGACCACGTTCTCGTGGGGGATCACCGCGTCGGTGAGGAACACCTCGTTGAACGAATGGTGGTAGTTCATCTGCTCGATCGGACGTGTTTCGACGCCGTCTTGGCGCATGTCGAGGACGAAGTACGTCAGGCCGGCGTGCTTCACCGCATCCCAGTCGGTGCGCGCCACGAGGATTCCCAGGTCGGCATGGTCCGCGCTGGTGTTCCACACCTTCTGTCCGTTGACCACCCAGTCGTCGCCGTCGCGCACAGCCGTCGCCTTGAGCCCGGCGAGATCCGATCCGGCGCCGGGCTCGCTGAACAGCTGGCACCACACCAGTTCGCCGGTCAGCGTCTCGCGCAGAAACTTCCGCAACAGCGCCGGCGACGCGTGGTCGTACATCGTCGGCGCAGCCAGACCCATCCCGACGCCGAGGGGAACGGCCACACCGCCGGCGTGGCGGATCGCGGTGTGCGCCACCCGATCGGCCCACGCCGGCAGGTCTCGACCGAACCACTCCGACGACCAGGACGGCACCGCCCAGCCCGAGTCGACGAGCCGGTTGCGCCATTCGACGAGCGACAGTTCCGGGTTCCATGCCTCGCGAAACCACGCGAGCGCTTCACGTTCGACGTCGCTCTCCTCAACCATGCGACACGTCCCTCTCCTCGTTACCGCCGCGGTCAGCCCGCCGGGTCGTCCGCACCCGGTCGGCCCTTCCCCGGGGCGACGGTGCGGGCAAGGATGCCGAGCGTCGCCAACAAGTTCGTCTCCGAGATGACCGGGAAAATCGTGTCGGCCGCCTCGCTGTACGCCTCGTGGAGGTTCGACCAGTCGTAGTACGAGGTCACTTCCGTGCCGCCCTCGACGGGATCGAGACGGTAGCCATACACATGGCCGATCGGCGGCTGCAGGGCGCCGTCGATCGTCCACGCGATCTCACGAGCATCCTCGAACGCCGAGATCACGACGATCACGTCGTACTCGCCGAGCGGGTAATCGCGAAGCGAGTCGCGGTCCATGTGCACCACGAACCGATCGCCGACCGCCGAGACCGGGTCACCGGTGGCGGACATCAGCATGCCGGATGCGTCGATCGAGACGTGTCCGTCAGGACTCCGCAAGATGTCGAAGATCGCGTCGGGGCTCGCCGCGATCGTGCGGCTCACTTGCAGTCGTCGTTCGGTCATGTCGTTGCTCCTGTCGGTGGCACCGGTGCGGTGCAGGTCGGCACCACCAAGCCTCGCACGCTCGACCC
>JASJHI010000096.1:0-7489 GCA_033791105.1 Acidimicrobiia bacterium | reverse complement strand
ACGCGCTCGGCTACCTGTTCGAACAGGTCAAGCCCCGATTCGCGTTGGCGACACACCTCGAGTACGAACCTTCGACGCTCACCGAGGTAGTCGCTGGGATTCGCGCCCACTGGGACGGACTCTTCGCGTTCGGGGCCCCGGACGTCCAGGTCGTCAACGTCACCCCCGATGCTGTCTGGATCCGTGAAGCAGTGCTTCCCGGCCTCGGCACCAACAGTCAGCCAACTCCGGCACAGATGGCGAAGATGTTCATGCAAGACGGTGAGGTCCCCGAGTTCGTCGAGGTTCCGGCGCCTCGACGCCCGCGGGAGGAACAGCAGGACCCGTACTACCGGGAGATCGAGATCGATCCGGCTTTGTACACGCCGCCCGATGTCGCCAGGGACCTCGTCCTCGCGCTCCCACCCGGCATCAAGATCCCACTCATGCAGATGCTCGAACAGGCCGGCGTGTCCCTTGACGATCTCTGAGGGGCGCCCACGCGCGTTCGCCGCGAACTCGAGGCCGCGGTGAGCGCCACCCCTGTCACTGTATTGACGGGGTTTCTCGGCGCGGGCAAGACGACGCTCCTGAATCGGATCCTCAGCAGCGATCACGGGCTGCGGGTCGGAGTGCTCGTCAACGACTTCGGAGCGATCAACATCGACGAGAAGCTGATCGTCGGCATGGATGACAGCACCATCTCGCTGGCCAACGGCTGCGTGTGCTGTGAGATCGACGACGATCTCATCGGAGCGATCGAGGGGCTGATCGAGCGCGACGAGAGCCCGGACTACATCCTCCTCGAGGCGAGCGGCATCGCTGACCCGTTCGGAATCGCGATGACGATCGGCAACCGACGCTTCGAAGACACGATCCGACTCGATGGGATCATCTCGGTCGTCGACCTCGAGCAGATCTTCGCGCACCCCGACTATCCCGCACTGCAGGACCTGAAGTTGCGCCAGATCGGCAACTCCGACATGGTCGTCCTGAACAAGGTCGACCTCGTCGACGACGAGCAGGTGGCGCGCGTCCATGAGTGGATCGACGAACGCATTCCGCGCGTGCGGACGTACGAGACCTCATACGCGGACGTCCCGCTCGAGATCCTGCTCGGTGTCGGGGCGCACGGCGGCACGCGGGGAGAATCCACCGGGAGTCATCACGACCACGAACATGGTTTCGAGAGTTGGAGCTACGAGAGCGACGCCCCGCTCTCTCTTGATGCGCTGCGCAACACGATCAAGCGGCTTCCGGGATCGGTCTTCCGCTGCAAGGGGATCATTCACACCACCGGGGACCCCGAACCGTTCGTGCTCCAGTCGGTCGGCCGACGCTCGACGTTCACTCAGACAGCCCCTGCAGGGCGGCAGGACCACATCAGCCGCATCGTCGTCATCGGCGCCGCCGGAACACTCGACGCCGGCGATCTGCGCGCACAGTTCGACGGCTGCGTCGCGAGCCGGGAGTCTGCCGAACAAGTGCGTTGATCGAGCCCACGACGAGGTCGTCGGAACTGCGGATTCGACTTCGAGCGCCGGGACTCAAGGGTCCGCGCGAGGGAACCAGCCGGCGTACATGTCGGCTGCGGCTCGGAGAAGACGCTCGTCGTCGGGTTCCCGCCCGGCGGTCCCGTTCAGCATCGCGTTGTAGGTGAACGTGCCGATGGCCAACAGGCCCATCGTCATCGCGACGCTCACCGGATCCTCCGCGCCTCGCTCGGCGGCGATCGCTGAAATGCTCTGCATCAGCGGATGGCCCGTCATCACACTCGACACGTCGTGACCCTCGAGTACGAGCCAAGTCACCAGCCGCGGAAACGCGGCGTTCGCCTGCATCGACCCGAGCAGCGCGAGGAGCGCTTCGTGCGGGTCGTCGAAGATGATGGCCTCAGAAGTGATGCGCTCGGCCATGCGGTCGAGCGCGGCACCGATGAGGTCTTCCTTCGAGTCGAAATAGTTGTAGGTGAGACCGAGGCTGCACTCCGCCTCCGCGGCGATTGTGCGCATCGACACCGTCGACGGTGACTGCGTCGCGAAGATCCGTTCGACCGCATCGAGGAGCTTGATCGCGGCCGGCTCGGTTGCACGATCCTGGTCCGAACGATCGTTCATATCCGTCACATGGTAGAGGTCGCTGCGTGTCGCCGATGTCGCGATGATTCCGGAGGGGAACCACCGCATCGCTTCAGGGATGCGGTGGCAGCCGAGGTTCAGGGTCGCGTCGCGCGGGCGAGCGGTTCAGTCATGAGCCGGTCGCGCTGCGATCGCCGTCGTTCTCGACGAGGATCTGCATCATCTCCCTGGCCACCATCGGGCCGGCGTTCTGGTTCTGTCCGGTCACGAGATTCCCGTCGACCACCCAGTGGTTGGCGAGGGGGTCACGGAACTTGGTCTCGCTCTCGAATTGCGCCCCCACGCCTCGCAGCTCACGC
Organism: Acidimicrobiia bacterium; assembly: GCA_033791105.1. Classification (GTDB taxonomy): domain Bacteria; phylum Actinomycetota; class Acidimicrobiia; order Acidimicrobiales; family Ilumatobacteraceae; genus JASJHI01. The sequence continues at coordinate 5,073 of JASJHI010000096.1, read as the reverse complement.
TCCGGGTGGTGCGGAGTCGCGTCGATGCCGAGTTCTTTCACCTGCTTGTCGGTGACCGCGGAGATCTTGCGTCCCGCGACGAGCGGCGATCCGTCGCTCGCCTTGGCGTTGAGGAGGCCGAGGGGTCCATGACACACGCCGCCGATGACCTTGCCGGCGGCGTTCGCCTCGGTGATCTTCGCGCCCAAGTCCTCGGAGAAGCCGAAGTCGAAGGCGGCGCCCCAGCCACCTGCGAGGAAGACAATGTCGTACTGCGCGGTATCGACGTCGCCGATCGCCAACGAGTCGGTCACCTTGTCCCGAAGTTCGTCGTCGACCATGAACCGGTCGTCCTCGGACGTGCGGATCACCGGCTTGAGCGACATCGGATCGACCGCGATCATGCCACCGCTCGGACTGGCGAGATCGACATCCATTCCGGCATCGAGGAAGGCGTAGTACGGCACGGTCATCTCGCTGGCGAAGACACCCGTGGGTTTCCCGATGTCGAGCCAGGCGACGTTCGTGGCCACGACCAGGGCGCGCCGGCCCACCAGTTCGAAACTGGTCGCATCAGGGTCGTCGGGGTGCATGCCCAGCTTCTGCAGCAGCTTGCGGACAGCGCGGGCGGGGGGTGCTGGTGTCTTCGTCATCGGTCCTGCTGTGGGTCGGCGTGACGCATAGGGCCACGGGGTGTTGCGTTCGGGCACCGCGCGTGCCCGCTCTGCTTCGAGCGCTGCGCACATGCGGTCGAAGACCTCGGCGACTGCGTCGTCGTCGGCGATCGCGTGCCACCGATTGGCGGCTTCATTCGGGTCGTTGTCGAGGTCGTAGAGCTCCCACTGGTCGGGCAGCGGTTCACTCCTGTAGCTGTCAGGGCCGGGTCCACCGCTCGCCGCGAGGTGGCGTACGTCGGGCTCGGTCCACGTCGCCGGATCGTCGAAGACTCGCACGAGCTTCCAGAGGACGCCGTCGATGCGATGGACGAGGCCCTCGAAGTTCGAGGCGACATGGGCCGGCGTTTTGATGCGCAATGGCAGGGGCGGCTTGGCGGTGCGCTTCAGTCGGCGAGCAACACCGGAGGCACCCGAGTCGCCTTCCAACATGTTGTCGTTCGTCATCAGGTAGACGGCGCGGCCGCGGTCGACGCGCGAAGGGTCGTCGACGACCGGCATCAGGTCCGCGCCGGGCAGCGAGTGCACCTCGCTGAACTCACGACGCAGCGCCGTGGCCGCACTCGACTCGTCGATGCCTGCCGCCGCGAGCAATGTCGGGACGATGTCGACGTGGGATGTCGGTGCCCCCTCGATGGTCACACCGGTCGTGGCGGCCGATCCGACCCGAGCGATCGAGAACGGGACGCGCGTCGCTTCGTCGTACAGGTTGAACCACTTCTGATGCAGCCCTCCGTGGGCACCGAGCAGTTCCCCGTGATCGGACGTCTTGACGATGACGGCATCGGACTTCTCGGCGGAGACGGCGCGGCGCACGCGATCGAGTGGCCCGTCCACTTCGGCGTGGAGCCGGTAGTAGAGATCGCGGTACTCCTGACCCCGTTTGGTGTAAGCACCCATCACCATCCGCGTCGCTCCGTAGCCCGAGGCGTAGGTGTCGCGGTAGGCGATCTGCGCGGCCGGCTTCGATGCGAGGTCTTCGTACTGGGTCGGCGCTTCGGCCACGTTCGGGGGGCCGAGCGGCGATGCATCGAGCGGGGTGCCGCGACGCGCCCAGGCCGGAAACAGCACGATGTCGTGCGGGTTGACGAAGCTCGCCACCAGCAGGAACGGTCGAAGTGCGTCAACGTCGCCGGCCGCTCGCCGGGCGTAGCGATCGGTGAGCCACGCCACCACCCGATCGGCGAGGAGCGGATCGCGCCGGACGCCGCTGTCGCGGAGAGCACCGCCGTGTGGCTCGGGCCCGATCCAACCGGAGAAGCCGAACGGATCGAGTCGGTCGGCGCGTCGGTACTGCTCGACCCCGGCGGCGAGCAGATTGCCCTCGTCGTCGTTCGTGTCGATGCGTTTCCCGTCGGCGTCGTGCAGATCGGCGTGGCTGATGTGCCATTTGCCGTCGTAGTGCGTGTCGTAGTCGGCGGTTCGGAACCAGTGTCCCAGCGTTGGTACCTCACCTTCGCGCAGCCACCGCATGCGCGAATCGTCGGCCATCTTGCCCAGACCATCTGTCTGGGTCACACCGTGAACCTCGGGGTACTGGCCGGTGAAGATCGTCGGTCGGCTCGGTACGCATGCCAGCGAGCCGGTGTAGTGGCGCCCGAAGCTGACGGCATTGTCCTCGAACCAGGCGGATCCCGGAAGGGCCGCTCGCCGCCACGCGGCCACGTCTGGCGACTCGTATGGCGGCGCGGCGCGTTCTTCGTCGGTCATGATCACCACGACGTCGGGGCGTTGCTGCTCGTCGCTCATGTCACCCACGTCGTTCGTCTGCTTCCATCCATGTCCTGAGCCCGCCGAGCATCTGGTCCGACGCCGAGCCGAGGCGCTTGCCGACGGCTTTGGCGATCACCTGCTGCGGCGGGCGTGGACCGGTGTCGATCTCGGTGGTCAGGACCACGTGGGTCGAGCTGCCCGACTCAGCGAGCCGCCACGTGTTCGTCACCGACCGGATCAGTGGTGGGAGACCGTTGATCCGATATCCCAAGGCGACACGCGGCTCCCACGTCTCGACGGTCTCGAGCAGCGTTGTCCGATCGGTCTGGATTCGGCGCACCGTCCCCGGGCCAGCGGACTGCTCCGTCATCAGACACGAATGATCGACATTCGGTGCCCACGCACTGATGTGTGCGAAGTCGGCCAGCGTCGCCCAGATCACCTCGACGGGCGCGCCGATCGATCCCCGGCGCTCGACGGTGACCATCGTCAGCCTCGGGCGACTGCGTCGATGACGACCTGAGCGAGTTGCGGGGCACCGTCTTCTTGGAAGAAGTGGTGGGCGTTCTCGATCGTCACGTGCGGCTGCCCCTGGGCACCTGGAACGAGCTTCAGGAAGGGTGCGTCACCGCCGGCGGTGATGGGGTCGCTATCGCTGAAACAGGTGACGAGTGGCTTGTGCCACCGCTTGAGCACTTCCCACGCCGCCAGGTTCGCGGGTACGGCCGGGTCGTCGGCCGAGGTCGGCACGAGGGATGGGAAGATGCGCGCGCCTTCCTTGTAGGTCTCATCAGGGAATGGTGCGTCGTAGGCCGCGATCTCGTCGTCGGTGAGTTCGATGAGCGTCGCGCCGTTCAGGATCTGGCCGATCGGAAAGACCGGCGACTCCTGGCTGAACTTCTGCCACCTCAGGAATGCGTCGCTCGGGCTTCCTTCCCCATTCGACAGGCCCGTGTTGCCGACCACGACGCGGGCGAACCGTTCCGGATTCTCTGCAACGAGCCGCAGACCGATCAGGCCGCCCCAGTCCTGACCGAAGAACGTCGCGTCCTGCAGGTCGAGATGGTCGACGATGGCGGCTTGCATCCACGCGACGTGGCGCGCATAGGTGTAGTCGCTCTTCTCGCTCGGCTTGTCGCTCTTGCCGAAGCCGACGAGATCGGGCGCGATGACACGCAGACCGGCCGCGGTGAGGGGCGGGATCATCTTGCGATACAGGTAGCTCCAACTCGGCTCGCCGTGCATCGCGAGCACGACGGGGCCTTCTTCGGGCCCTTCGTCGAGGTAGTGCACCCGAAGGGTGCCGCCGTCGAGGTCGTCGATGTCGACGTAGTGCGGCTCGAAGGGATACCCCGGAAGATCGACGAAACGCTCGTCGGGTGTGCGCAGTGACTGCATGGTTCTCCTCGAGTTCGAAGTCGGTGTTCGCCGGCATCGGCGCGGTCGGCCGTCGGCGTCAGCGTCTGCTCGACGCAACCGTTCTCGCCGAACGTGGCACACCATTCTGCCGTGGCGCCGGCCGGGAGGCCAAGGGCGGAACTTGCGGGGCCCGTCCGGTGACTATCTACTCAGGAGCCACTGCACCCGCGGTCGGCTGACTGTGTAGTGCACGACGGTGAGTGCCGCGAATGCGGCACCGAACGGGAGATTCATGAGCTGACCCGCGTCCTGGAGTGGACGGCGATTGCGTCGATCACGAGATTGATGGTCGTGCTGAAGGAGTCGTCGATGTCGTCAGGTAGGCCGAAGCCGCCCCGCAGTTCGAGGTCGACGAAGCCGTGGACAGCGGCGCGCAACGCCCGGATGAGTGGGATCACGGTCGTCGCGTCGATGTCCAATCCGTCGAGGACCGACGCGACGACCGTGACGGGCTCGCGGAGGGCCGCGGCGAGGTCGGGATCTTCGTCCGGGGCGGGTGCGGGCAGGAGCGAGTTGTACAAGCCGGGGTGCCGGTGGGCGAACAAGCGCAGTTGGTGGGCGATTGCTCTGAGGGCGTCAATCCCTTCGAGCCCGTCGATGCTGTCGGCGAGTTCGACCGTGAGCAGGCTGCACGTGTGGAAGGTCAGTTGCCGGCGGAGCCCGGCGAGACCATCGACGTGGTTGTACAGCGAAGGGGAGCGGACACCGAGTGCCGATGCGAGGGAGGCGAGGCTCACCGCGTCGAGGCCATCGCGATCAGCGATCTCTGCTGCGGCCTCGACGACCTGTTCGCGCGTCAGCCCGAGCTTGCGTCCCATCAGCCGGCAGCCACAGTCTCGGCCCTGGCCTTCAGGGCGACGTTCATCGCCTCGAACCCGGCCTTGGTGTTGGTGTCGAGTGACTTCCGCATTACCCGGACGAGCATGCCGTCGAGAGATTCGCTCTGGATGAGCTTCGTTCCGGTCGGAGACGCTTCGACCTCGAAGCGGTGCCGCCCATCGAACACACCGGAGAAGCCGAGCTTGCCGAGCCACTCGAAGGTCTTGCCGTCCTCGACGACAGTGACCTGCGGCTTGAACGTCATCGCTTTGCCGCCCGGCGGCTCCATCCGGTTGACCAATTGTTCGCCGACCTCGGGCTTGCCGACCGACGAGGTGATGAACGGGTTCCAGTCGGCCCACCGGTCGAGATCGGTGAGCACCTGCCAGACCACCTCGGGTGGGGCGTCGATGCCGATCTCGGTGTGCAGTTCGTGATGCATGGCCTGTCTCCTCAACTTGTATCTAAT
>JASJHI010000095.1:0-5180 GCA_033791105.1 Acidimicrobiia bacterium | reverse complement strand
GTGTCTGGATGCAAGGAAGGCTCCCCATGGACCGAGCGTCGCAGCTGCCCGCAACGTGGCCGACCCGACTCGGGTCGGCCGATGGGTCGGACCGAGATCCTCGAGCGACGCATCGGCGCCGACGCATCGCAACAGCTCATGCGCATCAACCGGCCGCGCGGGATGCGCGTTTGCCTCGCGCCGCACATCGATCTCGGGATCGGCGCAGAGCCGACCGATCGTCGCAGCGCCGGCGCGTGGGTGTTGTGCCGCCGACTCCCGGATGCGCGCGGACGGCTGGCCCGCGAGCACGTCGAGCACGTCCGGGGGTGTGTTGGGATGATCGACGACGAGCATTCGTGCCCAGGGGCCGCATTCGACGAGCCGGCGTAGATCATCGGGGTCCATGCCGGGGTCGGCGGTGCCGCGCCCGCGTAGATGCTGGTCTGCGCCGGCGCGGAAGAGCAGGTCGAGTACCCACGGCGGCGTGACCGGATTGTCGAACGCGGCGCGACGCACGACGAACGAATCGTCGCAAGCCAGCGCGACGAGCACGTCCGGGTCGTCGACCGTGTTGGTCGCGAGGTGGCGCCGGAAGATCGCCGGTGGCCGACCGGCGACGGTCGTCATCGCATCTCCGACACCCGTTCGCGAACATCGACGGCCACGATGTCGAGTTCGTCCCCGCCGATCACCTCGACGTCGGGAGATCGGCAGACCGGACATCGCAGCGACGGCTGTTCGACGATGGTGCGAGTCTCGGCGCATGGGTGACAAAGCAGCTGGGTGTCGACCCACTCGATCTCGAGCCCGGCAGTTTCCAGCACCTCCGAGCCCGCAATCGCGTGTGGCCAAGCGAATTCGAGCGCCTCGGGCACGATGCCCGTCAGCGCACCGATCTGAACGTGCACCGACGTGGCCACGAGTGGCGCGGGATCGGCCTCCAACTCGGATTCGACCGCGCTGCGGATCTGCAGTGCAACCGTCAGCTCGTGCATCTCAGCCGACGGGAGTCGCCGCTTTGGAGACGACCGCCGAGCGCAGGAGGTCGAGCCAGGGGGCGAGGCCGGCACCGGTCCGCGCCGAGGTCGCCAACACGTCGATGCCGGGCCGGATCTCGTCGAGGTTCGAGCGGAGCAGCTCGACATCGCATTCGACGGGCGCCGCGAGGTCGAGCTTGCTGATGATCGCGACATCGGCGGACATCGTGAGCGTCGGGTACTTCAGCGGCTTGTCCTCTCCCTCGGTCGTCGAGACGAGCATCACCCGCAGGTCTTCGCCGAGGTCGAAGCCGCTCGGACAGACCATGTTGCCGACATTTTCGATGAACAACAGGTCGACTTCGTCGAGATCCCAGTCGCTGAGCGCCTCGGTGACCATGTCGGCCTCGAGATGGCACATCGTGCCGGTGAGGATCTGACGAACCGGCGCCCCAGCCGTGGCGAGCCGAGTGGCGTCGTTCTCGGTCGCCAGGTCGCCTGTGAGCGCGGCCACGCGCACCTCGGGCTGGAGTTCCACCATCGTGCGCTGGAGCAGTTCGGTCTTCCCCGAGCCGGGACTGCTGACGACATTGACCACGAACACGCCGTGGCGTGCGAACCGTTCGCGCAGCTCGGCCGCGAGGTCGTCGTTGTGGCGGAGAATTCGCTGCCGGACGTGCAGTGTGCGGTCGGTCGGCTCGTGCTCGTGGCGATGCGGCTGGACATCATCGTCGTGTGAGTGTTGGTGGTCGAGGTGTTGGTGGTCGAGGTGTTCGTGGTCTGGGCGCTCGCCGCAGCCGCAGTCGGTGCACATCAGTCGGTCACATCAGTCGGTGTGCTGGCCGGGTACCGGATCCTGGCCGGACCGACCTGGATCGAGGTAGTGCGGTTCCGTGAGTCCGAGACGGCGCATCGCGAGGCCCGTGATGGCCTCCTGCATCAGGCGCAGCGCGTTGTAGGCCGTCTGGTAGGAGGGGTCGAGCAGCGGCGCTACCTCGACCATCTCCATGCCGACAACATTCGTCTCGGCACACAACCGACGCACGATGGGGAAAAGTTCGCGCGGCGTGAGGCCGTTCGGTTCGGGTGTTCCGGTGCCGGGCGCGTATGCCGGATCGAGGCAGTCGATGTCGAGGGAGATGAACAGGTACTCGGGGCCGTCGCTCGCCTCTGCGATCGCCCGCTCCATCACCTTGTCGAAGCCATCGCGCTCGATCTCCGACATGTAGTGCGCGCGAATCTCCTGCTCGCGCATCCACATGTAGTCCTCGTCGGTCGGGGCCCAGCCGCGCAGCCCGATCTGGACGAAGTTCTTGCCCAGCAGGTGCTCGTCCTCGATGAGGCGCCGCACCGGTGTGCCGTGCGAGATGAGGTGTCCGAACAGATTCGAACCGGCGTCGTAGTGGGCATCGAAGTGGATGACCCCGACGTTGCCCGGCCCGTAGACGTCAGCCAACGCGGCGACATCGGGCAACATCAGCGAGTGGTCGCCACCCACCACCATCGGGAACACGCCGGCCTCTACGACCTCGCGGACACGGAGACGGATCTCTTCGTGAGAGGCGTCGACGTCGAGGGGATCGACGCCCAGATCGCCGTAGTCGACCACGTTCAACACATCGAACGGCTTGACGCCGGTGTGCTGGTGAACGAGTGCCGGGCTCACCGTGGGGCTGAACGGGATGTATTGCTCGGCGACGCGGATCGCCCGCGGCGCGTACGCCGAGCCGCGACGACCGAACGACATGTCGACCGGTGCACCCATGATCGCCACGTCGACATCACCGGCGCGCAGGTCGTCGACGTCGAACGCGAGCTTGGTCGACATGAACGTCGGGATGCCGGCGAACGCGCCGGTGTTGCCCACGTAGCGATTGAGATTGATCGGCCCGGGCTCGCGGCCCGGCTCGGCCGAGCGATCGAGGGGTTGTCTCCAGACGTCGCCTTCCAGACCTGCCATCTCGTCAACGTAACAGTCGCGAGAGGGCGGTGGCGCTGTACCGAGAGGCCGAACCCGGCGATCAGAAATCGCCGGGTTCGCGGCGCCTGTGCACCTGCCAGATGGTCGCCTCGTCACCGAGATCGAGCCGTCTGCTCGTGTCGAGTCGCGTCTCCGGGTCGAGCACCGCGACGACACCCTCCCAGAGCCCGCGCCAACCGTCGAACCACTCGGGCACACACTCCGCCTCCAGCCCACGCATCAGGCGCCAGCTACGCAGCACGACCGTGCCCTCGACGACCTCCACGTCGTCGTCGTGCGCCGCCATCAGGCGCCCGAGGATCTCCTGCGGGGTTGTCCCGAGCCCTGCTGTGATCGCCGCCGAGTACTGCATGCCGATCTTCCGGCCGGTCCGGTAGAGCAGCCCGCCGGCGTCGAGCGGTCCCAGCTGTTCAGTAAGGACCGGAATCAGGTTTCGCACGTAGTCCATCGAGTAGTTGCGGGCCACTTTCGCGAGGCGATCTGGTGGCCACGAATCCGCCGGCAACTCGGGCAGCGCGTCCGGAACGATCGGCGGGCACGATTCACCGAACCGGAATCGCACGCGTTCGTCGACCGCCAGGTCGCGGTCCTCTTCGATGTAGTAGCCCTCGAGCCCGGGTGAGCCGTCCATCGTCTGGCCGGTGCACACGAACCCGAGCCGCGGATTGCCGAGCGAGACGCCGTTGTGGCCGTGCCAGCCGTGCAGCATTGCCCGCGCGACCCTCGTCGGGATCGCGGCGAGGGCCGTGCCGTCGAAGATCCACCGGGGCGGTGTGTATCGCACCCACGCCTTGTGGTCCGACTCCGGGACGTAGGCCACACCGACACCGCCGACATGATTCGACAGGTAGTGATATTGCGCGCAGGCGATCGCGTCGGGCTCGCCGCGCAGACCGAGCTTCTCCAGCCCGGGAAGGAATTTGTCCAAGTGTTGGCGGCGGAACAAGCCGAACACCGCCTCCGCCGCACGGTCCTCCCCGAACTCGACTACGAGCGTCAGGATGAGCCCGGTCAGGTAGCGGTGGTACAGCTCGCCCAGCGCCTCCATCCCACGGCGATCGAGCGGACTGGCCGCGTGCCCACCCATGTTTGTTGAGCGCTCAGTCGAGCGCGACGACCTTGCCCCGGTCGATGGAGATCCAGTCGCGCGCCTCGATGTAGGGCCGGAAAGCCTCCGAGATTCGAGCGCCGTGTTCGGGGTTCTTCGGCCGTTGCAGCTCGAACAGATACGGGAACTCGAGCCAGCCGGTCGTGATCTCCCACAACCGCATGACTGCATCGCCGGTCGGGGGATCGATGATGACGGGCCCGAACAGGCACTCGGGTTCGCCGTCCGCGTTGCGGTACTCGGGGAAAAACAGCGTCGGCACCCCGTATCCGCCGGCGGCGACGACGCGTTCGTGCTCGTCACGGATCACATCGTGGGTCGTCTGGTCGGCGATCGCCTCGTCGACGACGCCGGGATCGAGGTCGAGTTCCTCGAGCAGGTGGCGCGCGACGTCGGGCTCGTGGGGCTTGAAGCCGTCCTCGTGCAGGGCGCGCCCGGCCCGTTCGTACCAGCGGTCGAGGTCGTCCATGCTCGTCCTGCGCAGCACCGCCCCGATCCGCATCATCGACCAGCCGTACGACCACTCGCGCTCCCACGGATGCTTCTTGCCCTCGCGACGGTTGACCTCCTCGAGGCTGAAGAACTTCCAGTTGACGGTGATCCCGTTCTGCTCACGCACGTCCCGGATCCACGTGGACGTCTGATAGGCGAACGGGCACATCACGTCGAAGTGGAAGTCGACCCTGGTCACGGTCACCGCATCATCAGACATGTTCAACGATGGCACACCATCGGCTCAGGGTGCGGGCCGGGCCGGCGGGCGGCGGCGATGCGTGCGTTGCCAGCGCGCCCAGGCGACGTAACCAATGAAGAGAGTCATGAAGACTGCCCAGGCGATCAGCGCCACCAGTGCCAGCACCGACAGCGGAAGCGCCCACCACCGGTCGTCGCCCGGTGACTGGACGGACACGGCGCGCGAGTCGAGCACCGTGCCGTCGAGTGGCACGACCCACTCGAGTTGGCCGTCGTCGATCAAGGTGCCGTTGGTCTGCGACTGATCGATGTTGCCTGGCAGTGCAGCGCGCATCGTGACTCCCATCGACGACGCTGGGGTGGCACCCGAGGCGGCGATCTGTTCGGCGAACGGCACTGAACCGACCGCAGCCACCAGATCATCATCGGCAAATGATGC
>JASJHI010000094.1:0-6608 GCA_033791105.1 Acidimicrobiia bacterium | reverse complement strand
GCATCGTCTGTTGCAGGCGCCACAGCGGTTGGCTCGTGATTATAAGGCGTGTCCTGGGCGGTCGCGTCCGTCGAAGACTCTACCGTGGCTGGCTCGTCAGTCTATGGCGCATCAGCGGTGTCTGCGTCGCTGGGCTGCTCGGCCGGGACCTCGTCGGCGACCTTTGTTGCGGCAGTCTTCTTCGCCGTCGCCTTCTTGGCTGCAGACTTCTTGGTGGCAGCCTTCTTGGTGGCAGCCTTCTTGACCGGCTTGGGATCTTCGGGCTGATCGTCGCGGATCAGCCCGTCCCTGGTGGCGCGCCGCGTCACCATGTCGGCGTACGCTTCCTGGAGGGACGACGACGGGCCCTTGGCGGCCACGCCGAGCACGCCGCAGAGGTCTAGTACCTCGGCGTTCGTCATCCCGAGCTCCTTCGCGAGCTCGTGGATCCTGATCTTCTTCGCTGCCACGCTGTCGATTCAACCTTTCCCTGTCGTCAATCCCTCTCGGATGCGCCAATCAAGGCGCATCCGGATCCGGTGCTCCCGCGCTGTCGATGACAGCAGCGGTGCGTTCACGGATCGTGTCGTACTCGTCCGAGGTGACCGGGCCGCGCCACGCGCGTGCGAACCCGCCGCGCTCGATCGCTGCGGCGAGGCAGGACCGGGACACACCGGCTTCGGCTCGGCACAGCCACGCGCCACGCCCGACGCTCGGGCCGTCGAACGCGATGTGCCCCGACGCGCGCGTGACCCGCACCAACGCGGAAACCGCGCGCCTGGTGCGACAGCCGACACAGCTGCGAACGGGCTGGGAGCGCACTTCACTCGGCGTCCGCGCCCGTCCCGCTGTCGGAGGCATCGGCATCCTCGCTCGTGGAATCGTCGCCATCGGTCGTCGACTCGACAGTCGCAGCGTCGGTCTCGTCTCCGGCGGCGGAGTCCGTGACGTCGGAGGCGGCCTCGTCGGCGTCCTCTGCATCAGCGCCGGCGCCTGCGGTGTCGGCGTCCGCTTCGTCCGCATCCGAACTACCCGAATCCTCGGCAGCCTCGGCGGTGGCCACTTCGGTGGTGGTGACCGTTTCGGCCTCGGTTGTGACAGCGGCGGCAGCGGCGGCCGAGTTGGACGCCTGCTGAGCCTGCCAATCGGACTCGCTGATGACCGAACCGTCGGCCTCGTGCCACTCCATCTCACCGGTCTCCCGGTTGGCGACCCACTCGCCCTCCGCGTAGTCGTGGCCGGCCTCGACCTCGGCCTGCGTGGCGGCGGAGGGCACGCCCTCAGCGAGTTGGGTCTCGGAGCGGATGTCGACGCGCACCCCCGTGAGGCGGGCGGCGAGTCGAGCATTCTGGCCCTCTCGGCCGATCGCCAGGCTCAGCTGATGGTCGGGCACGATGACATCGGCCTGGGTGCGATCGCTCGACAGGATCACCTGTGTGACCTTGGCGGGCGACAATGCCTTGGCGACGAAGTCGGGAACGTCATCGCTGAACGGGACGATGTCGATCTTCTCGCCGCGCATCTCGTTGACGACCATCCGGACCCGCGCGCCTCGGGCGCCGACGCACGCGCCGACCGGATCGACGTTGTGGTCGTTCGACCAGACGGCGATCTTGGTGCGATGGCCGGGTTCGCGCGCGCATGCCTTGATCTCCACGATGCCGTCGGCGATCTCGGGCACCTCGAGCTCGAAGAGCCGCTTGATCAGGCCGGGGTGTGTGCGCGACACCACGATCTGGGGGCCCTTGGGCGTGCGCCGGACCTCGACGATGTAGGCCTTCTGCCGGTCGCCCTGCGCCGGACGCTCGAACGGAACCTGCTCGGCCTGTGGCAGCAAGGCTTCGACGCGGCCGAGATCGAGCAATGTGTATCTGGCGTCGGTGCGATGAATGATGCCGGTGACGATGTCGCCCTCGCGGTTCGCGTACTCCTCGAACTTGCGCTCGGACTCGACCTCGCGAATCCGTTGGCTCATCACCTGACGGAACGTCTGGGCGGCGATGCGGCCGAGCTCGTCGCGCTCGGGCGTGTCGTCGCGCTCGTTCACCCAGTTGCCGTCCTCGTCGACGTCGTAGGCGGTGAAGTTGAACTCCATCGTCTCGGCGTTGACGCCTACGACCACCTCGTCCGCCGCGTCGGGTCGCCGCTTGTAGGCCGCCGCCAGTGCGTCGACCATCACCTGCAGCAGTGCCTCCTCGGTGAGGCCCTTCTCCTGGGCCAGCATGCCGATCGCTTCGCTCATATCCAGATTGCTCACGACGGATGCGTCTCCTCTGTGTTGTCAGCGCGGGCGGCCCCGACGGCAGGTTCCGCGGAGGCCGGCCGCTTCTTGCCCGGCCGGTCGTCGCTCGTCCAGTCGATGACCGTTCGAGCCGTGTCGATCGAGTCGTAGGCGATGGTTCGTTCCTCGCCGGACGCGGCCCGCACTGTGACGGTCACCTCGTCGGCCTCGGTCAGCGTGCCCTCGACGCGGCGTTCGTCGCTGACCACATCGCGCAGCCGGACGCTGACATCCTTGCCGACCTCGCGGCGAAAGTGTTCGGCGGTGCGCAGTGGACGCTCGATGCCCGGGCTGGTGACCTCGAGGGTGTAACGCCCAGGCACCGGGTCTTCGTGGTCCATCTCGCGCGAGATGAGGCGGGTTGCCAGGGAGATCTCGTCGAGGGTGATACCGGTGGCAGCCGAGGAGTCGAGCGTGATCCGAATCGTGCCGCCACGACGCTCGATGTCGTACAGGTCGAGTTGGAGGTCAGAAGCGATCGGTTCGACGAGTGTGCGGACGCGATCGATCTCTGTCGCTGCGGTCATGCGATCTGCCTCCTTTCAACAAACAAGGCGTGGGGGCCAGCCCCACGCCTTTCGGTACCGAACCAAACGGGAGTCCGATCGTAGCAGCAACTCGACCGATCCAGCCCGTGCGCGTCGGGCCGACGATGGCCCTCCGACCACACGGCGGACAAGCCGGCAACCGCCCGGCGACGGGTCGATCGCGGCCGTTAGGGTGCCGCTGTGCTCCGGATGTCAACGCTGTTTCTGCGAACGCTTCGCGACAACCCGGCCGACGCGGAGGTGGCGAGCCATCGGCTTCTCGTGCGCGCCGGCTACATCCGACGCGCGGCGCCCGGCGCGTTCTCGTGGCTCCCCCTCGGCTGGATCGTCTTCCAGAATCTCGAGCGCATCGTCCGCGAGGAGATGATCGCCGCCGGGTTCCAGGAAGTCCACTTTCCTTCGCTGCTCCCCCGCGAACCGTACGAGGCGAGTGGACGTTGGACCGAGTACGGCGACAACCTGTTCCGACTGCACGATCGGCGCGGTGCCGACTTCCTTCTCGCGCCAACACATGAGGAGATGTTCGCCCTCCTCGTCAAGGACGTGTACGCGTCCTACAAGGACCTGCCACTCTCGCTGTTCCAGATTCAGACCAAGTTCCGTGACGAGGCCCGACCGCGAGCAGGACTGCTCCGCGGACGCGAGTTCGTGATGAAGGATTCGTACAGCTTCGACATCGACGACGATGGGCTCCAACGCTCGTACGACCGCCACCGCGCCGCATACATCGGGCTGTTCGACCGACTCGGCATGCCATATATCATCGTGTCCGCGATGTCAGGCGCAATGGGCGGGTCCGCGTCCGAGGAGTTCCTCGCGCCGATGGACGTCGGCGAAGACACATTCATCCGCTGCACCAACTGTGACTACGCGGCCAACGTCGAGGCGGTTCAGACGCCGGTACCCGATTCCATCCCGTTCGACGGCCTGGCGTCGGCCAAGGTGCACGACACGCCGAAGACGCCCACGATCACCACGTTGGTCGATTTCGTCAACGCCGACGATTCGACCAGGCGTGTCGACCGCCAATGGACCGCCGCCGACACGCTGAAGAACGTGGTGCTCAAGCTTCGCCGCCCAGACGGAACCTTCGAACCGCTCGCGGTCGGTCTGCCCGGCGATCGCGAGGTCGACATGAAACGGCTCGAAGCGCAGGTGCTCCCCGCAGAACCCGAGCCGTTCACCGAGGCCGACTTCGCCGATCATCCGGAACTCGCGAAGGGCTACATCGGGCCTGGCGCCCTCGGCTCCGACAGCCCGTCGGGGATCCGCTATCTCGTCGATCCGCGCGTGGTCGACGGCTCGTCGTGGATCACCGGAGCAGACCGCGCTGGGCACCATGTCATCGACCTCGTCGCCGGGCGCGACTTCACCGCCGACGGCACGATCGAGGCTGCCTCCGTGCGCGACGGCGACACGTGTCCCGCGTGCGGCTCGCCGGTCGAGATTGCCCGCGGCATCGAGATCGGGCACATCTTCCAGCTCGGACGCAAGTACGCCGAGGCCCTCGAGCTCACCGTGCAGGATCAGAACGGCCGTCCGATCACCCCCACGATGGGCTCCTACGGCATCGGCATCTCGCGCACGCTCGGGGCGCTGGCGGAAACGACGTCCGACGACCTCGGCCTGTGTTGGCCGCGCGAGATCGCTCCTGCGGACATTCATCTCGTGATCGCGGGAAAAGAGGGCGGGCCACAACGCGATGCCGCCGAACAGCTCGCGGCCGATCTCGAATCTGCTGGTCTTCGGGTGCTGTTCGACGACCGCGTCGGAGTCTCGCCCGGTGTGCGGTTCAAGGACGCCGAGTTGATCGGCGTCCCGACTATTGTCGTCGTCGGCCGCGGCATCGCGGATGACGACAACCCGACCATCGAGGTCAAGGACCGGCGCTCGGGAGAACGCACCGACGTGCCCGTCGCAGAAGTCGTCAACCACCTTGTGGCACCCGCGTGACGACTGCGGGCGACACCACGGGCCAGGTCACCGGCGGCGCGGATCTCCTTCCTGTCCCAGAGGATTGGCAGCGGGGGCTCGCGATCGTGGCGCATCCTGACGACATGGAGTACGGCGCCGCGTCCGCTGTCGCTCGCTGGACGGACCAGGGCAAGGATGTCCGTTATGCGCTGGCCACCAGCGGTGAAGCCGGTATCTCCGCGCTGCCGCCCGAGCAGGTCGGCCCGACACGCGAGCGAGAGCAGCGGGCGAGCTGTCGCCTGGTCGGGGTGACCGATGTCGAGTTCCTCGGGTACCCGGACGGAGCGCTCGTGGCCGACCTGACGCTCCGTCGTTCGCTCGCCGCGTGCATTCGCACTCATCGTCCGGAGGCAATCCTCTCGATCAATTTCCGCGAGAGCTGGGGAGGACCGAGCTGGAACCATTCCGACCATCGTGCACTCGGCATCGCGCTCCTCGACGCGGTCCGCGACGCGGACAATCCATGGGTGTTCCGCGACCTCGACCTCGAGCCGTGGGGCGGCGTCCGGTTCGTCGCGTTCAACGGGTCGAGCAAGCCCACGCACGCGGTCGATGTCGGCAACCACATCGAAGCCGGGATCGCCTCGCTGCTCTGCCACGGGCTCTACCTCGCACATCTCGACGACGGGGACGCCGACTTCCTCCGCGACCATGCGCGCGCCGCGGGTCCCCGCCTCGGCGTCGACTACGCAACCACGTTCGAGCTGCGCACACCCTGACGGGCGCGCGACTCAACCGTGCCGGAGCAGGCCTTGGTCGATGACCACGCGCTCTGCGCCCGCGTCGCCGGCACTGGTCGTGAACACCGTCTCGCCGCCGCGGACCGACCACATCCGCACGGTGAGTGCCTCGCCGGGGAACACCGGGGAGGCGAACCTGCCCTCGACGTGCCCGAACTTGCCGGGATCACCGTCGCAGAGGGTGTGCAGCAGCGCACGACCGGTGAAGCCGTAGGTGCACAGCCCGTGCAGGATCGGCGTGTCGAAGCCACCCATCGCGGCGAACGACGGGTCGGTGTGCAGCGGGTTCCGGTCGCCCGACAGCCGGTAGACGAAGGCCTGATCGCGCGAGGTGTTGTAGGTGACGATCTCGTCGGCATCGCGTTCGGGTGGGACGTTCCTCGGACCGGACGGACCACGGTCGCCACCCCAGCCACCCTCGCCGCGGATGAACAGCGACGAGGTGGTCGTATAGATCGGTTCACCGTTGGAGAGCGCCGACGATTCCATCACGACGACGGCCGCTTTGCCCTTGTCGTAGATGCCGGTGATCTCCGTGGTGGCGGTCAAGGTGCCCGACACGGGGATCGGTCGGTGCAACTCGACGGACTGCTCGCCGTGCACGAGCATCGCCGGGTTGAAGTCCCCCAGCTTCGAGAACACGCTGCCGGACCCGGCCGAGTTGAGCACGACCGGCATGGTGGGGAGCACCTGCTGGTCGATGTCGATCGAGTTCTCGGTCGTGAAGGCCAGGTCGTCGGTGCCCGCCCCCACGCCGAGTGCGTAGAGCAGGCAGTCCTTGGACGTCCAGGTGTGCTCGGCGGGGTCGCTGACCGCGCCGACGGCATCGGGGTTGATGGGCATCGGTGATCTCCTGAGTGGGTCGTGGGTTCAGTTGACTTCGTCGTTGCCGGACATGTCCGCGTTGGGCCGGGCTTCGGTCACGATCTGTTCGACCAACGGGCCGATCTCGCCGGGGTCGTCCACCGGTGCGACCGTGGGACCCCGGTGCCAACCCTCGGCGACGGACATGGCCCGACCGCTGATGTCGAACACCCGGCCGTTCACCGAGCCGCTCTGGTCGCTGGCCAGCCAGGTCACCAACGG
>JASJHI010000093.1:0-14179 GCA_033791105.1 Acidimicrobiia bacterium | reverse complement strand
CTACACACTCGACAGACCACCGCGCCGACCACCGACGCAGCCTCTATCGTGGGCCCGGTTGGCATCGTCGTGGCTCGTCGACGAGCAACTGGAGAGGGAGTCATGAGACTCAACGGCAAGGTTGTAGTAATCACGGGCGGGAGCGGCGGGATCGGACTCGCCATCGCCGATGCCTACCAGCGCGAAGGGGCGAGCGTGGTCCTCTTCGCACGCGACCCAGAAAGTCTCAGCGCCGCCAATCGCCGGCTCGGCAACAGGGCGCTCACCGTCCAGGGTGACGTCACCGACGGGGACGATCTGGCCCGCCTCTTCGCCACGACCGCCGAGCGGTTCCCCTCAGTCGACGTCTTGGTCGCGAACGCTGGCGGGATCAACTTCACCCCGCTCGGGCAGACCACCGAGGCCGATTTCGATACCGCCAGCGATCTCAACTTCAAGGCCGTCTTCTTCACCGTCCAAGCTGCCGTGCCCTCACTCGCAGACGGAGCTTCAGTGATCGTTACCGGCAACGCCTTGGCGTCAACGCCCGTGGTTGGACCATCGGTGGCGATCGCGGCAAAAGCGGCCGTGAGATCGTTGGCCCAGACGTTCGCCGTCGAGCTCGCATCCCGCGGGATCAGGGTCAACGTATTGAGCCCAGGGCCGACAGCCACCGCAGCCCCTGCTCCAGGTGAGACGTCCGACGCCATGACCACCCAGATCACCAGGCAGATCCCGCTAGGTCGGTGGGGCACCCCTGAAGATGTCGCCAAGGCTGCCGTCTTTCTCGCCAGCGATGACTCTTCCTACATCACCGGAGCCGACCTCCCGGTGGGCGGTGGCATCGGCATGGGCTGGGTTCCCCCCACCACCAACTAGATCAGGTGCAACAGCGCGACGCACGGTCGAGCCGACAGAAGACGCCAACGACGATTCTGCGCAGCTTCAGGTGAGCTACTCCTCGACGGGTTCCGATTTCTTGCAGAGGCTGAACCGAGCATTGCCTCCTGCTGTTGGTTGTCTAATCCGCGACTTTCCGGACTGGTGACGGCACCCAGTTGTGGTCGACAACTCGCTTGTCAGGGACGTACAGCCGCAGCGCGAGTCGGAAGTCGCCCTCTGGGACGGGTAACCAGTTGGCCACCTTCTCGGGGCCGGGATTCTCATGCTGCATGTAGATCGTGACCGACCCGTCCTCGGCGTAGTCGAACTCGGTGCGGTCACCGACCGCGTACCGGTCGAGTTCGTTCGGCACCAGATACGCCTCGTCGTCGTACATCGTGAGCGACCAGAACGCCTGGGCTGGCGGGATCTCGCTCTCGGCGAAGGTCAGTTCGTACTGGTTCGCTCCATTCAGGTCGTTGCCGTCACCGTCGAAGGTGGTTGTCGGGTAGAAGGCGTCCTCCAAGACGTTGCCGCCAATGCCGATCAACGTCCACGCCGCCCGGTAGGCGTACTTGGTGCCGAATCGGCCCATGTCGTACGTGAGCGACCAGCCGTTGACTGACTCGCCCAGGGCCTGCGCTTCCTTCATCATTTCGACGCGACCCAACTGGTAGCCGATCTTGACGGCGGCTTCGACGCGGCTCGGGAACGCCGACAACTCAAACGCGCGGCCGGGCCCGATGCCGAGCTTCGCCAGCCGAGCCAGAGCAGGCGCGTCGGGTGCGTAGGCGGGGTTGTCCGCCAGCAGGCGATTCAGCCCGCTGTAGAACTCTCCGGCACCGAGCGCCATGAACTGGTCGGTGACCAGCGTGTCGCCGTCGTTGCCGTCACGGAGCGGCACGAACGTCGGCGGCTCGTAGTGATCTCCACGACGCCACGCGGCCGCTTCCCACTTGGACAGCGGTGTCAGTCGGCAGGCGTCTTGTAGTGCGTTCGCTGCGGCGTAGTCGTCGGGACCGGAGCAGTACAGGCGACCGGCGAGCATCGTGATGCGCGTCGCACATTCGATCTCCTCCATACCTTCAGGAACTTCACCGTCGTAATCGGGGCCCAGGAGCAGGAACACCCCACCGTTGCCGCCGTGACTGCGTGAACCGGGCGCGGCTGGGACCCCGTTCCAGGCGTCGATCACCTGCATGATCCAGTACCTGTCGCCCATTGCGGGGAGCGACATCACGATCGGCCCCGGTGCAGTGCCCGAGAATCATCACGCCGGACGTGCGGACTGCATACCCCCAGCCGCCAGACCGGACTTCGTGGTCTACCTCCTTGCTACCTGACCATTAATCGTTTATCGTCGATGAACGATGGATGTTGTCGATGAAGCGGAAGCGGAGGACTACGCCCGCTGGTTTCGGTGCCTCGCTGACCCCACTCGGATCCGGCTCCTGCACTTGATCGCCCGAGCCGATCAGCCCGTCACCGTCGGTCAACTCGTCGAGCAGATCGGCAGATCCCAGTCGACGGTGTCCCGCCACCTCCAGTTGCTCGCTGATGACGAGTTCATCTTCACGGAGGCGGACGGGATCCGCACACTCGTGAGTGTCAATCGAGACTGCATGTCCGCCCTCCCGCAGGCCGCTCGCCGAATCATGGGCGTCGGCAACGGGACGCCGGCATGATCGGCTCGACCGTCTTCCTCGTCGTCGAGTTGATCGTCCTCTTCCTCGGTGTTGCGTTCGGTGTCGAACTCCTACAACGTCGACTCGGTCCCGACCGACTGAAAGCCTGGATGGGCGGCGCGCCGGTCACGGCTGCGTTGAAGGGGATCGTCGTCGGGTTCGTCACCCCGTTCTGCACGTACTCGGCAGTCCCGCTGCTGATCGGTCTACGTCGCGCAGGCGTCCCCGCCGCCGGCTACGTGGCGTTCATCGTCGCAGCGCCCGTGCTCGATCCCGTGCTGTTCGGCGCACTCACGCTCATCGTCGGCCTCGACGTTGCGATCGCCTACCTCGCCGTCGCGTTCTCGGCTGCGCTCACTCTGGCCCTGGTCGCCGAACGCGTCGGGATCGACCGCTACCTCAAACCCCTCCCGACGACTCGGTCGCTCGCAACCGTCACCGTCGGCGCGCCCGCATCGGCAACGACAACGACAACGACAACGACCGAGCAGTGCAGCGGCGACGGTGCCGATCATCATCCATGGCGAGATCTCAACACGGAGACGGCCGATGCGGCGCGCAGTGCCGGCGCACTCTTCCGTTCCTTTGGTCCGCTCCTCGCACTCGGTGTCGCGGTCGGACTCGCGATCGAGGCGTTCGTCTCCCCTGACACGGCTGCGCGCATCACCGGCGACAACAGCACGCTTGCGATCCCGATCGCTGCGTCGCTTGGGACACCACTGTACTTCAGCACCGAACTGTTCATCCCGATTTCCGACGCCCTCAAAGACGCCGGAGTCGGCACCGGAGCGATCGTCGCGTTGACCATCGCCGGAGCAGGCGCCAACGTGCCCGAGTTCATCATCCTGACCCGACTCGCCCAACGACGACTCGTCGCCATTCTCTTCGCCTACGTCTTCGCGATCGCGGCGTTGGGCGGATTCCTCGCGCAGGCGATCAGCGCATAGCCAACCGCGCTCAGCTCTAGGGCACAAGCCCTGTCTTCGACTTCGTCGCCTTCTTGTCCCGCTTGAACTGACGCTTCTCTTTTGCGGACTTGGTGGCGGCGGTCTTGGTGCTCCGCCCACCCTTGTCTTTGCTGGCCATGTCGGCCTCTCCCCGACCGGACTCGAAACCGACCAGGGTCCACTCTCCCACACATCGCGCTCGTCGGCTGTGTGCGCGTCACGTCACAGCGTGGTGCACATCGAGCCGCTGGGCATCACACAGTCCGGCCGAGCGTCTGCCGTCAGGCCGGTGCCGAACTACAGCACCGCTGCGGCGAACGCCTCGATCTCGCGGAGCGGGTCCGAACCCGCAGGGTTGTAGATGATCTCGGTCGTTCCGGCGTCGCCCGACGCTGCGACGCGGTCGCGGATCTCCTCGGGCTCCCCCACCCACCCCGTGTGCGCCAGCTCTTCTCCGGCGCCATCGATCAGCAAGCGGTCGCGGTCGGTGACGTGGGTGCAGTGCCCCTCGTGGACAGCGAGGTGGTGCTGACCCTCAGGCCGGTCGGAGGCGACCTGCTCGAGCCAAGCATCCGCGCCGGGAACACCCGCGAGCGCTGCCGGACCGGCTCCGGCCCACATCCCATGGAACATCACGACCCACCACGGTCCTGCCGCATCGACCGCCCTCGACGAACGGGGATCCTCGTCGGCATCCAGCACCGTGCCGTGGACCATCTCGTAATAGGGATTCCACGTGCCATCGCCTGGCCCGATCGACATCAGCCCGTCGGACGTATCACGGGCGATCGCCTGCCCCCTCGGTCCCATCGCCGACAGCACGATCGGCACGTCGACCGGGCGCGGCTCGGCCATTGCCGGGTGATGGATCATCTGGCACTGCTTGCCATCGATCTCGACGACCTCGCCGGCGAGCAGCCCACGGAGCTGGCCCACGTAGCGGTCGGTCGTCGCCCACGTCAATGGCGCCTGATCGAGCACGAAGCGCGCCGTGAAACCTGTCCCGAAGCCCGCGACCAGCCGTCCCGGCGCGAGTCGCTCGATCGTCGCGATGGCAGACGCAGTCGTCATCACGTGGCGCAAGTTCGGAACCAGGACCGCCGTGCCGAGTCCGATCCGATCGGTCGCGGTGGCGATGCGGCCCATGTGCACCCACACGTCCTCCCAGATCGCCGCCGAGTCGTAGAGCCAGATGCGGTGGTAGCCCAGCCGCTCGGCGAGCTCGGCGGCCTCGAGGGCCAACGGTCCGGGTGGGAATCCGAGCGAAATCTCCGGCGTCGTCATAGCGCCAATCGTGGCAGATCTCGGTCCAGCTCGAGTTCCGTTCTCGTGATCACCGCGGGACGGGCCGGTCAAGCGGACAGTGCGCCGACCGACATCGCGATGAGATTGGAGACGAACGTTTCGTCGTCGAGCGGCTGTTCTACGCCCCGCTCGACCGATCGCGCCCGCGCACCGAGGGTGAGGGCGACGAATCCGAGGAAGCGGGTCATCCGTTCATGCCGAAGTTCCGACGTGAGATCGAGCGACTGAGCAATGAGTTCCAGCACGCGGCGCGCCTCGGTCGGCGCACTCGGATCGTTCCAACGGTCGAAGAGGTCCTGGAGTTGGCTGACGATGGCGAGGAACTGCCGGCCGGGTGTCGTCGCGAGCAGTTCGGCCTGCGGCTCGACGTACGCCACCACCAGCTCATCGAGTCCAGGCGTTCTCGGCTCGTCTTCGAGCGCGTCCAGCACCGAGCGGCGCCGCAGTTCGATCGGGGCGTTGTGCGACTCGATGATCGCGTTCAGAAGACCCTGTCGGCCACCGAAGTGATAGTGCAGCGCGGACTCGTTGCGCTGACCCGCGTGGGTGACGACCTGCGACAGCGGAACCGAGAACACCCCCTCGCGGGCGAAGAGTTCACGGCCCGCATCCACGAGGGAGTCGCGGGTGGCCGAAGCGTCACGCGGCATGATGCCAGTGAATCAGAGGCGCTGGAGGATACTGGCGGTGGCGACCGCGCCGCCGCAGCACATGGTGACGAGCGCGAACTCGCCGTCGCGGCGTTCGAGTTCGTGGAGTGCGGTCGTGATCAGTCGGGCTCCGGTCGCGCCGACCGGGTGGCCGAGAGCGATCGCACCGCCGTTCGGATTGACCTTCTCGACAAGGTCGTCGTCGGAAACATCGTTGACCTGCGCCCACGAGAGAACGACAGACGCAAAAGCCTCGTTGATCTCGACGACATCCATGTCGCCGAGCGTCATGCCCGACATCTCCATCACCTTTGCCGTGGCAGGGATCGGTCCGTCGAGGTGGTAGTAGGGATCGGCGCCGACGAGCGCCTGCGCGACGAGTTTCGCCCGGGGACGAAGCCCTTCCGCCGCTGCTCGATCCGTATCCATCCACAACACCGCGGCGGCGCCATCTGTGATCTGGGAGCTGTTGCCTGCCGTGTGCATGCCGTCGGGCACGACCGGCTGGAGTCCGGCGAGGGTCTCGAGTGTGCTGTCGCGCAGACCACCATCGCGGGTGATCGTGACCGCATTGCCGTCGGAGTCGATCACCTCGACCGGAATGATCTCGCGCTCGAACCGCCCCTGCTCGGTGGCCAGTGCCGCCTTCTGCTGGGAAACCAGGCCGAGCCAGTCGACGCGATCGCGGGTGATGCCGCGGTTCGCAGCGATCCGCTCGGCGGCGCCGAACTGATCGGGCATGTCCCATGGGAAGTCGTCCGGCCTCGAGCTCCCGTTGATGAATGTCGTGTCATCGACGCGTGGCACGTTGGCGCCCAGCCAGACCTTGCTCATGTGTTCGACACCGGTCGCCAGACCGACGTCGATGGCTCCGACCGCGATCAGATTGTTGACCATGTGGTTGGCCTGCTGCGACGAACCGCACTGACAGTCGACGGTGGTCGCCGCCACCTCGTAGGGGAATTCCTGCGCCAGCCAGGCCGTGCGCGTGACGTTGCTCGCCTGCTCGCCGGCTTGGGTGACACAGCCGCCGACGATCTGGCCGATCGATGCTGGATCGACACCCGCCCGCTCGACGACCCCTCGCTGCGCGTGACCGAGCAGGAGCGCGGCATGCACGTCGGCGAAGGGCCCGTTGCGTTTCTGTAGCGCGGTGCGGCCTGCCTCGACGATGACCGGTGTACCCATGAGACCCTCCATTCGCGACCGTCGCTGCGACGATGCTCCACGTTCTAACGTACGTCATTACCAACCCGGATCCTCAGTCGCCGAGCAGCGACGAGGGCCGAATCACTCGTACTTCGAGAACGCCTCACGCAGGAACGCAGTGAACTTCGCCGGATCTTCCGGCGATGGCTCGCCGGGCTCCCAGCGAGCCGAGTGCAGCGACCCGGAGTAGGGGAACGTGCCGCGTCGGAGAGAGCGCTCCCATGACACCGGCGAGCGCCGGTCGATGCCGACGTCGATTCCTTGGAACGGCGCCATCGCCATCAGCAACGCAAGGTCGGATGCCTCCCCTCTCCGCTCACCGTCGAGACTCACCCGCAGATCGACGCGCAACCCGACGAGCGCATCAACCTCGAGCACGATCTCGTGCGGGCCGATCGTGACCGGCCCGCAGTCGATTTCCGTCATCTCCCCATAGCCGTTGTAGCTCAGGTGTAGACACCCGTCCTCGATGTGCATCGAGTAGCCCCCGCCCTGGTCACCATGGGCGAACAGCACACCCTCGTCGCCGTCGGCGTAGTCGAGCGAGACCACCACGCGGAACGACCGGTACGCGATCAGCTTCAGACTGCGGTACCGCTCGAGGCTCGCAGTTCCCGGCCGAACGGTGAGGCCCTCGGTCAACGGCAGTTCGGTCGGTGGCCGGGTGGTCTCTTTCAGCATCGACCGTTCGTCGAGCGGGAACACCTGGTTCGCCCACGCTGCGCGCTCCCACGCGTCGGCCAACTCGGCGACCAACTCTGGATGCCGGTCGGCGACATCGTGACACTCGGTCGGATCGGTGCGCAGGTCGTGGAGCTCCCACCGCTCGCCGGTGAACGGCGTGCGCTGCTCGTGGCACGTCGTGGCCGACCAACCGTCGCGGTAGTAACCCCGGTGCCCCCAGCACTCGTAGTACTGCTCGGGATGGGTCGACTCGGCCTCGTGGTCGTACAACGCACCCCGGAAGCTGCGCCCGGCAGGCGCAGGCGCAGGCAGGCCATGGCGCGAATCGGGAACTTCGATGCCGACGAGATCGGCGAGGGTGCTCATCACGTCGGTGACGTGCTGGTAGGAGCGGCACATCGAGCCCTCATCGAGTCCGCCGGCAGGCCACGACACGATCGTGGGCACCTGGTGCCCGCCCTGGCGCGTGTTCACCTTGTACAGCCTGAACGGTGTGTTCGAGGCCATCGCCCATCCCCGCGGGTAGTGCGGCATCGACTGCGGACCACCGACGAGGTCGATCCGGTCGAGATCGAACTCCTGGAATTCCTCGCTCGTGTTGCGCGCCGCGCCGATCAGCGTGCGGAAGTACGAAGCCGTGCCGTTCGCCTGGCCCTCGCGGGACGCGCCGTTGTCAGACGTGAACACGACGATCGTGTTGTCCCACTCGCCCAGCGCCTCGAGCTCGGCGCGCAGCCGGCCGAGGTTCTGGTCGACGTTGTCGAGCATCGCCGCATACGCCTCCTGATAGCGGGCGAACTGCCGCTGCTCGTCGACAGCAAGCTCATCCCACGCTCGCACCTCGTGCTCGGCCTCGAAGTTGCGCGGCGGCAACTCCGTCCCCTCCGGCACGACACCGAGTTCCTGTTGCCGTGCGAGTCGCTGCTCGCGCAGGGCCTCCCAACCCGAGGCGTAGTCGCCGCGGTACTTCTCCATGTCGATCGCTTTGGCGTGCAACGGCGCGTGCACCGCCGGGTGCGCGAAGTACATGAAGAACGGCTTGGTCGGGTGCGCCATGCGCAGGCCGGTCACCATGTCGGCCGCTCGATCGGTCAGCTCGTCGGTGAGAAAGTAGCCATCGGGGTACTCGTCGATCTCGAGCGCGTGATTGTCCTCGTACAACAGGTGGGGCTGGTGGAGGTTCGTGAAGCCGTCGAGGATGCCGAAGAAACGGTCGAAGCCGACCTGGAGCGGCCACGAGTGCTTCGACGCCGCGGCGGACAGATCTGAGTCCTTGCACAGGTGCCACTTGCCGACGGCGAACGTCGACCAGCCCGCGTCGCGGAACATCTCGGCAACCGTCGGCGCGTCGGGGCGCAGTTCCATCGCGTAGCCGGGGTATCCGGGGTCGCTGTGGGAGACGTGGCCGACGCCGGCCATGTGCGGGTTGAGACCGGTGAGCAACGACGCCCGCGTCGGCGAGCACATCGGGTTGACGTGAAAATTGGTGAAACGGACGCCGCGGTCGGCCAACGCGTCCATGTTGGGTGTCTCGATCTCGGAGCCGAAGCAGCCGATGTCGGAGAAACCCAGGTCGTCGAGCAGCATCACGATCACATTCGGAGCCGGCGCAGGCGGCTCGGGACCTGTCGGCCACGACGGAGTCGACGTCGAGAAGATACGTCCGATCTCGCCGTCGAAGCCGTCGTACGCGGCCGGTCTATCGGTCATCGGAACCCCCTCCGGCACCTGTGGAATCGCGAACCTAACAGTCGCCGTGAGGCGTCGAACCGGGCAGCCCCTCAGCGTAGGAACGGCGTGCGGTTCACCCTCGTCTGCGGCCCCTGCGTCGACGGATCGTTACCGACGTGGGTGTAGGCGAGGCCGTTCTGCTTGGCCATGTGCGGCGGCATCTCGAGCGACTCCCAGATCGCCCGAACCGTGCCCTGAATGGCGATCGGCTCTCGAGCGGCAATCTGCTCCGCGATGTCGGCGGCGCGGTCGCGGAGTTCGGCGACCGGGACGACCTCGCTGACGAGACCGAGGCGCAACGCGGTGTCGGCGGTGATCCGTTCCTCGGTGCCCATCAGCGCCCACCGCAGCACGTCGCCGAGCGGCACGCCGCGGTGCAGCATCCCGATCGGCTCGAGGGCCGACACGATCGACCCGTTGGCGTGCGGGTCGAAGAACACGGCGTCGTCGGAACAGATCACGATGTCGCATTCGTTGACGAAATACTGACCCCCACCGGCGCACATCCCGTGCACCGCGCAGACGACGGGTTTCCAGACCTTGTGCGCCCGAGGACCGAGGTACACGCCGGGATCCTCGTGATTCCAGACGTTGTCGTCGAGCCACCAGCCGCCGGCCTTGATGTCGATGCCGGTGCAGAACGCACGCTCACCGTTCGCCCGCAGCACGGCGACGTGGATGTCGTCGGTGTCGCGCACCGTCGCCCACACCTCCCCGATCTCGTCGCACATCTGCTCCGTGAACGAGTTGAGCTGGTCGGGACGGTTCAACGTGATCGTGGCGACGTGATCGGCCACCTCGAGTTCGATCGTCTCGTACGTCGTGTCGGTCATCCCGTCGCTCCTCGCCGGCGCCCGGCTCGTCGGATGTCGCGCCGAGAGTAGCCTCGCCGACGCAATCGGCCACGTTCTCGGGTAGCAGCCGGAGGTACGGGCAGGAAAGTGCGCCCCGCCGGGTCGGTCGGCGTGTACCCGCGCGTCAGATGCTGGCGGACTGGCGGCTGTGGACGTCGGCACAGAAGGCGACGATGGCATCGACCGTCGCCGTCGAGCGCACCGAGTTGAACAGCTCGAAGGTGTGCTGGGTACCGGGGAGCTCCGCGTACGACACGCTCGGCTGGGACACCGCCGACAGCGCCTCGGTGAATGCCTGCGCCTCCTCCCGCCAAGCGAGCACGTCGAGCGCACCCTGAACGATGAAGAACGGCGCGGCGGCCGCGTCGACCCGAAAGATCGGAGACATCTGCTGCCAGAAATCGGGATCGTCGGCCTGCTTCATCGGCATCACCATGCGTTCGAGGAAGGGGCGCATGCGGGCGTACCCGCGAATGTTCAGGTGGTCGGTGAAGTCGTACACGCCGTAGATCGGCACACACGCTTTGATCAGCGGCGCGGATTCCGGATCGAGCGCCGCGAGCGAGGCGAGATGGCCTCCGGCCGATCCCCCGGAGACAGCGATGAACGACGGGTCGCCGCCGTATTCGCCGATGTGCTCGGCAACCCACACGAGCGCCAACTTCACGTCATCGATCTCGGCCGGGAAGCGGTGCTGCTTACCCATCCGGTAATCGATCCCGATGCACACCCAACCCGCCTTGGCGAGTGCATGCATCATCGGCAGACCCTGCTGCTCCTTCTTCCCGCTGACCCAGCCGCCGCCGTGGATGTAGACCATCACGGGGCGCGGTTCGACGCCGCTCGCGGCCGGTCGATAGAGGTCGAAGCGGTGCGCGGCTTCGGGCCCGTAGGCGAGGCCGCGCTCGACCTCGATTCCGGTCTTGTCGAAATGGAACGGACGGGCCACGACCGCCAACGAGGCGGACCCGGCACGCACCCGGTCGGCCGCCTCGGGCGTCGCGGCCTGCAGCGAGTCGGCGAGCACCCCTCGTGCTCGACCGGCGATGACCTGAACGACGACGAGGCCGAGCCACGACAACACCATGGCAACCAAACCGATCACGCCGAGGGTCGAATCGAGCGCACCGAACGCGATGAACAGCGCCGTGACGATGACCTGGAGTGCGAGGTGGAACATCGCCAACTCGCTCGCCAGCCAGCCCGCCATCATGACGACCATCATGAGCGTCGCCGGATGACGCACCCGGAAGATCGCGACCAGCGTCGCCAAGAGAGCGGCGATGCCGGTGATGAACAGAGCGAGCGACATGCGGAGAACTCCTCGACGCGGTGAGCGGGATCGCGCCCGCAGGGTAACCAGTGACGCGTTCGACCGCAACGACGACTGCGACCGTCGCACGAGCAGGGCGCGATGGTGATCCGGGTGCGAAATCTGACGTAGTGTCAGATTGTGGAGGGGCCCGCATGAGCGACATCGGAATTGTCGAGCGGGTGATCGACAGCTTTCCCGAACGAGGCCCGCTGCCCGACATCCAGATTCCCGACGCGTTCACCGGATTCCTCTCGTCGGCGCACCGCGCGGCATGTCGTTCGATCAACTTCTCGATCAAGTCGTGGAGCGGACGACGCGCCCAGGCGTTCGGCGAGCGTGCACTGCCGACGGTCCCCCGCCGGCCGTGGTCCGGCTGGCACGCCGCGCTCGACGAGGTCGTGCTGATGTACTTCGAACTCGGCCGTTCGAGCGAGTTCGAGAACCTCGACTTCGAACGCCTCGAGCTCGAAGTAGAGAACCTGATCGAGCATCACGATCACCGCGGTGTCACCGACGACCCGTTCAACCACCACGACGACCCGCCTGCGCCGACCGATTACCACATCGTTCCCCGGATGCTCGACGGAATCCAGGGTGAGTGGATGACGTTCGCCAGCGAATGGGAGCCGCATCCCCGGGCACCGGGTCGCCGGCGGTGGCTCGACGACTCGGTCAACGGCACGGTCCACGTCGCGCTGCTCCGCCACGACGACGGCCCGCGGCCGTGGGTGATGTTCATCCACGGCGCCGAGATGGGCCGGGCGCAGCTCGACGCGAAGATCCTGAGGGCCCGTCGCCTCCACGACGAACTCGGTGTCAACGTCGCGATGCCGGTCCTGCCCCGGCACGGCCCGCGCAACCTGCGCGACGGCGCCCTCCGCGGCGGCTTCCCGGGCCTCGAGATGGGCGACAATGTCCATGGACTCTCGCAGGCGATCTGGGATGTACGCCGCGTCCTCACCTGGATCCGCACGCAGGAGCCGACCGCGATCGGTGTCTACGGCTTCTCACTCGGCGCCTATGTGGGCAGCCTGCTCGGGGGCCTCGAACCGACGCTCGACGCGCTCGTCATCGGCTGCCCTGTCGTCGACTTGATCGATCTGTACGTCCGCAACACTCCCAAGACAACAGCCGGCGGCGAACGGCTCGCCATGCTCTACGACCGGGCTCGCCTCGCGCATCGGCCGATCTCGCCGCTTCATCTCGAACGCGTGCTCGACCGCGACCGGATCGTGCTCCTCGGCGCGACCAACGACCGGCTGACCGATCCACTCCATCAGCTCAGCCGACTGTGGGAGCACTGGGATCGACCGCAGATCGAGTGGGTCGAAGGCGGCCACCTCTCCTTCATCATCAAGAACGAGCCCGTCGAGCTTCTTCAACAGGCACTCCGCGCACGCGGGGTCGGTGTCTGAACGCGGGGCGCCGGTACCCTCGCGACTTCCCCAGACGCAACCCGGAGCTACGACGCCTTGGACACCCACAGCCTTCGGGCCGCCTTGCTCGCGCAGGCTCGAAACCACTCCTGGACCTGGTCGACGGAGGCGCGCGACACCTTCGCCGTGCTACCCACCTCCACCTCCGGCACCCACCCCGCGACCGCCGTCGGCGCGCTCACCGACGCGCAGCTCGACACAC
The DNA here is from genome assembly GCA_033791105.1 of Acidimicrobiia bacterium. Classification (GTDB taxonomy): domain Bacteria; phylum Actinomycetota; class Acidimicrobiia; order Acidimicrobiales; family Ilumatobacteraceae; genus JASJHI01. The sequence goes on along the minus strand of JASJHI010000093.1, from coordinate 1,300 downwards.
TGCTCGCCGACGAACCGTTCGTGGAGCGGGTCCGCGCTGGAACGGCCACCGTGTCCGCGCTGACTGAACAGATCCCGGACGCGCCCGACATCGCGTACTTCTCCCCCGAGTTCGGGATCACCGACCTCGTCCCGCAGTACTCCGGCGGACTCGGCATCCTCGCGGGCGACCACCTGAAGGCAGCGAGTGATCTCAGCATCTCGCTGTGCGCGGTCGGACTGTTCTATCGCGAGGGGTTTTTCCGGCAGGGGGTCTCGGGTGGCGGCCAGATCGAGCGGTACGAGCGGTACGACGCCATCGACCTCGGCTGCGTCGACACGGGCATCCGGATCGGGGTCCCGATCGGCGACCACGACGTTTCGGCGCGGGTCTGGCGACTGGACGTCGGACGCATCGCGCTCGTCCTCCTCGACACCGACGTCCCGACGAACGACCGCCACGACAGCGCGATCACCGACCGCCTCTACAGCGGCGACCGGCGCCATCGGCTCGAACAGGAACTCGTACTCGGCGTCGGCGGCGCCCGCGCCCTCGCCCGACTCGGCTGGTCCACGCCGGTCACGCACCTCAACGAGGGCCACGCAGGCTTCCTCGTGCTCGAATTGCTCGACCGTGAAATCCAGGCCGGCAAGACCCTGGCCGAGGCACTCGACGCGGTCCGTCCCGGGCTCGTGTTCACCACGCATACGCCGGTCCCGGCGGGCATCGACCGTTTCGAGCCGCACCTCACATCGACCTACCTCGCACCATGGGCCGACCGATGGGGCCTGGCGATCGACGACCTCCTCGACCTCGGGCGCGACCCCGACGACGATCCGCCGGCGTTCAACATGGCGGCGCTCTGCCTGAAATCGGCAGGCCGCGCCAACGGCGTGTCGCAGCTGCACGGGGCCGTGAGCCGAGACCTGTTCGCAGGGATTCCCGGCGGCGACCGGATCGGCTCGATCACCAACGGCGTGCATGCCCGGACCTGGGTCATGCCACGTCTCCAGGACGCGTTCGACGCAACGCTGGGGACCGGCTGGGCAGACGGTGATGCATGCTCGTGGCAGCACGTCGATGCGCTCGACGACGGCACGATCCGGGCGATCCGGCTGGCGGGCTCGGACGATCTGCGCGCGCTGGTCGCCGATCGAACCGGTGCCCGGATCGACCCCGACTCGTTGATCGTCGGCTTCGCCCGGCGCTTCGCCACGTACAAGCGCGCCACCCTGCTGCTACAACATCCCGCCGAGCTCGAGGCGCTGCTCGCCGATGCGCGACGTCCGATCACCTTCGTCTTCGCCGGCAAGGCCCACCC
>JASJHI010000092.1:0-3575 GCA_033791105.1 Acidimicrobiia bacterium | reverse complement strand
TTCGTCGACGGCGCGGAGTGGGTGATGCTGCCCAACGTCATCGGAATGGCACTGTTCGCGGACGGTGGGATGATGGCGACCAAGCCCTACGCCTCTGGCGGCGCCTACCTCAACAAGATGAGCGACTCGTGCCGGTCATGCCGGTTCGACCCGAAACAGCGCACGGGCCCCGACGCCTGCCCGTTCACGACCCTGTATTGGGATTTTCTGGCCCGCAACGCCGACGCCCTGGCCGGCAACCATCGCATGGCACGGCAGCTCGCGGCGATGCGTGGACTCGCCGATCTTGGCGCCGTCCGGGAGCGAGCTGTCGACGTCCTCACCCGGCTCGACGACGGGCGGCTGTAGCGGCGTCGGTTTGGCTCAGGCGAGCATCGAGCGCAGCACCCAGGTCGTCTTTTCGTGGATCTGGAGGCGCTGGGTGGGCAGGTCGGCCGTCGACTGATCGCGTGCGGCTCGGTTCCGGGTTCGATGTCTGTCGTGTTCGATTGCGGCTCCATCGCCGTTCCCCGTGTTACCGGGCCTACCCTCGCCGCAGATGTTGTTGGTGCCGTTGATCGTCTTGTCGGCGGTGTCGTTCGTCTACTACGGCGTCGGTTGTCTCGCGTCGCCACGTCTGCGCGAGGAGTACCTGCGATACGGCGTTCCCCATTTGCGAGTGATCAGCGCCACGTTGCAGTTGCTCGGCGCCGCCGGTGTTGTGATCGGCCTCATGATCGAGCCGATCGGTGTGGCCGCCGCCACCGGACTGTGCGTGATGATGACGCTCGGCGTCGTCATCCGGATGCGCATGCACGACACATTTCGCGTGATGTTACCGGCGGCGAGTCTGGCCGTGATCAACGGCGCACTCGTGGTGCTGTTCGTCGCAGGGTGCGCTCGCCGCAGGCGTCCCGCACCGTCGTCAGCGGGTGGAACCATTGCCGTCCGCGAGGACGGCGGCCACCGTCGAGAGCGTGAAGACCGTCATTGCCGGGGTCGCCCGCTTCACCGGATCCTTGACCTTCATGTGCATCCCGATCGCTCCAAACATGAACGCGGCGAGCCCGATCGCAGCCGGGCGAACGAGCTTCGGTACCCACAGGCCCGCCAGGAGCGCTGTTGCCAGCCCAACCTTGGTGGCGCCAACCACGTACATCGCAGGTGGCGGGAATCCATACTCGGCGAACTCCTCACGCATGTTCGTCGCATCGCCGCCGCGGTAGCCGGTGTCTTTGTTGAAGCGATGGAACCAGACGTTGTAGATCCAGAGTGCTGCGCCGACTTGGGCGATGCGTCCTACGTATTTCATGTTTCCACCTTCGAGTCGATCCGGACCGCGCGAGCCGCGCGGTCCATTGTGCCCGGGTTCGGTGAGTTCTCACCGATGTCTGGCCGGGCACCGGCAGACGGCGTCTCGATCGACATCATCTGATCAGAGTTCCGAGCGGATGACGTCGCTGATCGAGACGTCCGTGTCGGAGCCCTCGCCGTTCAGGTCGGGCGCCAGTTCGCGGGTTGTTTCGATCTGTTCCTTGGTCAGCATCAGTCCCCCGGCAACGACGGTGCCGTACACCGTGAGGAAGAAGACGAAGAGGCCGACGCCGAAGACGCCGAGGATCATGATCGCACCGGTACCCGAGCAGGCTCCACCTTGACGGTGGGCGTCAGCAACAGCATGCCGAGCGAGTGGATCGACGGAACCCAGAGCCCGACGAAGATGCCGGCCGACTCCTCGTCGAGGATGAAGTACAGGTAGACCGAGAACACGAACGACAGAAATGCGGCGATGAGGAACGGCAGTTTCATTCGTAGCGTCGGGTTGAGGTTGGAGAGCTGAGCTCTTGAGAGTGGGGCTTTCATACGGTTTCCCTTCGTGGAACTTCGATTTTATCACATCTTAGCACTAATTTTCTGAACCTCCAAGTGACGCGTGCCCGATACGGCCGGAAACGGCAACCGGCCCCGCACCGTCGACGTGGTGCGGGCCGGCCTGGTCGAGACGCTGATCGTCGCAGCGACGTGATCAGCCGCGTTCGACCCGTGCCTTGAGCCGGGTCAGGTTCCGTTTCCAGATCAGGCGCAGTACCGGTCGGGCGAAGAATGCGCCGATCGGGCCACCCATGAACCACGGGAAGACGAGATCCTCTTCCCATTTGAACTCGGTGCGATCGGAACCGAGGTCATCGAGCGTGAAGACGCCGGTGCCCTCGACGAGTCCGACATGACGCACACCCATCCGGCGCGCCTCCTCCCACTCGGTGATCTCCATGACGTCGGTGAGTTTGAACGGCCCGACCTTGGTGTCGCACTCGAAGCGCGTGCCAGGCCCTTCGACGTGGTCGGTGAGGAAACGGATCTCGGCGGCGTCCTGCATCCAGGACACGTGTGAGCTGATGTCACGCACGTCCGCCCACACGTCTTGTGGGCAGCGATCGATCGTGGTGCTCACCACCACGGCATGCTCGGCCACCTCAGGCGCCGCTCGGCTTGCCGGTCGTGGGATCGATGCCGCTGGTTGCGACGACCCAGTCCCACAACTCCTGGCGACGTTGCGGTGTATCGGTCGATCTGGTCGTCGGCAGCTTGTGGATGTTGCGGGTCCGGCGGTCGTGCCAGAAGTCGCCGTTGGTCTCGAGCGCCGCATCGTCGGCGGCAAGCCAGACGAGCGTGTCGGAGCCCTGTTCGGCGGTGCGCAGCAACGGGCCGACGATCTTGCGGAACGTCGGCAGGGCGTCCCTGACCCCGGGCGTGTCGGCCCACCCCGGGTGGAGGGAGTGGAAGTGGATGCCATGGTCACCGAAGCGCTCGGCCAACATCTCGTTGAGCGTCACCTGTGCCCGTTTGGCGCGGGCGTACTGCTCGCTGCCTTTGTACTCGTCGGCCATCATCTGCAGCTCGTCGATCTTCAGGCCGGTGCTGTACATCCCGCCCGACGACATCGTGAGTACCCGCGACGGCGCCGATGCTGCAAGCCGGTCGAGGAGCAGGCTCGTCAGGAGGAACGGCCCGACAACCTGGCTCGCCACCGTGGCCTCGGTCCCGTCGAGTGCTTCGCGGCGCTCGGCGCTCAGCGCGCCGGCATTGTGGATGAGCACGTCGAGGCGGTCGTGATCGGCGAGGACGGCGGCGGCGAGCGCCCGGACCTGGTCGCAGTCACCCATGTCGGCGGCGACCTGGGTCAGTGAGTGATTGCCGGTCTCGGCGGTCAGATCATCGAGGACACTCTGGTTCTTGTCGGCGGATCGGCCCACGAGGACGATCGTCGCCCCGCACACTGCGAACTGTCTGGCCGCGACGAGACCGAGACCCGAGGTGGCGCCGGTGAGCACGACGACGCGCCCAGTCATGTCGTACCCGTCGAGTGGTGCCCAATCATCGGTACGGCGCCGGACGTCGTAACCGAGCCGGGTGAAGCTCGTGACGATCGGAGCTTCGATCACCGCGTCCAGCGCGGATGCGAGTTTCATCGTTGGTCCGCCTTGACGCGGGCGCCGTCCAGCGCCTTGATGAGGCCCGTTGCCGCACGGTCGCCGATGCGTCCGAACATCAGCTTGAGCACCGGATCGGCCAGTTTGAGCGGACCGTTGAGCGTC
>JASJHI010000091.1:0-9322 GCA_033791105.1 Acidimicrobiia bacterium | reverse complement strand
CGTCGCGGCGATCTCGCCGCGCCTGATGTAGTCACGGGCGAAGCCGGTCGAGACGAGGTTCTCCGTCCGGTCCTCCATCCACTTCACCGGCTTGCCGATGAGGAGTGACGCGACGATTGCGCACACGTAGCCGGGGTAGATCGGAACCTTGTTGCCGAACCCGCCACCGATGTCAGGGGCGATCACCCTGATCTTGTGCTCGGGGAGGCCTGCCACGAGCGCGTACACCGTGCGGTGAGCGTGCGGAGCCTGGGTGGTGCTCCACAGCGTGAGCTTCCCCGAGACGCGCTCGACGTCGGCGACGCAGCCGCACGTCTCCATCGGCGCCGGGTGAACACGCGGGTAGACGATGTCCTCGGAGACGACGACCTCCGCGTCGGCGAAAACCGCCTCGGTGGCATCGGCGTCGCCGGCCTCCCAGTCGAAGCAGTGGTTGTCGGTCTTGCCCTCGAGGTCGTCGCGAATCACCGGTACGTCGGGCGACAGCGCGGTGCGCACGTCGATGACGGGGTCGATCCACTCGTATTCGACATCGATGAGGTTCAGCGCATCGCGCGCCGAGTAGCGGTCTTCCGCGACGACGAAGGCGACTTCCTGATGCTGGAATCGCACCTTGTCAGTGGCCAGCACGGCCTGGACATCGTTCGAGAGCGTCGGCATCCAGGCGAGCTTCTGTGCGGCGAGATCGGCGCCGGTGATGACGGCGACGACCTTCGGGTGCGCCTGCGCTGCAGACGTGTCGATGCTGACGATCCGAGCGTGGGCCATCGGTGAACGGAGGATGGCGAGGTGCAGCATGCCCGGCAACTCGACGTCGTCGCAGTACTGCCCGAGTCCGCGCACGAAGCGCGGGTCCTCCTTGCGTAGCATGCGACCGAAGCCGACCGGCTTGTTGTCGTTGAGGTTGTCGTCGGGCGTGGGTACCGCGTTGGTGTCGCGCTCGTTCTCGGTCACCGTCATGACGCACTCCCTGCTGTCTCGCTGGCGGATCGTTCAGCATCGGATCGTTCAGCCGCCGCGGCCCACTGGATCGAGCGGACGATCGTGGCGTAGCCGGTGCAGCGGCAGATCTGGCCGGAGATCGCCTCGCGGATCTCGTCGTCGGTCGGATCGGCGTTCCGGTCGAGCAGCGCTCGCGCCGTCATCATCATCCCTGGTGTGCAGAAGCCGCACTGCAGGCCATGGCACTGGATGAAACCTTCCTGTACGGGGTCGAGTTCGCCGTCGACCTCCATTCCCTCGACCGTGCGGACGTCGTGACCGCCGGCCATTGCCGCCAGCGTGGTGCAGCTCTTGACCGGCTCGCCGTCGACCCACACCACACACGTCCCGCAGTTGCTCGTGTCGCATCCCCAGTGGGTGCCGGTGAGACCGAGGTGATCGCGGAGGAAATGCACCAGCAAGATGCGCGGTTCGATGTCGCGGGTGACCTCGTCACCGTTGACGTTCATCGTGACATCCATGTCAGCTCCCCTGTCCGTTCGAAGATTCGGTCGCTCTGGCAACGGCCGTACGGAGCGACCGGATCGTGAGCTCCTTGGCGAGGTGGGTCTTGTAGGCGACAGTGCCGCGGTTGTCGGTCTGCGGCGATGCATTGTCAGCCGCGATCTGCCCGACCTCGGCGTAGAGCTCTTCGGACGGTGACTGGCCACGAAGCGCCGCTGAGATCGGTTCGACGTTCGTGAGATTCGGACCGACTGCGCAGAGCCCCACCCGGCCGTCGGCGATGACCCCGCCGTCCATCACGACGGCGGCGCCGGCAGAGGCGACCGCCCAGTCGCCTGCCCGCCGCTCGACCTTGTGGTACGCGCTGGAGGAGTTCGATTGCAGTGGAATGCGCACCTCGGTCAGCATCTCGGCGTCACCGACCGCGGTCTCGTATGGGCCACGGTGAAAGTCGTGCATCGATACGACCCGTTCGCCGGAAATCCCGCGGATGACGCACTGCGCCTCGACGGTGTCGCAGACCGCGGAGAGATCCTCCGACGGATCGGCCTGACAGAGCGAGCCCCCCAAGGTTCCTCTGTTGCGCACGACCGGGTCGGCGATCACCTTCTCGGCGTCGCGGAAGATCGGGAGGAGAGCAGCGAGTTCGTCGCTCTCGAGCAGCTGCCGGTGTCGTGTCAGCGCCCCGATACTCACCATCCCGCCATCGTTCGGATCTCCCTCGATCCGGATGTACTCGAGCTGTGCGCTGAGATCGTTGATGTCGATGAGGCACTCGGGCTGCGCCAGCCTGAGCTTCATCATCGGCAGCAAGCTGTGCCCGCCGGCGACGATGCGCGCCTCGCTCCCCAATCGTTCCATCAGCGCGATCGCATGATCGACGCTCGTGGCCCGCTCGTAGTCGAACGGTGCTGGCACCTGCATTCGTGACCCCCTCGGTCGACGTTTCCCCGGCGGGAACTCTAGATGTTCCCGCGCCACAGTCGCGCGCGACGCCGGAGCGTGCCGTGCTACTCAGTCCGGGAGGCGACTGGCGAAACCCGCACCGACGAGCGAGACGGCCGCCGACAGGACGAACACCCAGGTGAATGATCCCATTGCATCGGCGAGTGCCCCACCGATCTGTGGCGAAATCATCTGGGTCACCCCGAACGCGAGCGTCGCCGCGCTGAACGCCGGGCCGTATGTGTCCGCATCGGTGTTGTCGACGATGTGCGCGATGATCAGCGCAGGCATTCCGGAGAACATCAGACCCACGCCGACGGCGGCGATCGCCACCCACGGTTGCTCACCCGTCAACAAGAGGAGTCCCGAGGCGGCGAACAAGACGAACGCCGCCGTGAGCGTGACACGCCGGCCGATCCGATCCGACAATGGGCCGAGCGACAGCCCACCGACGACGGTTGCCGCGCCGAGGAGGGAGAACATGGCCGACGCCTCGCTCGAGGAGAATCCGGAATCGTCCTCGAGTCGTGCGACCAGGAATCCGATCACCAGGATGTAGGCGAACCCGAACGCGGCGTACGCGACCGTCGCGGGGATCCAAGCCCGAACCGTGCGCAGCGCGGCGAATCCACCGAAGCCGCCGGCGACCGCCGGTCGGTCACCGTGCGAGCGCAACCCGGCGAATGCGCCGATCAGCACGACGACGGCGATGGCGAACTCGACCCGGTACACGAGCTGCCACCCGTCGGCATCATCGCCGAGTAGCGAGGCCATCGCTCCGGCGAAGACGATGCCGATGCCGATGCCCGACCCGACCAGTCCGACAGCCATCCCCGCGCGGTGCGGCGGGAGCGCACGCGCCGAGATCGCCGGAGCAGGAATCCAGATCACCGCACCGCCGAGACCCATCGCGAACAAGGCCAGACCGAGCACCGGCCCGCTCGGTGCGAATGCCGCGAGGCCGAGTGCTGTCGTCGAGATGACCAGCCCGATCCGCATCAGCCCGACCAACGTCACCTTCGACGACGCCCACGAGACGGCGAGTGTGCCGAGGAGGTATGCGGTGACATTGAGTGTCCCGAACAGACCGGCGATCGTGTTCGAGCCGCCGAGCAGGTCGTCGCGCGCGTCGGGGAGCACGACACCCCACGTGAACCGGCCGAAGGCCTGGGCGACGCAGGCCGAGGCCATCACGAGGGCGATGACGAGCCACACCCGCTCGGTCGTCGCCGGCCCGGCGTCGTTCAACTCCTCCGAGGAGACATTCACGACGACATCACATCGGAACCATACGGGTGACGTCGGCGCCCCCGGAACTTGACGACACAACGACGAACTAGAGTTGGCCGGGGCGTGAGAAGGGGGCTCGACATGAGCAATGCAGAACCGGAAGTAGACGGCGCAACGAGCTTCATCGACACGGTGAAGAACAAGCTGAACGACCTCCTCGAGGTCAAGGTCGTCACGGCGGTGGGAAAGGTGCAGGTCACGATCGACACCGCGAATGATTCGACGACGACATCACTCGGCAAGACCACCCTCGACGGCGGCTCGATCGTCACCGTCGTCAAGCTGCTCGACGGCGACGTCACGACCGTGTTGGCGCCCGACCTCGTCGACAACCTCGAGGTGCGGGCGGCGCATGCCGCACAGGTCGAGGCAAGTCTCGGGGTCATCCCCAACCATCTGAAGACGCTCGTCGAGATGGCCGAGCAGCTCCGCGACATCGTGTAACGGCCGGCGCCATGGCCGACACCCTCAAGCGGGTCCTCGACGATCTCCTCAATATCGAGGTCAACACGATGGTCAAACCCGGGATGACCGGTCGCAAGATGCCCGCGTTCGGTCATGCGCTGCTCGACATCCACGCGGGCTACGAGCGCTGGCTCAACCGTTACAGCATCGAATTGAACGCACAGTGGTCGCGGTTCCGCGGCACCCCCGTGGCCGAACAGTTTCGCGTCGCCAGGATCGGAGCCGGTGAGGAGGCGAAGTGGTGGGTGATCCAGGATGGAGCGCTGATCGATCGGCTCGAGACAGCCGCCCTGACCGAGAGCGCGGTTGACGCGCTCCAGCTCTTCGAGGCGACCCGCACGGAGGCTCGCGTCGCCGAGGAGGTCCACAGACTCCTCGATGGCCGCCGTGGCTACTCCGTACGTGATGGCGGCGACGTCATCTTGATGCGGATCGTGCGCAACTGCGATCAGCTCAAATCGATCCTCGAGCGCGTCGGCACCGGCGGAACGGTCATGCTTTCGCGGGGAACAGCGGCCGGCATCACCGATGCCGACACCGACAAGCTGCCGCGCGAAGACCTGATCACCGTCCGCAAAGCCTGGGAGATGGGCACCGAGGAAATCGCGATGCAGACCGTCGTGCAACTCGACGGCGACATCGTCACCCGGCTCAACTCGGCCTACGCGGGTGAGGAGGATCAACCCGTGCGTGACATTCATCGGGAGAGCGTGGGAAGCGCGCTCGCGCACTGGCAGTATCTGGTTGACACCGTCGTCGCACTCGCCAAGAGCGGACTGGGCGTCTTCACCTGATCGCCTGGTCGGGCGAGCCTGCAGCCATCCCATGAGCACGACGGAGCCGGCCCAGGGTCTCTTCGACGACCTGCTGAACATCGAGATCGACGTCATCGTCGGCGGCACGCTCGGGCGCGAAGCGATGCCCGTCTCCGATCGCGGCGATCCATCACCGGCGATGCGCGAGACGCTCGACAGCTATGTGCGCTGGCTCGACAGGAACGCTCCCGCCATCGACGACGAGTGGAGTGCGCTGGCGTCGGGCGTCGAGCCGCGCGAATCGGCGCTGCGGCCCGGCGACGGGATGGAGCAGGAGTTCGAGTGGGTCGCGGAACGAGCCGAGTGCTCCATCCGCCGGATCGACGAACTCATCGAAGCGGAGCACACGATCGATCCGACCTGGCCGACGATGCTGCGCCGCATCCGCGGCAACGCGCTGCAACTCGGTGCGATCGCGGCGGGCGACGTCGACGAAGCGGTCGATCGGATACGGATCGTCCGCAAGGCGTGGGAACTGGGGACGGGCACGATCGTCGCGCAGACCGTGGTGCAGCTCGACGGCGATGCGGTGTCGCGTGTTGATGGGGAGTCCATCCTCGCCGACGATCGGGCGGCACTCCGGACGCTCCATGGAGAAGCTGTGCGCGGCGCGTTGGAACACTGGCAACTGCTCGTCGACCTCCTCGTCGAGCTGGTGCGAACGGCCCAGGCGCTGCTTGGCGCGTTCTGGCCTCCCGGTGTCGGGCTCGGGTTGGTCACTCCGAGGTCCGACGACGACCAAGACGACGAGCAGCCGAACGTCCTCTCGCTCGGTGATCTCTTGCGGAAGGACGTTCGATCTCGCATCCGAGCCGACTGGGTCAACTTCAAGAGCGAGGTACTGCCCTTGTTCACCGAGGGCGGCGTAACCGTCGAATCCGCAAACGGCACTTCGCCCTACGCCCGGACGGTGATCCAGTCCGACGGCGACGCGCTCTGGTTCGTGTCGGATACAGCGGTCGACGACGACGCGCTCCTTGCAGCGCACGTGAAAAGTGTCGGCGAATGGTACGAGGTGGCGCATTCCTCGATGCGCGCGCCACAACAGCTGATCGCCGCGTTGCGGAGCGTTCTCCTCTCGGCGCTCGGATTCTTCGGGCTCATCGCGACTGTCTCGAGCATCGTCCAAGGGAACTGGCAGGCACTGCTCGTCGCCGGGGTCATGCTGGTGGTCGTCGGCGGCGCCGTGCTGCTTGTACTCCGGTTCTGGCTCGGCAGGTGGCTGCGCGACAAGATCGGCCTGTCGAGCGTCTGAGCCGGCCCGGGCCCGGGGTTCGGTCACTCGATCGTGCGGTTCGCTCCGGACAGGACGATGCCCACCCGCCGGCCGGCGCTCGACGGCTGCCACCGGCCGGACAGCAGCACGGCGATCGGCGCGGCGGCCGCCGGTTCGACGGCGAGGCGCAGGCGATCCCAGACCAGGTGCTGCGCGGCGACGAGTTCGTCGTCGGAGACGAGCGCACTCGTCGCGGCGACCGCCGACAAAGCCGTCCACGGCGTCGAGCCGAGTCTCGGCGCGCCGAGTGCGTCGGCGGCGACGCCACCGATCTGGACATCGACCGGCTCCCCCGCGGCGAGCGCTTGCGCGTATGTGGGGGTGCGATCCGTCTCGCACACGACGATCTCGGCTCGATCACCGAACCAGGCCGCGGCCCCGCCTGAGAGTCCTCCCCCACCGCACGCGAGGAGCACGGCATCCAGGTGGCCGGCCTGGCCCTCCAGCTCCATTGCGCACGTGCCGGCACCGGCCATGACGATCGGATCGTCGAATGCGTGAATCGACGTCGCTGCATGCTGGGCGAGGAACTCCCGACTGGCGGCGAGGGCATCGCCGTAGACCTCGCCGACCTGGCGGATCGTCGCCCCGTACTGTGCGAGACGAGCCACCTTGGCCGGTGCCGACGTCGTGGGCACGAAGATCGTCGCCTCGTGGCCGAGGCGCTGTGCCGCCCACGCGACGGCAGCGCCATGGTTGCCTCCGGACGCAGCGACGATGCCGGTGTCGGCGATCGGCTGTGTCGCGATGTAGTGCGTGGCGCCTCGCGCCTTGAAGGCGCCGCTGCGCTGGACGAACTCGAGCTTGATCACCAGCGTCGCGTCGATCCCGAACTCGTCGCCCGGCACCTCGATCACCGGAGTGCTCCGCACGTACGGGGAGATCGCATCCATCGCACGCGAGATGTCAGCAGGGCTGACGGGGACACCAGGGCTGGTCATCCCCCGATTCTCACATCCGCCGGCCGACTCGCGCGCGAGACTCGGTAGATGTCCGAAGTGGTGACGCCGCGGGGTTCGTACCCTCACCTTCGACGAGCGGGCGACCTCGTCTTCGTCTCCGGCACGAGTTCGCGCCGGCCCGACAACACGTTTGCCGGCGCAACCGTCGACGGGATGGGCACGACGACACTCGACATCGCCGTCCAGACGCGGGCGGTCCTCGAGAACATGGAGCGCACCCTCGCATCGATCGGTCTCGACCGCCGCGACCTCGTCGACGTGACATCGTTCCTCGTGAACATGAACGACTTCGGGCCGTACAACGCCGAGTGGGGCGCCTTCTTCGACGGCGTCGACGCACCCGCCCGCACGACGGTCGCGGTCCATCAACTCCCGCACCCCCATCTGCTGATCGAGATGAAGGCGACCGCGCTGATCCGCCGATCCGAGGCGAACACGCGATGAACGGTCCGACAAGCGACCCCACGCGGCCGTTCAACCTCCAGCGGTGGATCGACGACAACGCCGACTCGCTGAAGCCGCCGGTGTCCAACCGCCAGATCTGGGAGGACTCCGACATGATCGTGATGATCGTCGGCGGCGGAAATGTCCGTACCGACTTCCACGACGATCCGCTGCCCGAGTTCTTTCATCAGCTGAAGGGCTCGATGAACCTGCGCATCTCGGACGCGCCGGGAACACCCCCGCGTGACATGCCGATCGGCGAAGGGGAGATCTACCTGCTGCCGCCACACGTCCGTCACTCGCCGCAGCGCCCAGACCCGGAGAGCATCGGGCTCGTCGTCGAGTACCACCGTCCGCCCGGCGCGGTCGACGGGTTCGAGTGGTTCTGTCCGGGCTGTCACGAACTGGTACACCGGGCCGAGGTGCAGCTCGACTCGATCGTGCGCGATCTCCCGCCGCTCTTCGATGCGTTCTACGGCAGCGAGTCGGCACGGACGTGTCCGCACTGCGGCACGGTCCATCCGGCGCCGGGCCAGTAGGCGAGCGCATGAGCGACATGAGCGACATCCCACGGCGCATCGACATCCACTCGCACTTCTTTCCGCCGCTCACGCGACGCGACGCCGAGATGCTCGAGAGTGCGGACGCTCCGTGGCTGCGCGACGACGGCTCCGGCTCCGGTTACATCATGAGCGGACCCGACGAGTACCGCCCGGTCGAGGCGCCGCTGTGGGATCCGGCAGCCCGCCTCGCCGAGATGGACCGCTCCGGCACGACGATCCAAGTGATCTCCGCGACGCCGATCCTGTTCTCGTACGGACGCCCCGCGGCGATCGGCGAACGATGGGCGGCGAAGATCAACGACCTCGCCAACGAGATGTGTGAGGCCGACCCCGAGCGTCTCCGACCGCTGAGTCATGTACCGCTACAGGACGTCGACGCCGCCTGCCGAGAGGCGTCGCGGGCGAAGACGAACGGACACGTCGGCGTACACATCGGGAACCACGTCGACGGGCGAAACCTCGACGATCCTGAGCTGGTTCGCTTCCTCCACCACTGCGCCGACCACGACATTCCCGTCTTCGTTCATCCCTGGAACACGATGGCGGCCGACCGGATGCCGAAGTACATGCTCGCCTGGCTCGTCGGGATGCCCGCAGAGACCCACCTCGCGGTGCTCTCGCTGATCCTGTCGGGAGCGTTCGAACGACTGCCACCGAACCTGAAGCTGTGCTTCGCCCACGGTGGCGGCAACTTCGCCGCGCAGCTCGCACGGGTCGACAACGCATGGAGCCGACGCGACATCATCCGACGGGACTGTCCGGAGCCGCCGTCGTCGTACGCGCGACGTTTCCACGTCGACTCGGCGGTGTTCGGCGAGGACGCGCTCGCATTGCAGGTCGCGGTGATGGGCGCCGACCACATCATGATGGGATCGGACTATCCGTTCCCGCTCGGCGAGGAGGAGCCGGGGTCCGTGATCGACACCGCCGGCTTCCTCGACGACGATACGCGAGACGCGCTCCGCTTCCGGAACGCCGATGCCTTCTTCTCCCTCGACGCCCGCTCGCCCGAGGTGGTCCGACGATGACCGCCACCGACGGCCTCGACACGACCCGCGAATGCGCCGACCTGCTCGACGCCGCCGATCCACTCGCGCGACTGCGCGACGAGTTCGA
>JASJHI010000090.1:0-14821 GCA_033791105.1 Acidimicrobiia bacterium | reverse complement strand
GTCACCGAGTCGGTCATCCCCGGTGACGGGTAGATCTCGCCGAGGAGGTGCAGCTGCTCCGTCGCGAACCCGACCTCTTCCTGCAGTTCCCGACGCGCGACCTCTGCGGTGTCCTCCCCTTCGATGTCCCGCATTCCAGCGGGGATCTCGATGACAATGTCGTCATACGGAGCTCGGTACTGCGAGACGAGGACAACCGATGGACGCCCCTCCGGGTCGAACAGGAGCGGCACGATGCCGACGGCGCCGGGCGAGCGCACGATGTCGCGACGGAAGGGGGTCCCGTCGGGAGCGGTGAATTCGGCGACCGCCACATGCCAAACATGACCCTGGTGGACGGGCTCCTCCGAGACGCGTCGGAATGAAGGTGTTGTGCTCACGCCGACCAGTGTTGCCCACCGACCGGTCGTCTCCCGGTCATTGGACGTTGTGGCCGCAGCTCATTCGGTGCTCGTGGCATCGGCGACGCGTTCGCCGGTGACCGACGGGTGGAGCGGCGCGGCCGGCTCGGCAGGAGCGACCACGGCGGGCCGCCTCGCAAGCGCGGCCGCGACGAGCTCGCGGAACAGTGGGTGCGGGCGGTCGGGACGGCTCTTGAATTCGGGATGTCCCTGCGTCGCGACCCAGAACGGGTGTCCTGGGAGCTCGATGAACTCGACGAGTCGATTGTCCGGCGAGGTTCCCGAACACCACAGGCCCGACTCCTCGAGCTGTGCTCGGTACGACTCGTTGAACTCGTAGCGGTGACGGTGACGTTCACTGACCACCGGCTCGCCGTAGGCCGCAGCGACTTGCGAGCCGGACGCGAGCACTGCGTAGTGGGCGCCGAGTCGCATCGTGCCTCCCTTGTCGTCGAGTCCGCGCTGCTCGAGCATCAGGTCGATCACCGGGTGAGCCGTGGTGGGATCGAACTCGGTGGAGTTCGCATCGGTGAGTCCGACCACGTTCCGCGAGAAGTCGATGGTCATCGCCTGCAGGCCCAGACAGAGTCCGAGGCACGGGATTCCTTCCTCGCGGGCGTAGCGGGCAGCGGCGATCTTCCCCTCGACGCCGCGGTACCCGAACCCGCCGGGGATCACGATGCCGTCGAGGTGTGCGAGCTGTCCGGCGGCGAGCAAGCCCTCGACACTCTCGGACTGGATCCAGTCGATCTCGACCTTGGCCCCGTGGTGGAATCCGGCATGACGCAGGCTCTCGACGACGGAGAGATAGGCATCGGGCAGCTCGATGTATTTGCCGATCAGTCCGATCCGGACGGGTGTCGTCGCTGCTTCCATCGTCGCGACGAGCTGTTCCCAGTAGCCGAGGTCGACCTGTCCATCGATGCGCAGCACGTCGCAGACGTAGTCGTCGAGACCTTCATCGTGGAGGACGAGCGGCAGTTCGTAGATGTTGCCCACGTCGGCGGCATTGACGACGGCGCGCTCCTCGACGTCGCACAGGTTCGAGATCTTCCGCCGGAGATCGTCAGAGAGCGGCTCCTCGCTCCGGCAGACGATGACATCGGGTTGGATGCCCCGGCTGCGCAGCTCGGTGACCGAGTGCTGAGTGGGCTTCGTCTTCTGCTCGCCGGCAGGGCCGATGAACGGGACGAGTGTGACGTGGATGTAACACACGTTGTCGCGCCCGACCAGCTTGCGGAATCGACGGATCGACTCGAGGAACGGGAGGATCTCGATGTCGCCGACCGTGCCCCCGACCTCGGTGATGACGACGTCGACGTCGTTGCGGGCGACCCGCTCGACGCGTCGCTTGATCTCGTCGGTGATGTGCGGGATCACCTGCACCGTGCGTCCGAGATAGTCGCCGCGGCGCTCGGCGGCGAGCACCGACTGGTAGATCGAGCCGGTCGTGGCATTGGAGTTGCGCGAGAGGTTCTCGTCGATGAAGCGTTCGTAGTGACCGAGATCGAGGTCGGTCTCGCCGCCATCTTCGGTGACGAACACCTCGCCGTGCTCGAACGGGTTCATCGTGCCCGGGTCGATGTTGATGTATGGATCGAGCTTCTGGAGTGTGACGCGGAGCCCACGCAGCTTCAGCAGTCGACCGAGCGAGGAGGCGGTGAGCCCTTTACCAAGTGAACTCGCGACCCCACCGGTCACGAAAATGTGCTTCGTCATCAGCGCCATCCTTGCGTCGCGTCGGAATCCGTCGGTCTCGGATTCACATCTGGCCGGGAGGGCATTGGACCGCCGTCACGACGGAATCTCACCGTATCTTGTGTACGCGTCCGAACGCGCGGATCCCGGCGCATTGGTGGACCCTCACCGCCCGCAGTGTTGCCTGGACGCACGGAGGTTGCGCTCGGCTGTCTCACGCCAGCAGCTCGCGGGCGTGATCTCGAGCCGAGACCGAGTCGGATCCGGACAGCATGCGGGCCACTTCGTCGACGCGTTCGTCGGGGCCGAGCGGGGTCGCGGTGGTGAAGGTCTCGCCGCCGCGCACAGTCTTCGCGACGTGGATCTGTTGGTCGGCGAGCGCTGCCACCTGCGCGAGGTGTGTGACGACGAACACCTGGTGGGCATGGCCGAGAGCCGAGAGCGCCTGGGCGACCGAATGTGCGGTCTGTCCGCCGATTCCCGCGTCGACCTCATCGAAGATGAGCGAACCGGCGACGTCGTCGCGCGACCCCATGAGTGTGAGCCGAAGCGCGAGCATCGATCGAGCGAGTTCACCGCCGGAAGCGACACGGGTCAATGGCAGGAGCGGTGAACCGGGATTGGCGGCGAGGAGGAACTGGACGCGATCACCCGGATGGTCGTCGGGGTGCTCGCCGACCTCGATGGCCATCGCCACCTCGGGCATGGCGAGCCCGCGGAGATGCGCTTCGACTCGTGAAGCGAGGTCAGGTGCCGCCGCACGCCGGTGCTCGCCGACGGCGCGCGCTGCGCTGCGCTCGGCTGCCAATGCCTGCGAGCGTTCGGTGTCGAGCTCCGCGGCACGCTCGTCGAAACGTTCGAGCTCGCGGAGCCGGTCGTCGGCGACGGCGTGGAAGGACATCACCGCGGCCAGATCCTCGCCGTACTTCCGGCGCATGTCGGCGAGGAGTTGACGGCGTTCTCGGATCTCGGCGAGCCGCTCGGGTGACTCATCGATTCCATCGAGCGCCGATCGCAGGTCGGGCGCGACATCGTCGAGCTCCGCAAGGATCGTTCGCAGCCGATCGGCCGCCGAGCGGAGCGGCGCCCGAGTCTCGATGTCGGCGAGTGCCGCAGCCAGCTGGTCTCGTGCTCCGGTCTCGTCGGAGATCGTCGCGTGTGCCCGCCGTGCAGCGTCGCGGTGCGCCTCGGCATCGCCGAGCATCGACTCCTCGAGGTCGAGCGTTGCATCCTCGGTCGGGTCCACGATGTTGGCCTCGTCGAGTTCGGCGACCTGGAAGCGGAGCAGATCGATCTCCCTCGCCCGCACTCGCTCATCGCCACCGAGCGACGCGAGTTCAGCGTCGATTTCGGTGAGCCGGGCGCGTGTTCGCTGCAAGGCGGTGAGGTCGGTCTCGGCGAACGCGTCGAGCGCTTCGCGCTGCGCTGCTGCGCCGAGGAGTTGCTGGTGGGCGTGCTGTCCGTGCAAGTCGACGAGCCGGGCAGCCACGTCGGACAGCGAGGCCACGGTGGCGAGGCGACCATCGATGTAGGCACGCGATCGCCCCGCGGCGGGAATGACCCGTGCGAGCACGGTCTCGTGCTGGTCGGCGTCGATGAACCGACCTTCGACGCGCGCCTCGGCTGCACCGTGCCTGACGATGCTTGCGTCAGCCCGTCCGCCGACGAGCAACTCGATTGCCTCGACGAGCATCGTCTTGCCGGCCCCGGTCTCGCCCGTCAACGCGGTGAGCCCTCGTCCGAGGACGAGATCGAGTGTCTCGATCACGCCGAGGTGCTCGATGTGGAGTTCGGTCAGCATCGTGTCAGCGGTCGGTGAGGCCGAACTTGGCCTTCAGGATCTGGTGATAGTGGTACTCGCCGAATCGGACGAACCGGGCCGTCTCCGACGCGGGGACGCAGCGGACGATGTCGCCATCGTGGAGTGTGGTGATGTGCTGCCCGTCGATCGCGACGTCGGCGCGGCGTTCGCCGGCGACCTCGATCTCGACCACCTCGGAGGGATCGAGTACGAGCGGACGGTCGAAGAGCATGTGCGGTGACACCGGTGTGAGCAACATCGCGCGGTGCCGCGGTGACACGATCGGACCCCGTGCCGAGAGGGAGTACGCGGTGGAGCCGGTCGGTGTGGCGACCATGAGTCCATCGGCCGCGTAGTGAGTGAACGGCACACCATCGAGACGGGCGAGCAGTCGTACCGTGTGACCGGACTCACCCTTCTCGATGATGACTTCGTTGAGCGCCTTCAGCGGGACGCCATCACAGATCGTCACGTCGAGGAGCATGCGCTCGTCGAGGTGCCATTCGCCGGCGTCGCCGCCTGCGGCGAAACGGTCGAGAGCATCGGAGAGATTGTCGGGCTCGACCTCGGTGAGGTACCCCAGGGTGCCGAGATCGACGCCGAGCAATGGCACGGGGGCGCCGCCGAGCAGCCGGACCGCGCGCAACATGGTGCCGTCGCCGCCGAGACTGAGAACCAGATCGGCATCGGCGAGTCCGCGGTCGGACGCGTGAACGGTGAGCGACAACGCGTCGGCATCCGACGGCGGCATCCAGAAGGTGATGCCGTTCGCGGCGCACCAGGCGGCGGCCGTGCGAGCGAGCGCGGCAGCGGATGTGCGCTGGTGGTGCGCAACGAGCGCGACCGCCTTCACGATGTCGCTCGCTGGTCGGTGGGGCACGTGTCGTCGAGGGTCGAGCTGGTGACCACAGTCGGAACGCGGATCGGCGTCGTGCAGTGCACGAGGAACTCGCGGTTGCCGTCCGAGCCGGTGATCGGCGAGTCCGCCCAGGCCTTCACGCTGCATCCGGCGAGGAGCAACGCATCGGTGATCTCGGCCCGGACACGCTCGTGAATCTCGGGATCCTTGATGACCCCGCGCCCCCTGGCGGCCTCGATGCGTCCGGCCTCGAATTGCGGTTTGACGAGGAGGACCATCGCGCCTCCCGGCCGGCAGACGGTAACGAGGGGCTCGATGACGAGCTTGAGTGAGATGAAGGACATGTCGCCGACGATGAGGTCGACCGGCCCACCGATCTGACTTGCGGTGACGTGCCGGACGTTCTGCCGCTCGATCGCCGTGACGCGACGATCGCCTCGAATGCGCTCGTGCAGTTGTCCGTGGCCGACGTCGAGCGCGACCACCTCGGACGCGCCGCGCTGCAGCAGACAGTCGGTGAAGCCGCCGGTGGACGCGCCCGCGTCGAGCGCCCGAACACCTGCCACATCGATGCCGAAGCTCGACAGGGCGAAGTCGAGTTTTTCGCCCGCACGGCTGACGAAGCGGGGAGGCGGGGACTCGAGCACGATCGCGTCAGCCGGTGAGACCTGCCTCGATGGCTTCGCCGCGACAGCCCCGTTCACGAGAACTCGATCGGCGGCGATGAGTTCCTGCGCGTCGCCGCGACTCGTGACCAGCGCTCGACGTAACAGCTCGACATCGAGTCGGCGACGTGACCCCATCGTCAGCGAGCCACCTCGGCGCGTGCGGGCGACGTGGTTGCGACGCGCCGCACGCCGGATGGGCCGACCGCCTCGGCTCCAGCACGACCTGCGGAGATCTCCGCTGCTCGATTGTCATCCGCCGCCCCGTTCGAATCGGGAACTGCCGCCGACGTGTGCCGCGACGGCTTCGCCTTCGATGTCTTCGGCTTCTTCGAACCCCTCGAGTTCGCCTCCTTGTTCGACTTCTTGGAGCCCTTCGATTTCTTCGATGTCTTCGACTTCTTCTGATCCGTGGACTTCGGCGACGTCGTGGACTGCTGGGACTGCTTGGTCTTCTTCCGCTTCTTGGCCGTCGTCTTCGGCTTCTTCGTCGAGGATGGCGTTCGGTCCAACCGCTCGGAATTCTTCGGCTCCGAGGTCACCTTCCCACCGTCGGACTCGGAAGAATCCGGCGAGGTCGAGCTGCTTCTGGTCTCGCGGGCGAGCGTGGCCAGTCGCTCGGCGAGCTCGTCGACGCGGTCGGTGACCGCGCCGGATTGGCGCGCGACCTCTCGTTGTACGAGCTCGGCAAACCGGCCCGACGACTCTCCGCCCCGAGCGATGACTTCGGCGAACATTTCCTCACCGCGTCCGGATCCCGACTCGAGGAGACGCGCAACGATCGTTTCGACCTGCCGGCGAGATTCGTTGGATGCCCGGAGTCCGGCCGTCACCAGCCGATCGAGCGGTGACGAGGAGGGCATCAGCCGAGCGTATCCGTCGATTCGGGGGTGGCCAGTCGCCGCGGCGCCGACGCGAGAAGCTGGGCCAGTCCGGCGAGGTCAGGTTCGTCGAAGGCGATCTGCACCTCGTCGAGTTGGGCGGGTCCCGGCGGAACGACGCCGGTGCGTACCAACGCGAACGGGCAACCGAGCGTTGCGGCGAATCGGCCGTCGGTGGATGGGCGATCGCCGACCATCAGCAAGCCCATGGGGTCGGAATCGGCCGTGCCGAGCATCTCGGTGATCAGGTCGGCCATCGGTCGATGCGGCTTCCCGGCGATGACCGGTTCGACGCCGGCGGCGGTTGTGACCGCGGCGACGATGGATCCGCCTCCCGGGTCGAGTCCGGTCGCTGTCGGGAATGTTGCGTCGTCGTTGGTCGCGATGTACCGAGCGCCTGCCCTGACCGCAGCGCTCGCGCGCCCGAGCCGGGCATAGTCGAAGTCGAAATGGAGGCCCACGAGCACTGCGTCGACGCAGTCGGTCGGTACGGATCCGTCGTTGGGGATGGCGATGCAGCCGCGCCCCTCGACCGCCTCGACAATGCCCTGCGCCCCGGTCACGAGGACCGCTGAACCTTCGGAGAGCAGACGTGCGGCCGCCATCGCCGAGGACACGACGTCGCCGGCTGCGGGAACACCGATCGCCGCCAGCGCATCGACCAGCACTTGTTCGGTGGCGAGGGAGTTGTTGGTGACGAAGAGGACCCGGCGTCCCGTCGCCCGAATGGAAGCGATCGCTTCGACCGCACCAGGGATCGGTTGCCTTCCGAGCCACACGACGCCGTCCAGATCGCAGAGCACCGTGTGCACGCTCCCGAGCATTCGGGCGTCGGATCGTCGGCCGCCGCCGGATTGGTCCGAAGAGTTCATGTCCGAACCGATCGTTGCAGGCCGGCGACGTGTGGATGGCATCCTGTGGAGGTGCCACGCTTCACGCCGTTCAACGCTCTCCGGTACGCCGCAGAGGATCTCGATGATCTCATTGCACCGCCATACGACGTGCTCTCGGCCGCAGACGTGGACGAGCTGGCCGCGCGGAGTGCGTGCAACGTGACCCACGTGGACGTGCCTCGGGAGTCGGAGGGACCTGGCCGATACGAGCGTGCGGCCACGACGTTGCAGGGATGGCTCGACGACGGCGTGCTGGTGGAGGACGAATCGGCGACCCTCACGCTGTACCGCCTTCGATTCGTCGACGCGGCGGGGCGGCAGCGAGAGATCGTGGGCGTGCTCGGTGGCCTCGAGGTGGTGGACGAGGGCGCCGGAGGTGTTCTGCCACACGAGCGCGTGACCCCGAAGGCCTCGACCGATCGGCTCGACCTGACGCGCGCGACATGCTGCAACCTGTCGCCGATCTGGGGTCTGTCGCTCGCGTCGGGGCTCACCGCGTTGCTGGAGGAGAGCGGCGACCTGCTCGCCGCCGTCACGGTTGAGGGCGTTGAGCATCGTGTCGAGCGGATCACGGACCCAGACAGAATCGCCGCGATCACCGCGTACGTCGGCAGCGATGACGTGCTGATCGCGGATGGCCACCATCGGTATGGCATCGCCCGCACCTATCGCGACGAGGTCCGTGCCGACGGCTCGATCGAGTCGACGGCGGCCGAGGAGACGCTCGCGTTCGTGAGCGAACTCGTCGCGGACCAGCTGAGCGTGGAAGCGATCCACCGTCTCTACACCGACGTCGACCACGACGCGTTGGTCACGGCGCTCGACGCGGCGTTCATGCGATCGGACTCCGCGGCCCCGTCGGACGACACGCTCGCCGAAATGGACGCGCGCGGTGCAATGTGCTTCATCAACCACGACGGCGCCGCGCAGTACCTCACGCCGCGGCCCGGGGTGCTCGATGAGGTGCGGGGTCTCGATGGACTCTGGCTCGAGCACGTTCTGGCCGACATCCCACACACGGTGACCTACCAGCATGGGGTTGCGAACGTGGTCGATGCAGTTGCCGACGGGAGGGCCACTGCGGCCGTGCTGATCCGTCCGGTGAGCGTGGCCGAGATCGAGCGCACTGCGCGCGAGAAGTTGTTGATGCCCCCCAAGTCGACATTCTTCACGCCCAAGCTCCGCACGGGTTTCGTGATCAGACCACTGGACTGACCCGGGGCGGCCGGCGGCAAGCAGGCGGTCATGCTGCAATCGCTTCGGCCGCCTCGGCGAGGAGGCGCCGAATCGCGGCGCGTCGCCGCACCGGCACGACCCGAGTGGCGACGACCTCGGTTCGACTCTGCGTCTGGCCACCGACGCGGAAGAATCGTCGTCTGATACCTCCGAGCACGATCACGGCTGCACCGTCGGTGATGACGTCGCGAACGGCCGGCGGTGGATCGGTCATCGAGATCGGCGCCGTGCAGGATCCGCCCTCGAGACGTGAGCCGATGTCGAACTGCACCACCACACCTCCCGATGGAAGGATGCGCTCGACCGGTTCGCCCTTCACCGCGCCGCGCAGCACAACCACGTTGATCATTTCTGTTTCGGTGGATTCGCTCATCTCATTCACTCCCTGGATGCTCTCCGATCCTGTGGATCGGGTCGGCCCGTGTCGGGAGGAGTCGGTTCCCGCACACCGTACGGAGGGGGTGTGTCAGAGTTCGCGCGGCGGGTGCAGGCTGCCGATCGGGAGTTCTGCTGTCAGATCGTCAGCCGACGGCCGGTCGGGCGTCAGCTCGCTGGGTAATCGGCGTAACTGTCCTTGAACACACCCTGGTGCAGCAGGACCGTCGCCGCGTGTACCCCGGTGTCCAGATCGACGAGGCGCGACTCGGTCCAGTACGACTCGACCCGCTTGCCCTGGCCGAGGCCGATGACCTCGTGGTCGACCAGATACGGGTTGTCGACGAACACGGGACCGTTGACGTACCGCACCTGCAAGTCGATGAAGAGACCGATCGACGGGCCACGCACCGGAAAACCCGTACCGCCCTTGAGCGCAAGGACGCTGATCATCTCGGTCGGGATGATCGGTCGCCCCCATGGGCTGTGCTCACCGGGCACGTACCACGATCCGTGCTCTGTGATCTTGCCCAGCTTCTCCGCAAGCGTGAAGGGATAGAGGAGACCGTTGCTCTCGTCGTACTCCATGGCCGTGTCGATCGGGGCGCCGCCGCTCATGCCGACAGAGAGCTGATCGATGATGTGCAGGGCGCCGGGGTCGGCGGATGGGCGTGCGCGGCGTTCATCGAGTTCGGTGGGGTCAGCGGCACCGATCGTGGCGGTGCCGACGAGTACCGAGCTGCCGTCGGGCTTGTGACTCTCGATCGACGCCGCGGTCTCGCTGCGACGGGTGAGTGACGCCTGCAGCTCCTCGCCGCCGACCACCATCGTCTGAAAATGAGAGCTGACGCAGCCTTCCTCGAACCATCGCTGCCCCCAGATCTCGACGGCGAGTGGGTCGAACTGGCTGAAAAGTGTCGGGCCCTCGATCGGCGCTCCTGTGAGGCCGAGGTTCGTCGCCGTGTCACCGTCGTGCACGCTCGCATGGCCTGCGTACTCCTGACCGGCGAGCATCTGCGCCGGACGGCGATATGGCCCGGTGAGCGTGTCGCCGTCGATGGTGATCGGGGTCTCGAACGTCATGGTCGAATCATCGCAGGTCGTTGTGTCGGGAGCCGCTTCGTCATCACGTCGAAGGTGGCAGCACCTTGAGCCCGAGTTCGGCGAGCATCTTTGGGTCGCCGGGGATCGGTGAGTTCGTCATTGGATCCGAACCGGACTGGGTCTTGGGGAACGCGATGACTTCGCGGATGTTCTCCTCTCCTGCCAGGATCGCCACGAGTCGATCGAGGCCGAAGGCGAACCCACCGTGCGGCGGAGCGCCATAGTCGAACGGGTTGAGGAAGAAGCCGAACTTCGTCTCGGCCTCCTCGTCGGAGATCCCGAGCGCGGCGAACACCCGGCGCTGGAGTTCGGGCTCGTGGATTCTGATCGATCCCGAACCGAGTTCCCATCCGTTGAGCACGAGGTCGTAGGCGATCGAGCGGACGCTGAGGGGGTCGCTCTCGATCTTGTCGAGATCCTCCGGGTGGGGCGTCGTGAATGGGTGATGGCCCGACTTGGGCCGCCCGGTCTCGCGATCGACGCCGACGAACAGCGGGAACTCGACGACCCACACGTACCGGTACGGCCCCTCGTGAACCGGCGGCCGGCCGAGATCGTTCCGGAGCGTGCCCAAAACCTCACAGGCGGTCGCCCACTCGTCGGCGACGATCAACACGAGGTCGCCGGTCACGGCCCCGAGCGCGGACCGAACTGCGCTCAGCTCGCCATCGGACAGGAATTTTGCGACCGGGGAGTCGAAGCCCTCGTCGGTGGTCTTCATCCAGACGAGCCCCTTGGCGCCGAGTTCCTTCGCTCGGTCCGTGAGCTTGTCGAGCTGGTTTCGTCCGTATCTGTCGGCCGCTCCCTCGACGCGGATGCCCTTGATCGCCTCGGCGCCGCTGAACGCCTTGAAACCGGTATCGGCGAACACGCCGGTCAGGTCGATGAGTTCCATTCCGAAACGCATGTCGGGCTTGTCGACACCGAACCGATTCATCGCGTCGTGCCAGGTGATGCGCTCGATCGGCGGCGGCCGTTCGCCGGTGACGGCCTCAGCTGCGTCGAGCACGGACTCGCTGACCGAGTCGAGCACGTCGTCTTGCTCGACGAAGCTCATCTCCATGTCGAGTTGCATGAACTCGTACTGCCGATCTGCGCGCAGATCTTCGTCGCGGAGACAGCGGGCGATCTGGTAATACCGATCGACGCCCGACACCATCAGGAGTTGCTTGAACAACTGCGGTGACTGCGGAAGCGCATAGAACGAACCCGGCTCCTTGCGGGCGGGCACGAGGAACTCGCGTGCACCCTCGGGTGTGAACGGAACGAGCATCGGGGTCTCGACCTCGACGAAACCTTGCGCATCCATCGAGTTGCGAACAGCCGCGTTGACCGCCGAGCGAACGCGCAGGTTCTTCTGCATTCGTTCGCGGCGCAGATCGATATAGCGGTACTGCAGCCTGATCGTCTCGTCGACGTCGTCGGCGCGCGCATCGACCGGAAATGGCGGTGGGTCGGCTTTGCGCAGTATCTCGACCGAGCAGTCGCCGATCTCGACCTCGCCCGTCGGCAGCGACTCGTTGACCGTGCCTTCCGGGCGATGACGGACAACTCCGGTGATTCGCAGCACGTACTCACTGCGCACATCGACATCGTTGTCGACGACACATTGCACGATGCCGGTGTGATCGCGCAGATCGACGAAGGCGAGGTGTTCTCCGTGCTCTCGACGACGACTGACCCATCCGCAGACGCTGACAGTGTCGCCGATGTTCGCCGCGTGGAGGTCACCGCACAGGTGCGTGCGCATCGAGGTAGCGGAGTCACGGCGGGAGGGGGATGCTGGATCAGCGGTCATCGGCTCGGGTTCCTGTCAGGTGTTCGATCAATTCGGTTCGTGGGATCGTGATCTGGTCGTCGTCGCTGCGCAGCGGCTTGACCACGATGGTCCCCGCCGCGAGTTCGTCCTCGCCGACGATCAGCGCCGCATCGGCAGCGCTCCGGTTGGCGAGCTTCATCTGGGCCTTCATGCTGCGGTTGTCGAAGCCCCGGTCCACCGTGAATCCGGCAGCCCGCAGCGCAGCGGTGATACGGGTCGCTTCGCCGCCACCGGTGACATCGACGACGAATGCGTCGAGCTGGTGCGGCGCCGCCGCGAACACACCCTCGTCGTCGCATGCCAAGAGGGTCCGCTCGATTCCGAGCGCAAACCCGACCCCGGGCGTCGGAGGGCCGCCGAGTGCCTCGACCAGGCCGTCGTAACGACCACCGCCGCCCAGTGCGTTCTGGGCCGAATCGAGGGTTCCGCCTTGGAACTCGAAGATCGTGCGCAAGTAGTAGTCGAGCCCCCGGACGAGCTTCGGTTCGACCTCGAAGGGGATGTCGAGGTCGCGCAGACCGGCGCAGACCTCGGCGAAGTGCGCCGCGGCGTCGTCACCGTGGAACTCCGAGATCCGTGGCGCGGTGTCGATGAACACTCGATCGGCTTCGCGCTTGGAGTCGAGGATGCGTAGTGGATTACGGGTGAGGGTGTCACGGCTCTCAGGACTGAGCGCGTCACCGGCGGCGTCGAAGTGCCGCCGCAACGCGTCGACGTAGAGCGCGCGGTCGCCGGGCTCGCCCAGGCTGTTGACGATCAAGCGGACCTGACGCAGGCCCAGACGGGAGTAGAACTCCGACGCCAACGCGATGACTTCGACATCGACCTGCGCGTCGTCCGCGCCGAGCACCTCCACGCCGACCTGGTCGAATTGACGATACCGCCCGCGCTGTGGCTTCTCGTACCGGAAATTCGAGCCGGTGTACCAGGTCTTCCACGGCGGCGTCGGTCGGTGTTGGGCGAATGCGCGGCACACACCGGCTGTCATCTCGGGACGGAGTGCGACGTGCCGATCGCCCTTGTCGACGAAGTCGTACATCTCCTTGGTGACCACATCGGTCGCGTCGCCGAGCCGGGTGAACACACTGAGATCCTCGAGTAGCGGTGGGATCAGGAGCCCATAGCCTGCGGCCTCGACAAGCTCCGCGAACACGGTATTGAACCGGCGCCAGCGACCACTTTCCGGGGGCAGGATGTCGCGCATCCCGGGTGAGGTCTGGAAGGTTGGCACGGCCCGTCAGGCTACCGGCGCGCCCCGCCCGCGGGCTCAGGGATTGGGATGGCCGGCAGCCGCTACGGTTACCGCAGCCTCGTACTCGTCGTCGACCTCCCGGCGCGTCCGTTTACCTCCGGGGACGAGGCGATAGGCGTCGTAGACCGACTCGATCGACCTGATGGTGCGGATCACCGAGTCGAGGTGCGCGGCGTCGGCCAGCTCGAACTCGAATTGCATCTTCGCGACCCTGTCGTCGCCGGTGACACTCTGCGACGACACGATGTTGACGTGATGGTCCGCGAGGGCGTTAGCGACATCGCGCAGCAGGCGCGACCGGTCGAGCGCAACGACCTCGACCGCCGACACGAACGTAGCGCCGCGCTGTTCCTCGCCATCCCACTCGACATCGATCATGCGCGTCGGCTGCTCGGCCATCAGCGAGACCGCGTTGGCGCAATCGGCCCGGTGGACACTGACGCCCCGGCCTCGGGTGACGAAACCGATGATCGTGTCACCCGGCATCGGTGTGCAGCAGTTGGCGAGCCGGACGAGCATGTCGTCGAGGCCTTCAACGTGAACGCCGACGCGGTTGCGGTCGCCGGTGCGTCGCTCGCGGCGTGGCGTCTCGACCGTGGCGGGGAGTTGGTCGGTGTCGTCGCCCGTACGGAAGCCGCGGCCGATGCGATGCGCGACGCTGTGCGCCGAGACATGGTGTTCGCCGACCGCCGCGAGCAATGCGTCGAGGTCGACGTAGCTCAGCTCGGAGATCACCTCCGCCAGCTGGGGCGACTTCCACATCTGTTGGACGGGCAGCCCCTCCCGGCGGAGTTCGTTCGTGAGGTCGTCGCGGCCGGCCTCGACCATGTCGAGCCGCCGCTCGCGGCTGAACCACTGGCGGATCTTGTTGCGCGCCCGCGGCGACACGACGAAGGCGAGCCAGTCCTGCGAGGGGCCCGCTGTTTCGACCTTCGAAGTGAAGATCTCGATGTTGTCGCCGCTCTGCAGGACGTGGTCGAGCGAGACGAGGCGTCCGTTCACCCTCGACCCGATGCACGCATGGCCGACCTCGGTGTGGACGGCATACGCGAAGTCGACGGTGGTCGCGCCGACCGGCAGCGTGATCACCCGCCCCTTCGGCGTGAAGACGAACACCTCGTCTTGTTCGAGGTCGGTCTTCAGGCTCTCCATGAACTGGGCGGGGTCGCTGATGTCCTCCTGCCAGTCGATGATGCGCTTGAGCCAGTCGATGTCATCCCGGCCGTCGCTGTCTTTGTAGGCCCAGTGCGCGGCAACTCCCCATTCGGCCCGCCGGTGCATCTCGGTCGTCCGGATCTGCACCTCGATCGGCTTACCGGCGGGCCCGATGACCGTGGTGTGCAGGCTCTGGTAGAGGTTGAATTTGGGCATCGCGATGTAGTCCTTGAATCGCCCGACCACCGGTCGCCACCGTCCGTGGATGCACCCGAGTGCGGCATAGCAGTCCTTCATCGTCGGAACGATGACCCGGATCGCGATCAGGTCGAAGATCTCATCGAACTCGCGTGCCTTGACCACCATTTTCTCGTAGATGCTCCACAGGTGCTTCCCCCGTCCGGTGACCTCGGCGGTGACGCCCAGCTCGCCGAGCTGGGCGCGAACCTCCGACAGCGCCCGTGCGAGGTACACCTCGCGTTCGGGGGTGCGGCTGCTCACGAGGTGATCGAGCTCGGCGAAACGCTTCGGGTGGAGTGCGGCGAACGACAGGTCTTCGAGTTGTTGCTTGAGCTCCTGCATGCCGAGCCGGTGCGCGAGCGGCGCGTAGATGTCGAGTGTCTCCTGGGCGATCCGCTGCTGTTTGTCGAGCGGCATCGAGGCCAGGGTGCGCATGTTGTGC
>JASJHI010000089.1:0-16119 GCA_033791105.1 Acidimicrobiia bacterium | reverse complement strand
GCTCTGGCACACGGCCCCGACGGCCGCGCTCGAATCCGACCCGATGCCGGGCGTGAACTGGTTTCCCGGCGGCACGCTCAACTACGCCGAGCACGCACTCCGGCACGCCGGAGTGTCTGCCGACGACGTCGCCGTCATCTCCCGCTCGCAGACCAGGCCCACGACCACCCACACCTGGGCCGAACTCGAGGATGCTGTTTCGCGCTGTCGTGCGGGCCTTCTGCGACTCGGGGTCCGCCGCGGTGATCGCGTGGTCGCATTCGCGCCGAACATCCCCGAGACGTTGGTCGCGTTCCTCGCCACTGCGAGCATCGGCGCGATCTGGTCCTCCTGTGCACCCGAGTTCGGTGTGCGGGCCGTCGTCGACCGCTGGACCCAGATCGAGCCAACCGTGCTGCTGGCGATCGACGGCTACATGTACGGCCGCCGCGCCATCGACCGGGCCGAGGCAGTGGACCAGATCGTTGGCGCGTTGCCGAGTCTCCGCCATGTCGTGCGGCTCGCGTACCTCGACCCGAGCGGTGCCGAGGATTGGTCCGATCTGCTGGCCGTTCACGAGCCGATCGAGTTCGAACCGGTCCCGTTCGATCATCCCCTCTATGTGCTCTCGTCGTCGGGCACCACGAGTCTCCCGAAGCCGATCGTGCACGGTCACGGTGGCATCACACTCGAGCACAACAAGGCACTCGCCTTGCACTACGACCTCCGGTCCGGCGACCGCTTCATGTGGTTCACCACGACCGGTTGGATGATGTGGAACTTTGTCGTCTCGGGGCTGCTCACCGGCTCGACCATCGTGCTCTTCGACGGTGATCCCGCGGCGCCCGACCTCATGGAACTCTGGCGATGTGCGGCCGACGACGACGTCGATGTGCTCGGGGTCAGCGCGCCGTTCATCATGGCCTGTCGCAAAGCCGGTCTCGAGCCCGGATCCCACCTCGATCTGTCACGACTCAGGCATCTCGGGTCCACCGGTGCGCCGCTGCCCGCCTCGGGAGCCGAGTGGGCCGCGGCAGCGGTCGGCCCACATGTGCAGGTTGGTTCGATGAGTGGCGGCACCGACGTGTGCACCGCATTCGTCGGCACGGCGCCCGTCCTACCGACTCGTGCCGGCGAGATCTCGGCGCGGATGCTCGGCTGCGACGTGCAGGCGTTCGATTCGGAGGGTCAGCGCTGCCCACCCGACGTCACCGGTGAACTCGTCATCGCCGCACCGATGCCGAGTATGCCCGTCGGCCTGTGGGGGGACGACGATGGGACACGGTTGCGCGACACCTACTACTCGACCTACCAGGGAATCTGGCACCACGGCGACTGGATCACGTTCCACGACGACGGCGCGTGTGAGATCAGTGGCCGGTCCGACGCAACACTCAATCGCGGAGGTGTCCGGCTCGGTACGAGCGACTTCTACACCGTCGTCGAGGGCCTCCCAGAGGTCGCCGACTGCGTGGTCGTTCACCTCGAGGACGATGATGGTGGTGCGGGCGAGTTGATCCTGCTCATCGCCTGTGCCGAGGGGCGACGCGTCGACGCCGCGCTCGTGTCGGCCGTCCGCTCAGTGCTCCGGACCGAGTTGTCTCCGCGACACGTGCCGGACACGATCGCAGAGGTGCCGGCGATCCCCCGCACGTTGTCGGGCAAGCGACTGGAGGTGCCGATCAAGAAGATGTTGCTCGGCGCATCCGCCGATGCTGTGGCTTCTCGCGATTCGCTCGCGAATCCGGATGCACTCGACGCGATCGCGGTCTGGATCTCCACCGAGCGGCCTTGACCGGCCGAGACCAGGATGCGAACATGTGTTCGTGCCCCGGATTTCCTCGTCGCCACCCTCGGCGTCGATCCTGCACGCCGATCTCGACTCGTTCTACGCGTCGGTTGAACAGCGTGACGATCCGGCCCTGCGCGGGCGGCCGATCGCGGTCGGTGGCGGGGTCATCCTGGCGGCGAGCTACGAGGCCAGGCGGTTTGGGGTCCGCACGGCGATGGTCGGATCCGAGGCGCGGCGGCTCTGCCCGGGATTGATCTTCGTCGAGCCCAGGTTCAAGGCCTACACCGAGGCGAGCCGTCGGGTCTTCGAGGTCTTCGATGACACGACGCCGCTCGTCGAAGGCATCTCGATCGACGAGGCGTTTCTCGATGTCCGCGGACTCGCCAAGATTTCCGGGTCGCCTGAGGCGATCGCGACTGGACTGCGCAAGGCGGTTGCAACGCGGGTCGGTCTCCCGATCAGCGTGGGGGTCGCCCGAACGAAGTTCTTGGCGAAAGTCGCGAGCGGCGTCTGCAAACCCGATGGTCTGCTCGTTGTCGAGCCCGACCGCGAACTCGACTTCCTCCATCCGCTGCCCGTCGAGCGGCTGTGGGGAGTCGGCCGGGTCACGGCGGAGAAGTTGCACGCCCGCGGCATCTCGACTGTCGGCGAGGTCGCTCAACTCGGCGAACCGGTGCTCACGTCGATGCTCGGGCGAGCCTCGGGCCACCAGCTCCATGCGCTCGCGCACAACCGCGACCCGCGCGTGGTCGCGGGCGGCAAGCGGCGCGGCTCGATCGGGTCACAACAGGCGCTCGGCCGCCGGACCAGGAGCCGATCCGAGATCGATGTCGTGCTGCTCCGACTCGTCGACCGCATCGCGCGTCGAATGCGTCGGGCGGGCCGCGTCGGGCGCACGGTCACGCTGCGATTCCGGTTCGACGATTTCACCCGTGCCACCCGGTCGCACTCGCTGGCCCAACACACCGCCGGCACCCGTACTGTCCACGCGACTGCGGTCGCACTGCTTGCCGCCGCTTGGCCGATGGTCGAGGTGCGCGGACTCACGCTGCTCGGCGTGTCGATCGGAAACCTGCAGAATGCCGACGCGGTGCAGCTGACCTTGCCGTTCGAGCGGGCCGACATGATCCAACTCGAGACAGCGGTCGACGCCGTCCGCGATCGTTTCGGCAGCGCCTCGCTCACCAGCGCCGGTTCGATCGGCACCGATGCTGGCTTCACGATGCCGATGCTGCCCGACTGATGGCGGCACGATTGGGCGGTCGCATCGAGCTACTCCGACTCGTCGTCGAAGTGGGGCCGAAGTCCTGGTTCGCCGGTACTCGATGAGCGGATTGACGGAGAGCGTCGGAACGGGGTCGGCTACATTCACGCAGATCGGGCCGTCCGCGCCTTCTCGTCTCGCCCCGGTCGCCCGCGCGCCCGTCGCGTGTCCTGAACTTGCCGCGTGATCGGCAGGTATTCGCCAAATGATCTCCAGATGATCGATACGAGGAGTGCCCAGCAGATGAATGTGACCGAAGCCGTCCGCAAGCGGAAGTCGATCCGCGCGTTCTTGCCGACCCCCGTCGACGATCAGACCATCGCCGAGCTGCTCACGACATCGTCGTGGTCGCCGTCCGGTGGCAACGTGCAGCCGTGGCGGATCTATGTGGTCAACGGCGACGCGATGATCCGCTTCCGGGAATTCATTGCCGGGCGCGACATCGAGCCACCGGCCTACGACATCTACCCGAAGGGTCTCGGCGAGCCCTATCGCACATCGAGATTCCGCAACGGTGAGGCCCTGTACGCCACGATCGGGATCGGGCGCGACGACAAGGCCGGGCGGCTGACGCAGTTCGCGAGAAACCACGACTTCTTCGGTGCTCCCTCCGCGATCTTTTGTTTCGTCGACCAACAGATGGGCCGGCCGCAGTGGTCCGACCTCGGGATGTTCCTCCAGTCCTTCATGCTCCTCGCTCAGGAGGCGGGACTCGACACCTGTCCGCAAGAAGCCTGGGCGGTCTACGAGCAGGCCATCACCGAGTTCGTCGGCGCACCCGACGAACTCCGCATCTTCTGTGGCGTCGCCCTCGGCCACGCCGACTGGGACCACCCGATCAACACCCTCCAAACCGAACGCGAACCCCTCGAGTCATTCGCCACCTTCCTCTGACCACACCCCACCCCGACAGCCCACCCCCCCCACCCCGAAACATGTGCAGGCGAACCCGGTGGGCGGGAAGATCCGCACGCAGAATCGAACGTCGGCCGCCCACACCCGAAACTTGTGCACAGAATCCCGCTGGGCGGGAAAATCTGCACGCAGAATCTCGTGCTGGGGCGATCTCATCGCACGTCGCGGGTGCGCCGGTCATGGATTCGTCGGATCTGACGCGCAGTTCCGGCGAGATCGTCGCGCAGCCGCTCGTCGAGGTGGAGTACGTGCCAACCCATCTCGCTGCACGCACGATCGCGGGCCTGGTCGCGGCGCTGGCGTTGGTCACCACCGTGCCACCAGCTCGCGCCGGGTTCGACCGCGAGCCTGATCGCGGGCCACGAGATGTCGAGATGAATCGTCTCGCCCGATGGGAGCAGAAGCGGGTGTTGCCGGATCGGTGTGGGGAGCCCAGCATGTACGAGTGACTGGATCAGTTCGCGCTCGAGCCCGGATTGTGCTGGGCGACGCTGCACCAGAGCGTGTTCGAGCCATCGCTCGATTCGGCTCACGCCGTCCTTGCCGCGGCATCGATGTCGTTCGAGGTAGTCAGCCATTTCCGTGGGATTGGTCAACTCGAGGTGCCAGGCGTCTTCGGCAGCGCGCTCGAACCGATGCTGGTTGAACGCTGCGCCGAGCGAGAACAACATGCGCTGCGGGATCGACACGATCAGGCCGTCATCGAGCTTCTCCCGGTCGTCGTCGGGGCAGTACCAGCGTGTGCGATGCACCGAGACCCAGTCCGGAAGTGCGACGTGCGCACGTTCCGGGATCGTGTAGTGGATCGATCGCGTTGGCATGCCACGTAGACCGCGAAGTCGACCGGCCGTCCACCCGCTGAGGAACCCACAGCCGGCCGTGTGCAGTTGTACCGCCATGCAGCGCATCCGGAACGATTCGGGGCTGGAGGTGATGCGCAGCACCGAGGAGGTGACCGGCACCAGCAGCCCAGCGGACTTCAGCCGGTGGACCCTTGACGTACTCATTCTGAGCTCGTCGACCAGTTGTCGGTTGGCGATCACGCCGTACTGCTTCGCGAACAGTTGCAGGACTGTCTCGTCGATCACATCACACAGTCGGTGGTGGGATGCCGATTTCGGAAGCGAATCGCATTCTGCGTGCGGATTTTCCCGCCCAGCGGGATCCCGTGCACAAGTTTCGGGTTATGGGGATGGGGGGATGGGATCGATGGCGTGTGGGTCAGAGGGGGTCGGTGGCGATGGTGAGGATGGCGGCGGTGTGTGTGGCGGCTTCGTTGGGGGAGAGGGTGGGTCCGAGTTCGACGATGAACGCGACACCGTTGGCGGGGGCGAGTTCGTTGCGGGCCCAGGTTGCGGCGATGCCGGTGTACGTGCCGCCGGTGATCTGACCCATCGGGAGGCCGGTCAGTTCGGCATACCGTTGGCGCACAGCGCCCTCGCGGCCCGACGACGGATTGATCACGTAGAGATCCTGGTGATACCAGATCGCGACGTCGGGCTGGAGCTGTTCGATGAAGTTGACCATCGCCTGCGTCTCGGGCTCGCTCGCCGGTTCCGTCCCGGCGTACTGCGGGTCGCCCGGCACACCGATCGGCCCCCAGTTGTACGGGAAGTTCCGGTTGAGGTCGACCTCGTTGCCGTTGTGCCGGTCCTGCGCCCCTTGTCCGTCGGGGTTCATCGACTCGACGACCCACAGTTCGACACCGTTGGGGATTTCGCTGTCACGCAGTTGCTCGACGACCGCGACGCCGTCGTCCTCGTTCCCGTGGATCACTCCGATGACGAGCATCCGACGACCGCCGACATCGCCGAGTCGTTCGGCGACGATCGGGCGGCCGCCCGCGGAGCGTCCCAATCCGAGCACCGGAGCGGTCAGGTCCAGCGGGCCGGGTGCGTCGGGGATCGGGAGTGTCGTGCTGGTCGACGTTGTGCTGGTGGAGGTTGTGCTGGTCGAGCTCGTGCTGGTCGAGGTCGTGCTGGTCGGTTCCGCCACGGTCGTGGTCGGGACCGCGTTGTCGCCATTGGTGACCGGTGTGAAGACGGGATCGCCGTCCTCGGCGACAGGCGAGCCGGTCACCTCGGTCGCATCGACGGTGTCGGTCGCGCCGTCGGATCCGCCACACGCCGCGACGCCCACGGCAACCAGGGCGATGGACAACGTCCGCACGAACACGTCGAGACCGTAGCCACGGTTGATGTGGGCAGGGGTGCACCTGGCATCGTGTCCGGATGGCAATCGACTTCTCGCTCACCCCCGAACTCGAGGACCTCAGGCTGCGGGTGCGGACGTTCGTCACGGATGTGATCCGCCCAGAGGAGGAACGGATCGAGGCCGGGGTCGACGGCAAGGAGCGACTCGAGGCGCTCATCGCGCTCCGTAAGGCGGCCTACAAGGAGGGTCTGTGGCTGCCGCACATGCCGGAGGAATGGGGTGGTATGGGGCTGGGTCACGTCGAGCTGGCGATGGTGCAGGCCGAGGCCGCGAAGTCGTACTACGGCCCGTGGGTCTTCAACTGTCAGGCGCCCGACGAGGGCAACATGCACACCCTCTTGCATTGGGCAACCGATGAGCAGAAGGAGAAGTACCTCAAGCCGCTGTGCGAGGGCACGGTCTGGTCGTGCTTCGCGATGACCGAACCCGAGGTGGCCGGCTCCGACCCGACACTCATTCAGACCAAGGGGTATCGGGACGGCGACGAATGGGTGAACAACGGGCACAAGTGGTTCATCTCGAATGCCCGACGCGCCAACTTCGCGATCCTCGTGTGCCGCACCGAGGACAACCCTGACATCCCCCAGGCGGGCAACAGCGCCTTCTTGATCGACCTGCCCGCCGAGGGCTGGAACGACGTCCGCGAAGTCGAGACGATGCACGGTGGAACCGGTCACTCCGAAATCGTCATCGAGGACCTCCGCGTGCACAACGACCAGATGCTCGGCGGTCGCGGCCAAGGACACCTGCTCGGCCAGTACCGCCTCGGTCCGGCCCGACTGGCTCACTGCATGCGGTGGATCGCCCAGGCCGAGACGGCGCTCGACATGATGGTCGACCGGTCACTCAATCGGTTCTCACACGGATCACTGCTCGCCGAGAAACAGGGGATCCAGTGGATGATCGCCGACTCGACGATGGAGCTGTACCAGGCGAAGTTGATGGTCCTGCACGCGGCCTACAAGATCGACCGCCAAGAAGACTTCAAGGCCGAGGTGTCGATGGCCAAACACTTCGTCGCCAACATGCTTGGTCGCGTGATCGACCGGTCCATCCAGGTGCACGGCGCCCTCGGCTACTCGACCGACACACCAATGGCGCACATGTACCAGCACGCCCGGTGGGCACGGTTCGCGGACGGCGCCGACGAGGTCCACCAGATGCGCATCGCACAGCGCACGATCGCGGCCTACACCGACGACGGGTCCACGCGCAGGGGCACCGGCAACCTCCCGATCTGAATTGTCAGGGGGCGACGGCGTGTTCCTGCAGTGCTGACAGGTCGATGTACTCGAGGGTCGACACGTGGGTCGCCTCGAGGACAACATCGCAGGCGCGGCCCACCTCGTAGGCCTCCTGCCAGCGCGGCGCGCAGACGCACCACTGGTCGCCCGGGCGCAGACCGTCGAAGCCGTACTCGGGCATGGGTGTGGAGAGGTCGTTGCCGCGCTCGGCCGAGAACGTGAGGAACTCGGCGCTGACTCGGCAGCACACGGTGTGCATGCCCGGGTCGTCGCCCCGATGCTCACAGCACCCCGTGCGGTGATAGCCGGTGAGGGGCTCCGTCGAGCATGCGAGGAGTTCGGTCCCGAGCACATTGATCTGTCGCATCGATGGTCCTCTCCGTTCAGCCGACGTTGACGCCGACGAGCTCGCCGATCGCGTAGGTGACGCCGCACGCGACGAGCACGATGACGATCTGGCGGAGCATCGACAGCGGGATCGATCGTTCGGCGTAACGCCCGATCACGGCACCGACAATCGCTGCCGTGACCACCCCGATCATGAGCGACGCGAGCGCAGGTGCTGCGCCGTCGGCGTTCCAGAACCAGGGGATGACCGGGAGCAGCGCGCCGAACACGAAGCAGACGAGTGACACGGCGGCGGCGGCGTACGCCGATGGCAGATCGTTGGGGTCGACGCCCATCTCTTCGCGGGTGTGGACCCCGACGGCGATCGCCGGCTCGCGCATGACCTCGTCGGCGGCGCGGCGCGCGGTGTCCGGCGTCATGCCGTGCTTCTCGTACATCTCGGCAAGTTCCATCGTCTCGGCCTCGGTGTTGCCGAGCAGCTCACGATGCTCGACCTCGACCTCGCGCTCGACCAGCTCGTTCTGTGCGGTGATGCTGATCCATTCGCCGGCCGCCATCGAGATCGCACCGGCGACGGCACCGGCGAGCCCGGCGAGCCGCACGATCGACGAATCGACCCCTGAGCCGGCGAAGCCGAGGATCAGCGACACGTTCGAAACGAGTCCGTCG
This sequence comes from Acidimicrobiia bacterium, assembly GCA_033791105.1. GTDB lineage: Bacteria > Actinomycetota > Acidimicrobiia > Acidimicrobiales > Ilumatobacteraceae > JASJHI01. Next base: position 7,694 of record JASJHI010000089.1, on the reverse strand, counting down.
TTGACCCCGAAGACCGCGGCGCGCGCCAGGCCGCCCGACACCGAGCGATGTCCTGAGTGGACTTCCGGGCGCGTCATGCGGTCGACCTTACCGATGGCCGCTCGGATCTTCGGCCGAGCATCCGGACCTCCCGTGGTCGACGTGTCGTCTACTGTCGGTCGGGTCGACTCGAGTCGAGGCGGCAAAGTGGCCGCGAGTGAGGCAGGCATGAGGACCCACACCGACGTGGCGGAGACGGTGAGCGCGCTCATCGACATTGCGCGGCAACGTCGCCCGACCGATGATCTGCTCGCCGAGTTCGTCGAGCGCTACTACCGGGAGCTGCCACCCGACGACGCCGACGCCCGGCGGCTCGACGCCGCGTACGCCGCCGCGGTGACACATCTCGCCCTCGGCAGGCGGCGCGCTCCCCGCGAGATCCTGGTCGAACTGCTCTCGCCCGATGTCGAGCGCGATGGGTGGCGCAGCGAGCGATCGGTCCTCATGTTCGTGACCGACGACGTGCCGTTTCTCGTCGACACGGTCCGGATGGTTCTCGACCGCCACGGGCTCGGCATCCATCTGCTCGTTCATCCGATGCTGCCGGTCGTCCGCGATCAGCAGGACCGCGTGGTCGGCTTCGACGATGACCTCGGAATGCGCGAACTCGAGGCGTGGACGCTGATCGAACTCGATCGGTGCCCTCCGGAACAGGAGCAGGAGGTGGCCAACGACGTTCGTTCCGCGATCGCCCAGGTGCAACAGGTCGTCGACGACTTCGGGCCGATGCGCGAGCGGATGCGCGAGTTGGCGGACGGGGACCCATTGCTCGATTGGCTCGGCGAGCAGCATTTCGTCTTCCTCGGTGCTGCATCGTACGAACGCACGGTCACGACAGGCTCGGACGGCCACGTCACCTCCGAGCTCACGCTGCGGCCGGGCAGTGAGCTCGGCGAGTACCGGACCGGCGATCGATTCTCGGCGGTCGTCGCGGATCCCCCTTCGTCGACATCGGACGAGGTGGTCGTCATCGCGCGGGCCGGGGCGGTGTCGGCGATCCACCGCTCGGCGCGTTTCACGTCGATCGCAATCCGACCGTCCGGTACGGCGGCCGAGCATCGATTCATCGGCCTGCTCGGCAGCGGCGCCTATCGCGAGAGTGTGTTCGCGATCCCGACCGTCGGCACCCGGGCGGCTGAAGTTCTCGCGCTCGCCGGCGCATCCACGCAGAGCTTCACCGGTCGCGCGATGAAGAACGTCGTCGAGACGCTGCCGCGCGATCTGGTGTTCGAACTCGACCCCGACGCGCTGGCGCGCGTGGTGACCGACATCGTCGGTCTCCAAGAACGGCGGATCGTGCGCGTCTTCGACGTCGCCGAACCGGTCGGCCCCTGGACGACTGTCTTCGTGTACGTGCCGCGTGCCCGCTTCGATTCTGCCCTGCCCGACGTCGTCGAGCGGCTCGTCGGACACGCCTACGAGGCTGAAGTGCGCGGCGTGCACACGCTGCTCGGCGCGAGTTCGCTCGTCCGCATCTCGATGACGACCCGATCGGCGGAGGTCGACCTCGACCGGCTCGCGACGCAGGTCGATGCGGCGACCGCGACGTGGGACGAGCGAGCGGAGGCCGCGCTCGTCGAGGCGCTGGGCGAGGTCGAGGGGCGTGGCGTGTTCCACGATGTCCGCGACTCCATCCCGTCGGACTACAAGGCTCGGGTCCCGGCCGAATGGTGCGCGCCCGACCTGATCCACATCGCTCGGTTACGCAACGTCGCCCCTGGCTCGGCCGACGCGCTCGAGACGTCGCTCGGGCGTTCGCTCGACGATGTCGAGGATCAGTGGCGGTTCCGCGTTTTCCGCAGCGGCGAGCCAGCCACCATCGCCGAACTCGTTCCGCTTCTCGGTCACCTCGGACTCCACGCGGTCGACGAGCGGCCATACGTCTTCGATCATCCCGACGGGCCGGTGCACCTGTACGACATCGGCGTGTTCTTCGAGGGAGAACCAAACCGCGCCGTGCGCGTCGACCAGCAGCTCGCCGAGGTGCGCGCCGCGTTCGCTGCGCTCGTCTCGGGTGAGGTCGAGTCCGATGGCCTCAACCGCTTGATCCTCGCCGCTGGACTCAGGGGGCGACAGGTCGCTGTACTGCGCACGTACAGCCGCTATCTCCAGCAGGCCGGCTTCCCGTTCAGTCAGAGCTACATCGAAAACGCGCTCGTTCGCCACGCCGATCTGGCGCATGCTCTGGCAGCCCTCTTCGATGCGCGGTTCGATCCACGCGGCGAGCCGCCGCCCAGTGAAGTGGGGGCCGCCGTCGTCGTGGACGCCGTCCGCGCGGATGTGCTCGCTCGTCTCGACCTGGTTCCTTCTCTCGACGACGACCGCATCTGCCGGGCGGTGCTCATGCTGATCGATGCGACCCTGCGGACGAACGCATTCCGCCGGGCCCCCGATGGCGGACTCTGTGAGGAGATCGCGATCAAGCTCGACCCGAGCGCAATCACGTTCTTGCCCGAGCCGCGGCCGATGTTCGAGATCTGGGTGTGCTCGCCGAAGGTCGAGGGTGTGCATCTGCGCGGCGGACGGATCGCGCGCGGCGGCCTGCGGTGGAGCGATCGCGCGGAGGACTTCCGCACCGAGGTGCTGGGACTCGTCAAGGCCCAGATGGTGAAGAACGCGGTCATCGTGCCGGTGGGTGCGAAAGGCGGCTTCGTCGTCAAGCGCTCGCGAGCTGCACCTGCCGACCGGGATGCGGTGCGCGCCGAGGGCGTCGACCGTTACCAGCGCTTCATCCGCGCGCTACTCGATCTCACCGACAATCTCGACGCCGGCTCGATCGTGCCGCCGCCGGACACGGTGATCTACGACGGCGACGATCCGTACCTCGTCGTCGCGGCCGACAAGGGAACGGCAACGTTCAGCGACATCGCGAACGAGTTGGCGATCGAGCGCGGCTTCTGGCTCGGTGATGCGTTCGCTTCCGGTGGCAGCGTCGGTTACGACCACAAGGAGATGGGAATCACCGCCCGCGGCGCCTGGGAGAGCGTGCGCCGGCACGCACGGGTGCTCGGGCTCGACGCGGACCGGGACGAACTGCTCACGGTTGGGATCGGCGACATGTCAGGCGATGTGTTCGGCAACGGGATGTTGCTGTCCGAACATCTCCGACTCGTTGCCGCCTTCGACCACCGCCACGTGTTCCTCGACCCGGACCCGGACCCGGCGGCGGCGCACGCCGAGCGACGACGTCTCTTCGAACTGCCGCGCTCGAGTTGGACCGACTACGACGATGCGTTGATCTCCCCGGGCGGTGGTGTCTATCCACGGACGCTGAAATCGATACCCGTCAGCGCGCAGGTGCGCGCAGTACTCGGGATGGACGAGTCCGTGACCGAGCTGACCCCTGCCGCCCTGATTTCGGGGATCCTGCGGGCGCCTGTGGACCTGTTGTGGAATGGCGGAATCGGCACATACGTGAAGGCGTCTGCGGAGACCGATGAGTCGGTCGGCGATCGCCACAACGATGCGGTTCGCGTCGATGCCGACGAGTTGCGTTGTCGGATCATCGGCGAGGGAGGGAACCTCGGGATCACCCAGCTCGCGCGCGTCGAATACGCAGTCAGCGGTGGCCTCGTCTACACCGATGCGATCGACAACTCGGCGGGCGTCGATTGCAGCGACCACGAGGTGAACATCAAAGTGCTCCTCGACCAACTCGTCCGCGACGGAGAGTTGACGCTGAAGCAACGCAACCGGCTCCTCGCGGACATGACCGGCGAGGTCGCCGACCTCGTACTCGACGACAACAGGTCGCAGACACTGGCTCTGATGGTCGCGCGTAATCGCGCGCTGTCGATGATCAACGTGCACGCCCGGTACCTCGAGTCGCTCGAGGCGGAGGGTGTACTCGACCGTTCACTCGAGTTCCTCCCGACCGACAAGCAGATCGCCGAGCGGCAGGCGCTCGGCAGCGGGCTGCGTGCGCCGGAGTTCGCGGTGATGATCGCATACACGAAGAACGGCGACATCCAGGAGATCCTCGACACCGACCTCCCTGACGATCCCGTGCTCGTGCCGGACCTGATGGCGTACTTCCCGGAGCCGCTCCGCAAGCGGTATCCCGACGCGATCCGCACTCACCGTCTGGCGCGTGAGATCACCGCGACGGTGCTGGTCAACGACATGGTGAATCTCGCGGGGATCTCGTTCGACCACCGGATGACCGAGGACTCGGGTGCCTCTGTGCCCGATGTGGCGCGGGCGTACGTCGCGTCGCGGAACATCTACGGCTTCGGTGATCTGTTCCGCGAGATCGACGATCTCGGGTCGTCGGTCGAGCTGGACACGCAGCTCGATCTGTTCCGTTCGGCTCGGGCGATGGTCGAGCGGGGCACCGTGTGGTTGCTCCGGCACCGTCATCCTCCACTCGACACCGGGGGGGCGATCGAGCAGTTCGCTCCGGGTATCCGACTGCTCGGAGACACACTCGACGAACTGGTCGGCGGCGTGGTCGCTGAGCGGATCGCGACGGCGGCGTCCGACCTCGAGTCGGGCGGCGTCCCGTCCGGACTGGCCCGGCGGGCGGCGCGATGGCCGTGGATGCACCCGGGGTTCGACATCGTCGAGATGGCGAGCGAGGAAGGGTGCGGTACTGCCGATACGGCAACCGCGTATTGGTCGGTCTTCGAGTCGTTCGACGTGGCGTGGCTCTGGGACGGGATCGGCAGGCTGCCCCGGTCGGACCGCTGGCAGACGCAGGCGCGTTCCGCGTTGCGCGACGATCTGTTGTCAGCCCTCGCCAACCTGGCAGCCCACATCCTCCGTGCGGCCGACGGGTCGCCGGAAGTCTGGATCGCGGCGAATGAGCGGGCGGTGGCGAGAGCGATGTCGATGTACAACGAGATCAGGCGGGCGGAGAGTTTCGACTTGACGACGCTCTCGGTCGCGCTCCGACAGTTGCGCAACCTCATGCTGACCTCGACCGCCCCCCGACGCCCCTGAGGCCACGAGCCCGGCGACGGCCAGTCGAGAGATAGCGTTCGACAGCACCATGGTCGATTCCGTCACGAGAGCCCCACGCTTCCGATTCGCTCCGTCGCCGACCGGCTTCTTCCACGTCGGTGGTGCGCGAACCGCACTTCACAACTGGGCGCTGGCGCAACGGCTCGGCGGAACCTTCGTCCTGCGAATCGAGGACACTGACGAAGCCCGCAACCGTCCGGAGTGGACACAGGGGATCATCGACGCGTTGGCGTGGATCGGCATCTCCGACGAAGATCCGCACTTCGAGGGGCCCCATTTCCAGTCCGAGTTCGCGAACGCCCACGTCGCCGCGGCCGAGCAGCTGTACGAGTCGGGACACGCCTACTACTGCGATCTCTCGGGCGAAGAGGTGCAGCAACGAGCCAAGGACCTCGGTGTCACCGGCTACGACGGGTACTCCCGCGACCGCGGCCTGGGGCCGGGCCCCGGTCGAGTGCTGCGCTTCCGCGTGCCGGACGGAACCACGGTTGTCGACGATCTCGTGCGCGGGGAGGTGACGTTCGACAACTCGACGATCGAGGACTTCGTCCTGTTGCGCGGCAACGGGACGCCCGTCTTCATTCTCGCCAACGTCGTCGACGACATCGAGATGGAGATCAGCAACGTCGTTCGCGCCGAGGAGCACCTGCCGAACACGCCGAAACAGCAGATGCTGTTTGAAGCGCTCGGCCACGAGCCCCCGGCGTGGGCGCACGTCCCCGTCCTGGTCAACGAGCAGCGCAAGAAGCTGTCCAAGCGCCGCGACAAGGTTGCGATCGAGCAGTATCGCGACGAGGGGTACCTGGCAGACGCGATGGTGAACTACCTCATGACGCTCGGGTGGACGTTGCCTGGTGCGGAGGAGTCCGGTTCGGAGATCGCGCCCTGGTCGGAGATGGCGCAGGCGTTCCGGCTCGAGGACGTCACCCATTCGCCGGCGTTCTTCGACCTGCAGAAGCTCGCCGCGTTCAACGGCGACTACATCCGATCGATGCCGCTGGACGAATTCGTGGCGGCCGCGTCGGCAGACCTGCCTCCCGACTGGAATCGTGCGCGTTTCGCCGAGATCGCGCCCCACATCCAGCAGCGTTTGGTCACGATGCGCGATGTGCCGGGCACGGTCGATTTCTTGTTCCTTCCCGACGGTGCCGAGATCGAGTACGACGAGAAGTCCTGGGACAAGGCGATGAAGCCCGACTGGGCAGTCGCATTGTTGCGGGACGTGCGCGGCGCGTACGCCGCGCTCGACGCCTGGGATGCGGCCGCACTGAAGGAGTCAATCGAGGCGACGATGGCGACCTACGAGATCAAACTGGGCAAGGCGCAGGCGCCGGTACGTGTCGCGGTCACCGGCCGGTCCGTCGGCCCGCCGTTGTTCGAGGCGATCGAGGTACTCGGACGTGACGAGGCATTGCGTCGCATCGATCTCGCGCTCGGCCATCTGGAGTAGGGCGACCGTCGATGTCCTCGCCGCGTGACGATCCTGCCCAGGACACGGCTCTTCCCGAGATCGTGATGATGTCGGACACCGTCGGCGCGGTCGACCTCGACTCACGCGATCGTCCAGACGTCTCGGCTGTCCCGGAACCGTTGGCGACGGCGATCGGGGTTCCCACGGGCGAGACCGAGGTGCTCGATGCAGCATCTGCGCCGGTGGAGCCGTCCGCCGAGTCGGCGCGTCCTCGACGCCGGAAATGGCCGTGGGTGCTGGCGTCGGTCGGCATCGTCCTCGGCACGTTGGGCCTGTACTTCGCTGTGTCGTTCTGGCAGGTGTGGTCGGTGGGGAACTCGGACCAGGCTCGACCCGTCGATGCGATCGTCGTGATGGGAGCGGCACAATACGATGGTCGGCCGTCGCCCCAACTCGCGGCGCGGCTCGATCACGTCGTCGATCTCTGGGACGACGGCCTGGCGCCCGTCGTGATCACGACCGGTGGGAATCTGCCCGGCGACCGCTTCACCGAGGCAGAGGCATCGGCGACCTATCTGGTCGAGCGCGGCGTTCCGGCTGCGGCGATCCTGATGGAGAACTCCGGATCCACGTCCTATGAATCGCTGGATGCCGTTGCCGGCATGATGGAGTCACGCGGCCTCGACTCGGTGCTGGTCGTGACCGATCCCTACCACGCACTTCGTAGTCGTTTGATCGCCCAGGAGGTGGGGATGACCGCGTACGTGTCACCGACCCCGTACTCGGTCGTCAGCGGTCGTAGCTCACTGCGTCGCCACGTGAGCGAGGCCGCCGGGGTAGCCCTCGGGCGGATCATCGGCTTCGAACGGCTGAGTGGTCTCACCTCGTGAGGGCGGTACAATCGCCCCTCGCATCGGCCCGCGAAGTCGGCGGGTCTCCACTGCGGTGGGGTGTGGTGTAACAGGCAACACAGCAGATTCTGGTTCTGTAGTTGGGGGTTCGATCCCTCCCACCCCAGCCACGAAACGCCGGCCTCCGGGTCGGCGTTCGTCGTGTCCGGTCCGCGATCGCGAGCAGCTGAATCCGTGTGGCATCGGATTCGCCCGCTGCTATCGTCATCCGGCGCAGCTTGGCCCGTTCGTCTAGTGGCCTAGGACACCACCCTCTCAAGGTGGCGGCACGGGTTCGAACCCCGTACGGGCTGCCAAGAAAACACCAGGTCAGAGCCACTCTCCGGAGTGGCTCTCCTGGTTTTCCGGACTCGTTGCCACTGAGATGCCAC
>JASJHI010000088.1:0-14215 GCA_033791105.1 Acidimicrobiia bacterium | reverse complement strand
GCTCGTCGAATACCGACGTATCGGTGTCGCGAACATCCTGGCCCTCGGAGGCGATCCGCCCGCGGATGGGCGGCCGGAGGCGGGTGAGTATCTGTACGCGAGCGATCTGCTCGCCGACATCGCGTCGTCGGGCACCTTCTCGATCGGCGTTGCTGCCCACCCGGAGGTGCATCCGCGGTCGCCCGATCGTGAGTCGGACCGCCGTCACCTCGCCGACAAGCTCAGCGTCGCCGACTTCGCGATCTCGCAGTTCTTCTTCGAGGTCGAGTACTGGATCCGTCTCGTCGACGAACTCGACGCGCTCGGTGTCGACAAGCCGGTCGTCCCCGGCGTGATGCCGATCGCCAACAAGGCGCAGCTGTACCGGATGGCGACCATGAACGGTACGGAGATCCCGGGGTGGCTCCGCGAACGGCTCGATGCGACCGACGAGCCCGACGAGGTCCGGCGGATCGGCGTCGAGGTGGCGACGAACCTCTCGGGCCAGCTGCTCGATGCCGGGGCACCGGGCCTACACATCTATGCGCTCAACCGGCCAGAGGCCGTGCAGAAGATCACCGCCGACCTCGGTCTTGTCGGCGCCGGGAGTCGCTGAACCGATGTCGGTCGAACAGACCACAACCGCGAGTCCGAGTCAACCCGAACAGATCAGCCAGGTCCCATACCTCCCCGGTCTCGACGGGATGCGTGCGTTCGCGGTCGTTGCGGTGATGATCTACCACGCCAACAGCACCTGGCTGAACGGTGGGTTCCTCGGAGTCGAGGTGTTCTTCGTGATCTCGGGCTACCTGATCACGCTGCTCCTGATCGCCGAGAAGGAACGAACGAAGACGGTCAACCTCGTGCAGTTCTGGATCCGACGTGGCCGGCGACTGCTGCCGGCGCTCGGATTCATGCTGTTGTTGTTGAGCATCTGGACAGCGCTGTTCGAGCAGGACGCGCTCGGCAAGCTGCGCGGCGACGTCGTCGGCGGTCTGTTCTACGTCTCCAACTGGTACCAGGTGTTCATCGGCGCCGGCTATGCCGCGACCAACGACTTTGCGCCCCTTCGTCACCTCTGGAGCCTCGCGGTCGAGGAGCAGTTCTACCTGCTCTGGCCGCTCGTGATGATCGTGCTGCTGCGCCGTGGACCGCGCCGGATCACGGCTGCCGCGAAGTGGCTCTTCATCGGCTCGATCGGTCTCACCGTCATCGTCGCAATGCTCTACCACTCCGGGCCGATCGGTACACCCGAGGTCACTCCCGAGGCGTACTGGGACATCGGTGGTCGCTCGATCTCGAAGGCCGATGCGCTCTATCTGTCGACGGTGACGAGGGCCGGTGGGCTGATGCTCGGGGCAGCGTTCGCGATGATCTGGCGGCCGGCGGCCGTGATGCGCGGCCCGCTGCGGGACAAGGCCCGCGCACTCGACGTCGCGTCGCTGCTCGGTCTCATCGCGCTCGGCTACATGTTCTGGTCGATCGGCTTCATCGACGCGGGCGGCGCCGACGCGCAACTCTTCAAAGGTGGCTTTCTCGCCACCTCGATCGCTTCGCTGGCGATCATCGCCGCGGTCACGCATCCAGGCACGATCACGAGTAGGGCGCTTGCCGGGCCGGTACTGCTGTGGATCGGTACGCGCTCGTACGGCTTGTACCTCTACCACTGGCCGATCTACCAGATCATCCGCAACATCGCGGGGAACAAGCTCGTCCTGCACGAATTCCTGTTGGCGATGGTGGCGACTGCGATCATCACCGAATTCTCGTATCGGTACATCGAGACGCCGATCCGCCGCGGAGCTCTCGGGGCGGTCTGGCAGCGCGCTCGCGCGCCGCGCGAGCTTCGTGATCCACGGGATCGGTCGCGACGAGGCGCGGCGCTCATCGGTGCGTTCGTCGGCACCGCGTTGGCAGTCTTCGCCGGGGCGAGTCTCGTGACAGCCGAGTTGCAGCAGAACGCCGTCGAGGAGTCGTTGGAGGAGGGGGCCGAGGTCGCCTGTGATGTCGTGAACGATCCGAACTGCGACGGCGTCGACGACGAGCCGGCCGAGGCGGGTGCCGAGACGACCGCCCCGGCATCGAGCGACGTGACCGCGACCACGATCGACGGCGTGGTTCCGGCGACGACCATTGCGCCCACGACGACGCTCACGCCGAGCGTCATCGAGAACCTCGCGCTCGGTGACTCCGTGATGCTGGGGGCGGCCGGCCAACTCGCGGAAATCGGGTACACGGTCGATGCGCAGGAGAGCCGCCAGTTCGCCGACGGCGTCGAGACGATCGCGGCGCTCCGCACCGAGGGCAGGCTCGGCGACCGCGTGGTCGTGCACCTCGGCACCAACGGTCCATTCTCGTCCTCGTCGATGACCGAGATGATGGATCTTCTCGTCGATGTGCCCCGGGTGGTGCTCGTCACCAACGATGTCGATCGCGACTACACCGCGTCGAACAATGCGATCATCTATGACGCCGTGAACAGCTACGACAATGCCGAGTTGCTCGACTGGCAGGGGTTGTCCTCGGAGTGTCCGGGCAATTGCTTCTACGAGGACGGCATCCATCTCCGCCCGGAAGGGCAGGTGTACTACGCCACCCTCGTCGGCAGTGTGAGCGGCCCGCCGTAATTCGCGCCGATGAATTCCGGTACGGAGGGGCCACGCCCGGAGTCGCGTCGGTGGGTGGAGTGACACCGGTTCCGCATCGCTGACGGCGATACTGGGCCACCCATGTCCATCGCCGCGCCGGCGCGGACGGCGCCCGCCGCCGACGATCGCGCCCACATCAGCCGGGTCCCTTATCTGCCGGGTCTCGACGGCATGCGCGCCCTCGCCGTCGTCGCGGTGATGATCTACCACGCCAACAGCGATTGGCTGCCCGGAGGGTTCCTCGGCGTCGAGATGTTCTTTGTCATCTCGGGTTACCTCATCACACTGCTGCTGATCGCCGAACGCGAGCGCAGCTACCGGATCTCGCTGAAACAGTTCTGGATCCGGCGCGCCCGCCGACTGCTGCCGGCCGCGTACACGCTGATGCTGCTGGTCACCACGTGGACCGCGCTGTTCGAACGCGATGCCCTCGGACAGCTGCGTGGGGATGTCGTCGCAGGACTGTTCTACGTCTCGAACTGGTACCAGATCTGGGTCGGGCTGGGTTACACGGCAGCCGGTGACTTCGCACCGTTGCGTCATCTCTGGAGCCTCGCGGTCGAGGAGCAGTTCTATCTGCTGTGGCCCCTCGTGATGGTTGCGCTGCTCGGTCGGGCCGGCACGCGTCGCGTGGCCGACGTGAGCAGGTGGGTGTTCGCAGCATCGCTGGCGATCACCGTGCTGATGGCGGTGCTCTACTACCCGGGCCCGGTTCGCGAGCCCGAGATCACACCCGAGGCGTACTGGTGGCTGGGCGACCGGCCGATCTCGAAGATCGACACGCTGTATCTGAGCACGGTCACGCGCGCCGGGGGCCTGCTGCTCGGGGCCGCGTTCGCGATGGTCTGGCGGCCGTTCGCGCTCGTGCGCGGGCCGCTGCGGCGCAAGGGCCACCTGTTCGACATTGTCGCGGTCGTCGGGTTCGTCGTGCTGTGCTGGATGTGCTGGAACATCTTCCTCATCTCGCCAGAAGGTGCCGACTCGCGACTGTTCCGCGGCGGCTTCTTCGTGGCCGGGCTCGCCACTGTGGCGATGATCGCCGCGGTCGCCCACCGAGGGGCATCGGCCAACCGGATCCTCGGCAACCGTGTCTTCCTGTGGATCGGAACCCGTTCCTACGGGCTGTACCTGTACCACTGGCCGATCTATCAGATCATCCGCAACGTGGCCGGCAACAAGCTGAATCTGCGCGAGTTCGTAGTGGCGATGATCGCGACGGGCCTCATCACGGAGGTCTCGTACAGGTTGATCGAGACGCCGATCCGCACCGGCACGTTCATGGCGTCCATCAGGAGGATCAGGCGGCAGCCGAACCGGGGTCCGAAGCGTCTCCTCGCGTTGGGTGTCGCGCTCGTGGTCGCGCTGACGCTGTTCGCCGGCGTGTCGCTCGCGACGGCGCCGTTGCAGGACAACGAGATCGCCCAGGAGCTCGACGCGGGCGAGGAGTTCACAACCGACCTGGCCGCCTCGGCGCCCGGCGACGACTCCACGGCTGCAGCGGCGGCCGCGGACACCGAAGTCGATCGGCGGCCCGCGCCCACGTTCGCGGATGGCGACACTCTCGCGCCCTCAGGCCCGACCACCGCCGGACCCGCGACCACCACCGCTGAGGCGTCGGCTCCGGTCACGACAGCTGCACCCGTCGTTGAAGTGCCCGCGACGACCGCGGTGGAAGGGAACGCTCCCGTCGTCCCCGCAACCACGCAGCCGCCACCGTCGACGAAACGATCGCTCGGGATGGTCACTGACACGTCACAGCTCGAACCGATGGCGATCCCCCCAACGGAAGGGTTCCACCGGCTGATCGCGCTCGGCGACTCGGTCATGCTCGGCGCCGCCGAGGAATTGCAGGCACTGGGATTCGCAGTCGATGCGGTGAAGAGCCGCCAGATGATCGACTTCGTCCCGACGATGCAACAGATCCGCGACGACGGCACCTTCGGGTCGGTTGCCGTCATCCACCTCGGCACGAACGGTCCGTTCAGTCAGGAGACGCTGAACTCGATGATGGCGACCCTCGTCGACGTGCCGATCGTGATCGTGCTGACGAGCAAAGCCGACCGCGGGTGGGTGGCCGGCAACAACGAAAAGACGCGAGCGCTCGTTGGCACATACCCGAATGTCACCGTGCTCGACTGGGAGGTGCTGTCGCAGCAGTGCGAAGGAAACTGCTTCTACGACGACGGTATCCACCTCACCGACTCCGGTCAGCAGTTCTACGCCGCGTTGGTCGACGGGGCCCTGGCGATCGACTGACGTACGGCGCGCGCCACCCGACGCGGCGGCGCCGCCCACTTGGCGATGTCGGACCGTCCGCATACGCTCGGCGACCATGACCACACCAGTTCGTGTCGCCGTCACCGGCGCCGCCGGCCAGATCGGCTACAGCCTCCTCTTCCGTATCGCCTCGGGCACCATGCTCGGTCCCGACACCCCGCTTTCGCTCCAGCTGCTCGAGATCACGCCCGCCCTCGGCGCGCTCGAAGGCGTGAAGATGGAACTCGACGACGGTGCCTTCCCGCTGCTGTCCGAGATCGTCTGCACGGACGATGCCGACGTCGCGTTCGGCGACGCCGACGTGGCATTGCTCGTCGGCGCGATGCCACGCAAAGCCGGCATGGAGCGCGCCGACCTGCTGTCGGCGAACGGCGGCATCTTCAAGCCCCAGGGCGAGGCGCTGAGCCGCTCGGCCAAGCGTGATGTCAAGGTGCTCGTAGTCGGCAATCCGGCCAACACCAATGCGCTGATCGCGCAACGCAACGCGGCGGACCTCGATCCTGGCCGGTTCACGGCGATGACGCGCCTCGACCACAACCGGGCGAAGACACAGCTCGCGCAGCGTCTCGGTGCATCCGTGAACGACATCACCAAGATGACGATCTGGGGCAACCACTCGACGACGCAGTACCCCGACCTCTTCCACTGCGAGGTCGGGGGGCGAAACGCCCACGAGGCGGTCGGCGACCAGGAGTGGTACGAGTCGATCTACATTCCGACGGTGGCCAAACGTGGCGCCGCGATCATCGAGGCCCGTGGCGCTTCCTCCGCGGCATCGGCAGCCTCGGCCGCCGTCGATCACATCCGTGACTGGACCAACGGCACCGCGGACGGCGACTGGGTGTCGATGGCGATCCCGAGCGACGGCAGCTACGGGGTACCCGAGGGCATCATCAGCTCATTCCCCTGCACGTGCAGCGACGGCGAATACTCGATCGTCCAAGGTCTCGACATCGACGACTTCAGCCGCTCACGGATCGACGCCTCCGCCGACGAACTTGTCAGCGAACGCGACGCGGTGGCGGAACTCGGACTGATCTGATCCGAGCTGATTTGCTCGGCCTCACGGCGGGTCGGTGCTGGGTCCGGTTGGTCGGCCTCGCGCCAGGCGTGCTCCCTGGCGGTCGCGGTGCCGGCTGATCTGATTTGCTCGGCCTCGGCGAGCGATCCGAGGATCGTCGAGCGCCCTCGTGGCCGGGCTAGATCTCGGCGCGGAGGTCGAGGCCTGAGCCGTCGGGCCGGCGCAGCGACAGCAAATCGGCCTCGATCACGTAGTCGACCTCACCGCTGAGCGTCGACATCACCGCGTCCTCGAAGTCCTGGAACTCGCAGAGGGCGAGCGTGGTGGCCATCGGAGCGAAGGTGAGCGTCGTATCGGTCACCTCGACCGTCGTCGTGCCACTGTTGCAGCCGGTGTCGACGTTCGCCGTGTCGCCGTCGATGACCAACGTCGCCTCGATGCCACCCGGTACCGAACTCACGGCTTGCTCGCTCACGGTGCTCTCGACCATCCACGTCGTTCCTTCGAGGGGACGATCGGGGTCGGCGACCTCCCGGTCGAGGAACGTGATCATCTCCTCCCCGGAGGTGAGCACCAACTCGTCACCATCGAGCGCGATCGTCGGACCGCTCGTGAGGAAGCCGGAGACGAACGCATCCTGGTCCGTCAGCGCCTCTTCGCACCCCATCTCGGTCATCGCCATCATTTCGACGCGGAGTACGTCGCCGTCGATCGTGTAGTCGCCGTTCATCGTGTTGCAGCCGGCGTTTGCGGACAACCTCTCGTCGTCGAACGCGAGCCGGATCTCGGACCCGTCGACGAGCTGGTGCCCGACGACGTCGGTCGAGAGGAATTCACGGCCGTCGAGATCGGCGGGCGAGACATCAGCATCATCACTCGAATCGTCGGACCCACACGCCGCACCGATCACGAGCAGCGCCGGCGCGAGCAACAGGGCGGACATTCGGACGGATCGGCGCAGGGCGGTCATCTCGCTTGGACGTTTCCGGGCATCGGTTCGTTCCCGGTGTCGGCCTGCGTGCGCGTCATGACGTTGCGATGCGGCAGCCGATGCGCATCATCTGATCGACGCCCGCTTTCAGTTCCTCGTCGCTGATCCGGACCGGCGATTCACCCTCGGCGAGGATGTCGCTGACGGTCATGATGGCCAGCGCCTCGAGTCCCTTGACCGCGGCGATCGTGTACATCATCGCGGCCTCCATCTCGATCCCGAGGTGGCCGAGTCGCCGCCAGCGGGCGAACGTGTCGGGGTCCGGGTCGTAGAAGATCCCCGATGTCACGACCGGTCCGACGTGGACCGCTCCGGCCCCTGCGGCGCGGCTCAGTGCGGCCGCGATCTCGACCAACGCGAACGTGGCGCTCGGCGCGTATCCGGGCATCTGGGCATAACGCAATGGTGTGGCATCGTCAGCGGAAGCGGTGGCACCGACGACGGTGTCGCCCATCGCCATCCGCGCCTGGAGGCCGCCGCACGTGCCGACCCGTACGAGCCGCTTTGCACCCAGCATCGCCAGCTCCTCGAACACGATCCCCGCGCTCGGGCAGCCCATACCCGTCGACTGCACGCTGATCGGATTTCCTTCGAAGGTGCCGGTGAAACCCAGCATCCCGCGCTCCGCGTTCACCTGTCGGAATCCCGGATCGAAGAAGCGGTCGGCGATGTACTGCGCGCGAACCGGGTCACCCGGGCACAGCACCGCATCTGCGTAGTCACCGGCTGTCGCGCGGAGATGGATCGGCATGCGACGGATGGTAGACGCCCTGTCTCGGCCGCTGGGTACCTTGGCGAGATGACACAGCTGTTCGGCCAGACGGTGGCCAGGCCCGATTCGGGCGACCAGGCACGCAGGGCAGAGGAACGCGGGTGGGACGGGTTGTCGTTCGTCGACTCGCAGAACCTCTCCGGCGATGTGTACGTCGCGATGACGACCGCGGCATCCGCGACGGAGCGGTTGTTCGTCTCGACGGGGGTCACGAATCCCGTCACTCGACATCCCGCAGTCACGGCTGGAGCCGTGGCGAGTGTGCAGGCAGTATCCGGCGGACGGGCCGTGCTCGCGCTCGGTCGCGGCGACTCCGCCCTCGCGCACCTCGGACGGGCGCCCGCTCGTGTCGGCGACTTCGAGCGGTATCTGGTCGCTGTGCAGGCGTATCTGCGCGGTGACGGGATCCCGTTCGACGAGCTCGGATTCGGCGAAGCGGTGGCACCCCCGGTCGACGAACTCGAACTCGCCGCCACCGCCGGAACGAGTTCGATCGTCTGGCTTCCTTCCCGGCACCCGAAGGTGCCGGTCGAGGTCGCCGCGACCGGACCGCGCGTCATCGCAGCCGCAGCTCGTAACGCCGATCGCGTCCTCTTCGCCCTCGGTGCCGACCCCGAACGCGTGCGTTGGGGGATCGACGTCGCTCGGCAGGCGCGCCGCGCAGCGGGTCTCGACCCGGCCGGGGTCGCGTTCGGTGCCTTCGTCAACGTGGTGTGTCTGCCGAACGTGACCGCCGCCCGCGAGCTCGCACGCGGCGGGCTCTCGACGTTCGCTCGGTTCTCCGTGATGCACGGGGATGTTGTGGGCCCGGTGTCGGACGAACAAGCCGAGGTCATGCACCGGCTGCACGACGACTATGACATGCGTTCGCACACTCGTAGCGATTCCGCGCAAGCCGAGGTACTCACCGACGACTTCGTCGACGCGTACGCCGTCGTTGGTCCACCAGAGCATTGCATCGAGCGTCTGCGGTCGTTGGCTGCGTTGGGGCTCGACAAGCTTGTGGTGGTCGGAGCGACCATGGGCGCAAACCGAGACGCTGCCGCCGAGGCCGACGAGATGATCGCGCAACATGTACTTGGCGAAGTCGGTTCCTGAGGCGACGATCGCTGGAATCTGTGCGCGTCAGACGTCGACGGTGCCCCCACCGTCCACTTCTCCCGTCGGCGACCAAGCCGGTCCCGGTCGTAGCCGGTAGACACGCGTCGCGCCGATGTGGCGCAGGTTGCGGACGCCGAGGCTGCGCAATGCAAAGCGCTCATCTCCGGCGAGGGCATCGCGGATCTCCTCGGTCACGTTGACGGCGCCGGTCCGGCCGATCTCGACCAGCCGGCTGGCGGTGTTGACGATCGGGCCGTAGAGGTCACCGTCTCGCGACAGCACCGGCCCACTTGCCATACCGAGGCGGATCCCGGTGAGGAGATCGTCCGCGGCCACGAGCTTGGAGAGATCGAGCGCGAGCAGCGCGCCGTCGACGGGGTCGACGAGGGTGAACATCGCCGCGTCGCCGATCATCTTCACGATCCGGCCGCCGCGCTGGACGACCGCCTCGTTGACCAGCGCGTCGAAGCGGAGCAGCACCTGGGCGAGTCCGCGGTCGTCGACCTGCGCGCTCAGTTCGGCGAATCGGACAATGTCTGCGAACCCCACAACCTGAGCGGCGTCGTCCGTTGCCGAGACGACGGCCACCCGTCGGCGAGCCGCGGCGCGCAGATGACGACGCAGCGCGTAGTCGAGCACATCGCCCAGGAACGGAACCAGCTCGGCTGCGCGAACGGCGATCGATTCGTCGACGCCGTCGGATTCGCCACTTTCGTCGGCATCGCCGCCGACATCGTCGGCTGCCTCGCGGAGCTCATCACTACGAACCGAACCGGCGTCGATCACGGCCGCCGCGACCTGCGCCATCGACACGCCGATGACCCTCGTCACCTGCAGCCCGAGCGCCGGCTCGATCAGTCCTTCGCGGGTCAGTTCCGCGAGCGCCTTCATGATCGTGACGTCGCGGCGGCCGAAGCCCGGGTCTCCGTCGGGTGGTTCGACGAACCCCAGCGCCCTCCAGAACGCGCGGATGACGGCGACCTCGATCTCGACTTTGTCGGATAGCTCCTCGATCGTCAGCTTGTCGCGCTCCGGTACGACGAGGCTGTCGAGTGCGAGCAGCTCGTCGGTGCCGTTGGCCTCAGCGCTGTCGATCTCTTCGACGGACATGCCGAGATCCTCCAGCACGTCGCGGACAGTTCGATGCTTCCGGCGGCGGAACTTCTTCGGCACGCCCGAATCGTACGGTGCACCGAGGGCACCGGCGTGCCGGTGATCCGATGATTCGGAGGTCGCCGGGGAATAGGCCTGCGACTCACTCGATGGTGATGGGCAGACCGCCGGTCGGCGCGAAGCTCGCTACCGCCTTCGAACGCGGCTCGTCACGATCGACGGTCCACCGGCAGTGCTGCACGAGCCTGACGGCGAAGACCTGCAGCTCGAGCGTCGCCAGCGCGAAACCGATGCAATTGCGACCTCCACCGCCGAATGGGACATAGCTGTAGGGGGCCGGTTCACCTTCGAGCCATCGTTCGGGCCGAAAGCTCGACGGGTCGTCCCAGATCGTCTCCATCCGGTGCGTGATGTACGGCGAATAGACAACCAACCGTCCCGCATCGATCTCGTGGCCGTAGCACTCGAACGGTTCGATTGCGGTCCGGAGACTGACCGTTCCCGGGGGCCACAACCGAAGGGTCTCGCGGACGACGCCATCGACGGCGGACAGTGTGCGGAGGTCGCCGATCGTCGGCGGCCGATCGCCGAGCAGGTCGCGGACCTGCTCGGCCATGGAGGTCATCTTCGAGGGATTCGCGCCGAGGCCGTAGATCAGCCACGAGAGTGCGGAAGTGGTCGTGTCGTATCCAGCGGCGATGAGGCTCCGCACTTGGTCTCGGATCTCGGCATCGCTCAGGCTGTCGCCGTCGTCCGACGCGGCCAGCAGCGCAGAGAGGATGTCGGCGTCACCATCATCTCCGATGGCCGAACGACGACGGTCGATCTCCTGTTGCACGAACCCGTCGACTGCGCGCCGAGCCCGCGCCGCCTTGCCGTAGCCGTTGAAGCGTAGATCCACATCGACACGGGTAGCCGGATTGGAATTGACGTACTTCAGCGCCGGCTCGAGGAGCTCGCCGATCTGGTCGGCCTGCCGGCCGAGTCGGTGCCCGAACAGCGCGCGGACGACGATGCGACGGATCGCGGTTCGGCCTTCGGCCCACGCGTCGACCGACCGCCCGGGGATCCACGATTCGAGCATCCGGTCGGCTTCCTCGACGATCAGCTCCAGATGGGCGTCGACCCGGCGCTTGGCGAAGGCGGGCTGCACCAGTCGGCGTCGACGCGCATGTTCGTCTCCATCGGTGACGACCAGCGCAGTCGGGCCGTTCACCGGTATCAGCGTCGAGAGCGCGTCGCCCCAGAGGAAATTCTCGGGACGATCGTGGAGGATCAGCTGGTTGGCCTCGGGACCGAACAGGTACACCATGTCGAGGGGGTACCGGTACCCGACGTCCACGATCGGACCCCATCGTTCGTACAAATGGTTGAGCAACCCCGCGATGTCGCGTGTCCGCGGGAGGAGACCGAGATGCTCGCGAACTGTCGGGCGCGGGATGACCACGGAGGGAACGTAGTACGACGTTGTCGCGCCCGGGCGAATGCGATGCCGACCCCTGACGGCGTTACACCAATACCCGACCTGGATGGAGACAGCGGGGGAGGACTACTTGAGAAATCGGCTGGTGGTGTTGTCGGCCAGGATCTTCCCCCCGGTCTGGCACGTCGGGCAGTAGTTGACGGTGTATCCGGAGTACTCGACCGCCCGAATCGAGTCGCCGCAGACAGGACACGGCTCGCCGGTGCGCTTGTGCGCCGCGCTGATCCGATCCTTCGAGGAGCTCATGTCCTCACGGGTGCGCTCCTCGGTCAGACTCTCGTCTACGCAGGCTCGCATGGCAGTGACGATCGTGGCGGCGCCGTCCGCACCGAGTTTCTTCGTCGTCGCGAACGGCGAGACCTGAGCGCGATGACAGATCTCGTTCGCCAGCCGGCGGCCGATTCCCGCGACCTTGCGCTGATTGCGGAGGAACCCGTGAATCCGCATCGACTCGGCCGCGAAGAGGGCGGCCAGTTCGTCGGCACCCACCTCCGCTGCCTCGGGCCCGAGCTTGTCGAGCGGCGGGGTCGTCCGGGCGTCGGCGGTCGGTACGCACCAGATGCCCGCCCGTCGTTCGGTGCCCTGTTCGGTGAGTAGCAGCGCCGACTCGTCGATCGACCCCCCATCGGCATCGGCATCGGCGTCCCGCTCCGTTGGTTCGAAGGTGAACCGGGCTTGTCCGCCGCGTGGCTTCTTGCTCAACTTGACGTCGGCGAGGAGCCGGCCACCCTGCATCAGATGCACGACGAACGTGACCGGTTCGAACCGTACGAGTAGGTACTTCCCGCGCCGACCGACATCGAGCAGCGGATGTCCGAACGCGTCGGACGGCGGCGGAACGGCCGTCTTCAGCGCGGTGAACTTGAACGGTGTGAACCCGACGAGAATGCGTCCGCCGAATTGGGCGGTGAGCCGCTCGGCATGAGCTTGGACCTCAGGCATCTCCGGCATCTGGACTCACTCGTAGAGCGTGTACTCGTGGACCCGTTCGAAGACCGCCGCGAGCGCGCCGAACACCGGCTGGGAATCGAGCACCTTCTGTTGGTCGCCGTACATCCGGATGTGGCCGTTGATGAACGCCGTGTTCGCATTGAGATCGCCGTTGGCCAGATCGGAGGAGGTCTGCCAGCTCTGCTCGAACCTTGCGTCTTCGGGATCGGCTGGCCCGGCCCCGAATCGAGCCACACCGTCCCCCACGACGAGGTGGTACGCGACCTCTCCTTCTGGCCCATCGGTCACCACCTGGGTGAAGCCGACCGCGTATCGGTCTGCGATCGCATGCATCTGCTCGCTCGCCGCGACCTGACGTGTCAATTCGTCGATCCACGCCAGGCTCAGGTATCGGACTGGTTCGGGCACATCCGTAGTCTGCCCGATCATGACCCCGTTGGCCGATGGTAGGCACCCCGGCGCGCACGTCGAGGAGTGGGTGTTCACCGCCTGGACCGACGACGCCTCGCTCGGAATCGTGTCCGGTCACCGCATCACCGGTCGGACCGCCTGGTACTGGGCTGCGGTGGCCCGGGAAGGCCGCCCGCTCCTTCACGTCTTGGCCGACGAGATCACCGTGCGGGCCGATCCGTTCATCGTGAAGGGCGAGGTGCTCTGGGCGGAACATGCGCGGGATGCTCCGATGGAGCAGTGGTCGATCGGCAACGAGACGTATGCGGCGGCGCTCGAGGATCCGACCGAGGCGCTGGGTCGGGCCTACGGCGACCGCACCGCGATCGCGTTCGATCTCGAATGGTCCGCCACGGCCGAGCCCGCCGGGCCGGCACGCGCAAGCGGTGTTTCCGGCTACGTCCAGGACGGCGTCGTGTACGGCGCGATCGATGTGCTCGGCGAGCCGACTCTCGAACTGGCGGAGCTCCCCGCACGGCGGTGGCACCGTTGGACGGACGACACTCGGGAAACGCCCTCCATGCCCCCGCTCGATCTGCCCG
The DNA here is from genome assembly GCA_033791105.1 of Acidimicrobiia bacterium. Lineage (GTDB taxonomy): Bacteria > Actinomycetota > Acidimicrobiia > Acidimicrobiales > Ilumatobacteraceae > JASJHI01. Next base: position 887 of record JASJHI010000088.1, on the reverse strand, counting down.
AGGCGGTCGCCCATCGCGGTGTGCGCGCTCCGTTCGCTTTCCCCGACGGAACGACGCTCGACCTGGTCCTCGGTCCCGACGGCTGGCGTCGGCGCGCGGCTCGCCTCCGCTGACGCACCCACAGGTCGGTACGGTGAGCCGGCGATGAACGAACGCACCGCGACGCAGACAGCGTCAGCGCGGACCGGCCCTTTGTCAGGATTCCGCATCCTCGACCTCACGGCGAACATGACCGGTCCGTACGCCACGATGATCCTCGCCGAACAAGGAGCCGAGGTCGTCAAGATCGAACCGCCCGGTGGCGAGGTCATCCGCTCGGTCGGCACCGGTCGCCCTGGGCTGTCGGTGTACTTCGCCAACCTCAACCGCGGTAAGCGATCGATCGTCGTCGATCTGAAGAAGGACGCGGGTCGCGCGCTCGTTCGCCGACTTGCTGTCGGCGCCGAGGTGTTCGTGCAGAATTTCCGTCCGGGTGTGATCGACGAGATGGGTCTCGGCGCGGAGGTCATGCGGGCAGCCGACCCCGCACTCGTGTACGTCTCGATCAGCGGTTTCGGCCGTATCGGTCCCTATGCCGAGGCGCCGGCTTACGACCACGTCGTCCAGGCGCTGAGCGGCATGGCCGCGCGCAACGCGCATCCGAAGGTCGGCGAACCGGCCCTCGTCCGACACGGCGTGGTCGACAAGACGACCGGGCTGCTGGCGTCCCAGGCGATCACTGCTGCGCTCCTGGCGCGGGAACGTACGGGCCTCGGGGATCACGTCGAACTCACGATGGTCGACGCGGCGCTGCACTACCTGTGGCCCGACGGGATGATGAATCACACAACGCTCGATGAGGATCCGCACCTGCCCGACCTGGGTGCCGGTTTCCGGCTCACCGAGAC
>JASJHI010000087.1:0-3628 GCA_033791105.1 Acidimicrobiia bacterium | reverse complement strand
GCCGAGCACCTTGATGCACAACACTTCCTTGGCGCCGCTGTTGTCGGCGACGCGCAAACGAGATTCCTGCTGGATCATCTGGCACGCTCCAAGACATCGGTGACACGCCAGCGCTTGTTCTTGCTGAGCGGGCGGGTCTCCATCACGCGCACCCTGTCGCCGACCTTCACGTCGTTGGTTTCGTCGTGGGCGTACAGCTTCTTGGACCGCAGCACGAACTTGTTGTACTTGGCATGACGAACGCGGTCGACGACCTCGACGACGGCGGTCTTGTCCATCTTGTCGGACACGACGAGGCCCTCACGGACCTTGCGGGCCGGCCTGATGGCGGACTCGTCGTCCGCACCGTCGCCGGTGCTCTGCTCGGCGGCTGGTGCCGTGTCGTCGGCCGTGTCGACAGCCGCGTCGGTTGTGGGTTCTTCGGTCATCTCGTTCACCGTCACTGTCCGGCCTCGGCCGCAGCGATCTCGCGCTGACGGATGAGGGTGTTGATACGGGCGATCTGCTTGCGAACCTTGCCGATCTCCGCTGTGTTCTCGAGCTGGCCCGTCGCATTGCGGAAGCGCAGGTTGAGCGCCTCCTGCTTCGTGGCCTGCAGCTCGTCGAGGAGCTCGCCGAGGCTCAACTCGGCCAAATCGTTCTTCTTGCCGGCCATCAGATGGCCTCCTCGCGGGTGATGATCCGCGCCTTGATCGGGAGCTTCTGGATCGCTTTCGAGAGCGCCAGACGAGCCTGCTCCTCGTCGGGGAACGACAGCTCGAACAGCGTCCGACCGGGCTTCACCGGGGCGACCCAGAACTCGGGGTTGCCCTTGCCGGAACCCATCCGGTTCTCGGCGGGCTTCTTCGTGACGGGCTTGTCCGGGAAGACGTTGATCCAGACCTTGCCGCCGCGCTTGATCGAGCGCGTCATAGCGATACGGGCGGCCTCGATCTGGCGGGCGGTGAGCCAGCCGGGCTCGAGGGCCTGGATCCCGTATTCACCGAAGTTCAGGCCCGAGCCGGACCTCGCCATGCCGCGGTTGCGGCCACGGTGGGCCTTGCGGTGGGCGACCTTGCGGGGCATCAGCATGAGTTGGTCCCCTTTCAGTCCTCGCCGCGGAAGTGCGGCGTCTCGTGGCCCTCGCCCTGCGCCGTGCGGCGGGCGATTGCCTCTTCTTCGTCGAGCAGCTTCTCGAGCTCGGGATCGGCTTCCTTGACGAGCGGCTGCGCCTCGACCTCGGGGACGGCCGGGGCGGCTTCCGGGCGCGTCGACGAGACGACGCGGCGGGGGCCGGCAGCAGCGGTCTGGCCGGAGGTCTCTCCGACGGCCATCGCCGCCTCGCGGGCGATCTTGTCGTCGTTGAGCGCCTTGTACGGCGTGATGTCGCCCTTGTACAGCCACACCTTGACGCCGACGCGGCCGGAAGTTGTCTTCGCCTCGCGCATGCCGTAGTCGACATCGGCACGCAGCGTGTGCAGCGGCACGCGGCCCTCGCGGTACCACTCCGTACGACTCATCTCCGCGCCGCCCAGACGTCCGGAGCACTGCACCCGGATGCCAAGTGCACCGGCGCGCTGGGCACTCTGCACGGCACGCTTCATCGCTCGCCGGAAGGCGATGCGATTGACAAGCTGATCGGCGACACCTTGGGCGATCAACGCTGCGTCGAGTTCGGGGTTCTTGATCTCGACGATGTTGAGCTGGATCTTCGCGTTGCCTGTGATCTTGGTGATCATCTGGCGGAGCTCGTCGGCCTGGGCGCCACGACGACCGATCACGATGCCGGGACGGGCGGTGTGGACGTCGACACGCAACTTGTCACGGGTGCGTTCGATCTCGATGCGACTGATCGCCGCCGATTCCAGACGCTCCATGATCTGCTCACGGATGGTCCAATCCTCGGTGAGGTAGTCCTTGTACTCGCGCTCACTGAACCAACGCGACTTCCAGTCGGTGGTGATTCCCAGCCTGTAGCCGTACGGGTTGATCTTCTGACCCATCTGATTCCTCGGCCTCTCAGTTCGTCTCGTCGTTGTCGTCTTGGTCGGCCTCGGGGCCGGCCTCGTCGCTGGCGCTTCCTTCGGCGGTCGCAGCATCGTCAGCGGCCTCGGTCTTCTCTTCGGTGTCTGCCTCAGAAGCATCCTCTGCCTTGGCGGCACCGGGGGCGGTGAAGCCGGCTGCTTCGGCAGACTCGACGGTGTCGAACCACACCTCGGCCTTGGTCGCCCGGTAGTAGCGCGAGTCGGGCTCGTGGTAGAGCATCGACCCGGCGTTGCCCTTGATCGGGTGGCCCTCCGGCGGTTCGCCGTCGTCGGGCGGCTCGGCGGAGCCGGCCCACTCGCCTTGCTGGATCGATCCGGCCTCGGCCCCAGTCGAAACGGAGCCCGTCTGGTCGGCTGGATCGCCAGGCTCGTCGCCGGCGCTTGCCTCGCCGGCCGCGTTGTCGGCGTCATCGCCCCCGCCTTCGTCGTCGGCGGCCTTGCGGCGACTGCGCTCGACGCGGGCACGACGGCTGGCGGCCGACGACTGCGGGCGACCACGGCCGTCGCTCCCGGCACGCTCTTCGCGGGCCTGGGCGATCTCGATGCGCTCGTCGCTCATGCGGGCGACGATGACGGTGATGTGACAGGTGCGCTTGTTGATGCGCGTCGCCCGGCCCCTGGCCCGCGGCCGGAAACGGCGCAACGTCGGGCCCTCGTCGGCGAAGCAGGCGATGACGAACAGCTCGTCGACGTCCTGGCTGTCGTTGTGGATCGCGTTGGCGACGGCGCTGGCGAGCACCTTGCGGACGTCCCTGGCGACGTGGCGGTCGGTGAACTGGAGTACCTCGTCGGCCGACATGACGTCGAGGCCGCGGACGAGGTCCAGCACCTCACGGGCCTTGGAGGCCGAGGTGCGCACGTACTTGGCGCTGGCCTTCGTGCCGGAACGTTCGCCGGCGACGTAGGACCTCTCGTTGAGCTTGGGACCGGTCATCAGCGGCGCCTCGCGTTCCTCTCCTGTCCCGCGTGGAACCTGAACGTGCGGGTGGGGCTGAATTCGCCGAGCTTGTGGCCGACCATCGACTCGGTCACATAGACCGGGACGTGCTTGCGGCCGTCGTGAACGGCGATCGTGTGTCCGACCATGTCGGGGATGATGGTGCTGCGGCGCGACCAGGTCTTGATGACCTTGCGCTCGCCCGCTGCGTTCTGGGCGTCGATCTTCTTGAGCAGGTGCTCGTCGACGAACGGGCCCTTCTTGAGGCTGCGAGACATGTGGCGTACGTACCCTTCTTCGATCTACGGGGCGATCAGCGACGGCCCCGGCCGGAGCGACGACGACGGATGATGAGCTGCTGGCTGGACTTCTTCTTGTTGCGGGTCCGCCCCTCGGGCTGGCCCCATGGCGACACCGCCGGGCGGCCACCGGATGTGCGGCCCTCGCCGCCACCGAGCGGGTGGTCGACAGGGTTCATGGCGACACCTCGGGTCTGCGGACGCACGCCCTTCCAGCGGTTGCGACCGGCCTTGCCGATCTTCACGAGTTCGTGTTCGGAGTTGCCGACCTCGCCGACCGTCGCACGGCAGTCGATGAGCACGCGGCGCATCTCGGTGGACGGCATGCGGAGCGTGGCGTAGTCGCCGTCCTTGGCGACGAGCTGCAC
>JASJHI010000086.1:0-4764 GCA_033791105.1 Acidimicrobiia bacterium | reverse complement strand
GCCGCGCTCGTCATCGACGCGGCCGACCAGACGGTCTTCCAGCAGTACACCGATCTCGATCTCGAGGGCTATCAGGGCTATGACAAGGCCCTCGACATCTACTACCTGACGATCGCCTACATCTCGACGATCCGCAACTGGACCGACGGCTTCGCGTTCCGCACCGGACAATTCCTCTGGTACTACCGCCTCGTCGGAGTGGTCGCCTTCGAACTCACCGAGGTGCGCGCGCTGCTGCTGATCTTCCCGAACACGTTCGAGTACTTCTTCATCTTCTACGAGGGTGTGCGGCTGCTGTGGAACCCGCACCGGCTCAGCCACCGCAACATCTTGCTCGCCGCGGCGGGGATCTGGATCTTCATCAAGCTGCCCCAGGAGTGGTGGATTCACATCGCCCAACTCGACTTCACCGACTTCATGGAGGACTATCCGTTCATGTGGGGTGTCCTCGGAGCGCTCGTGGTCGCAGCACTCGCCACGTTGTGGGTGCTGCGCGGCCGCATCCCGAAGCCGGACTGGCCGCTGACATTCGACGTCGACAAGACCCAGACGACCGTGGCCGGCGAGGCTGCCGACAAGCCATGGGGAAAGTGGGCGTTGCTCAACCATCCGCTGTTCGAGAAGGCGGCGCTGGTCAGCCTCGTCACGATCATCTTCGTGCAGGTTCTCCCAGACATCGATGCGGGTGTTCTCCGGACCGCCCTCGCTGTCACGGTCGTGGTGGTCGCAAATGCGTTCGTCGGGTACTGGCTGGCCGCCCGCGGGACGCGCTGGCACCACGCCATCGCCGAGTTCCTCGGCATGGGCGCTGTCAACGCCGGAATCGTCGCCGTGGCCTGGCTGCTGCTCCGTCGCTCCGAAGAGCCGCTCGTTGTCGGGCAGACGCTCTTCCTCGTCGCGCTGCTGACCCTGATCGTCACGCTCTACGACCGCTACCGACTGCTCCGCCTGCCGACGGCGTCCCGCATTCCCGGCCGCCCGCGCGTCACGCCCTGAGCGGTTACGGTCACGCGCCGTGCCCGCTTCCGATCGCCGCGAACCTGGTGCACGTTTCCGGATGGGATCGCTCAACCATGTCCATCTCGTCGTGCCGGACCGCGCACTGGCGGCCCGCTGGTACTCGGACGTGCTCGGCTTCGATCCCGTTCCGGAGTTCGACTTCTGGGCGACGGGAATCGACGGTGGCCCACTCCAGATGTCGGCGGACGACGGGCAAACGATGATCGCGCTGTTCGAGGCGTCCGAGGGGCACGCCACCGATGCGCGGGGCGCCGAGGCAGCGTTCTCGGTCGATGCGGCGACGTTCGCTTCGTTCGCCCGCTCGCTCCCCGACGAGCGCATCGCGTCTCGTTCCGGTGATCCGCTCGTCGCCGGGGACGTCATCGACTTCGATCTCTGCTGGGCCTTCGATCTTGCCGACCCGTGGGGACACGTCCACGAACTGAACTGCTTCGACTACGAGGTGGTCCGCCGAGACTTGATCGACGGCGACGACATCAGCCCGGTGCGATACTGGACGGCGCGCTAGACACACCGGAAGAGGAGATGAATGGGATCAGCGATCGGACAGATACTCGCACCGGCGATCGGCGTGGCGATCAGCCCCGTGCCGATCATCGCGGTCATCCTCATGCTGTTCTCGAATCACGCGACCCGCAACAGCGTGTCGTTCGCGATCGGCTGGCTGGCGGGCCTCACCGCCGCCGGCTTCATCGTGCTGAGCCTCGACGTCGAGACCTCCGACGGCGACCCCTCCGACACCTCCGGCTGGATCAAGGTCGTCCTCGGCGTCCTCCTCCTCGGACTGGGCGTGCGCAACTGGCGTTCCCGACCACGCGACGGTGAGGAGCCCGAGACGCCCGGATGGATGGAGGCGATCGACGAGTTCAGCGCGGTCAAGTCGCTCGGCCTCGGCGTGCTGTTGTCAGCGGTGAACCCGAAGAACCTCGCGCTGACCATCTCCGCGGCGGTCACGATCACGAACAGTGATCTCTCGAGCGGCGATCAGGCGGTCGTGATGATCGTCTTCGTACTGATCGCTTCGGTGACGATCATCCTGCCGGTGCTCGTCAACCTCATCATGGGCGAGAAGGCCGACGCGGGACTGACATCGATGAAGGAATGGCTCAACACCAACAACGCCACGGTGATGTCCGTGCTGTTCCTCGTGTTCGGAGCGAAGGTGCTCGGCGACGGCCTGGCGATCCTGCTCTGAGCCGCGCCGAACTACTCGTCAGGCCTGGACCCAGGCGGTCGCCTCGTCGAGGGCGTCGAGGTGATACACCTCGACCTTGCCAGGGATCAGCCAACCGACGGCCTTGATCGACCGGCGGACCCATGTGGCGTCGGTGACGACCGCGATCTTCTCGTACGAGTTGAAGGTGTGGAAACCGAGCTTGGTGTCGTCCCACGCGGCCTCGTGGTCGTAGCCCGTGAACTCCGCGCCGAGTACGTAGAGCAGCCGGATCTTGTCGTTGGTCTTCAACGCTTCGTCGATCGCGGGGACCAATACGTCCTCGTAGTCGTCGTCTTCGACCTCGCCGGCAGCACGGACACCGACCACGTTGGCGGGCAGACCCGGGATGAGTTTCATCATGACGTTGCTCCTCTCGATCGCCGCCGGTGTCGACGGACCGGTCAGACGCTACCGACGACCTGTTCGCCGAACTCGCGCAGCCGGTCGAGGCCGCCGTCCCCTGCGAAGAAGAACGCGGGCACCATGATCCGGCCGACGCCCGCCTCGCGCATCTGCTCGATGCCGGCGGGCGGATCGGCCATCTGCGCACCGAACATCGCGTTGATCTCGACCGAGTCCGGGTCGCGATCCTGGCGTACGCACTCGGCACGGACGGCCGCGATCAGTTCGGCCAGGCGTACTGGGTCGCCCTCGCCCGGGAAGTACCCGTCGGCAAGGCGGGCCGCCCGACGAATCGCCACGTCGCTGTCACCGCCAACGAGGATCGGGATGTCGGATCCCTGCGCGGGGAGCGGTGTGCAGGTCAACGGCTCGAAGTCGACGAACTCGCCGTGGTATTCGACGTGCTGGCCCGACCAGATCGTTCGCAGTGCCTCGACGTATTCGTCGTTGCGGCGGCCGCGGCGCTCCCACGGCACCCCGAGTGCGTCGAATTCCTCTTTCATCCAGCCGACACCGATGCCCAACTCGACGCGGCCACCGCTCAGGTGGTCGAGCGTGGCAAGCTCCTTGGCGAGCACGAGCGGGTTGCGCTGCGGGAGGATGAGAATACACGTCCCGAGACGCAACGTCGGCGCCACCGCGGCGACGTACGCGAGCCAGATGAGCGGATCGGGGATCGGCGTGTCGGGTGTCGCGGGAACCTTGCCGTCGGCCGTGTAGGGGTACGCCGACTCGATGGTCGACGGGAAGATGACGTGCTCGCCACCCCAGACCGATTCGAAGCCGACCTCCTCCGCTGCCCGTGTGATCTCGAGGGCCGAGTCGGGATCGGTGCCGATGCTGCTTGCGAATGCCAGTCCGAATTTCATGCGGCCAGCAGATCACATCGCGCGACGCCTGTCCTCACCCGAGCGTGTCGTCATGTCCGCCCTCGGACGTTGCCGTACTGTCGCGGTCCACCTGGGCGACCGCTCACCGAGATGGAATGGAACGCACCGATGCCGAACGATCTCACCCCCGAGGCCGATCGCGACAACGACGTGGTCGCAAGCCTCGCGGTCACGCTCGACGGCTACGTCTCTCGCGCCGACGGCGCGGTCGACTTCCTGGACAACTACCCGCTGACCGACTTCGATTTCGACGCGTGGGCGGCGCGCGTCGGGGCCCTCGTCATGGGCCGCACGACCTATGAGCAGACGATCGGCTGGGGATGGATCTGGGGTGAGCGGCCAACGCTGGTGCTCACGACGGCCACGGATCTGCCGGTGCCAGAGGGCGCCGACATCACGTTCCGCGCCGCGCCGACCGCGCAGGCGGTACTGGACTGGTCGCAGCAGACGCCAGGCCGACTCTGGGTCTTCGGAGGCGGCAATGTGGTGACGGCGGCGATGCTCGGTGGTGTGGTCGACACGCTCGACGTCACCGTGATTCCCGAGGCGCTCGGAGCGGGCATTCCACTGTTCACCGACGCGTACCCGGGCCCACTGCGACTCCTGGAGACCACGCCCTACGACAACGGCTGCATCCGACTCGTCTACGACAGTTCGCCGTCGGAAGCCTGACGTCCAGCGCCGTTCCTCGTGGTGGGGCGGGGCGGCTCAGCCACCATCGTTGGTGAGGGCGTCCTGCTCTCGTTGATCAGACGTGAGGCACCAGCCTTGGTCGAATGGTGGGGGCAGACAGGAGCGGTGCTCGAAGTACAGCTGGGCAATGCGGTCGTTCTCGGCCATGACCTGAGTCCAGCCCTCGGGCTCGGGAGGCTGGTTCGGTTCAGAGACCGGCACACACGTTCCGCCAGCGGTGGCGAGGTCCTGGCAGATGGTGTCGCGGGTGATTTGCCAGACCGATCCGTTGAAGCGGGCGATGCCGTGGCGGCCGGGAATCTCGCCGCTCGATGTCGTGATCGTGTACTCGAACCACGCCTCGTCGGGGGCGGTGAACACCAGATCGCCGATGGTGTGTTCGGCGGAGGCCGCGACGTCGGCGTACTCGCCGGCGTCCACCTCGGCGGTGGCCTCGGCGATGCCGGTTTGGTCGTCGACAAGCCCGGGCGGGTCGTCTTCGAGCGTGATCGATCGATCGACCGCCAGCGCGTGACGGGCCCGGATCTCGGCCTCCGCGGCCAC
>JASJHI010000085.1:0-2591 GCA_033791105.1 Acidimicrobiia bacterium | reverse complement strand
CAGCTCGGCAACGCGATCACGCTCTCCTTGCTCAGCATGAACGGGACGCGGGTGATCGCGCCGGCATTCGCAGGAGCACTCGCCGGCATTGCATTGGTCGGGATCGGGGGCGCATACCTGATTTCGGCAGCGTTCTCCGTGATCGCTCTCGTGACGCTCCTGCGATGTCCCCCCGGTTCGGTTCCTGAGGGGCTGCCACCCGCCCGTCCACTCGCCGAGATCGTGGACGGAGTGCGCTACGTCATCGAGCGTCGTCGTCTCCGACGCCTGGTACTCGCCTCTTTCGTCGTGATCATGTTCGGGTTCAACTACGTCGCGTTCGTGCCCGCGTTGGTGAAGGGAACGTTCTCGCTCGGCGATGGCTACGTCGGGATCTTGATGTCGGCGAGTTCGGTCGGGGCGGTCGCGGTGTCGCTGTCACTGGCCAGCCGCGCCGACGGCGCGGGTGCGTGGCGACTGATGATCCTCAGCGGGGTGATGTTCGGCACCGGTGTGATCGCGCTCGGTTTGTCGCCGACGTTCGCCGTCGCGGTGGCGGTGGTGGCGGTGATCGGGGCGGGGGCGACCGGCTTTCAATCGCTGTCCAACACCATCGCGCTGAATATGTCCGAGGACAGCCATCAAGGACGTGTCCAGTCGCTGTTGATGCTGAGCTTCGCCGGCTTCGGCATCGCTGCCGCCCCGTTGGGGTTTCTCGCTGAACTCGTCGGCCTGCGGCTGGCGACGGTTCTGATGGGTGTCGCGGCGCTGGCCGGACTCGGCGTGTACGTGCTGCTCGAGCGCGCGGATCGATTTCCCCGCCGGGCCAGTGGGCAACTGGGCGAGGATTCACCCGACTCCGTTCCGGTTGCCGGGAGCTGAGGTCGTGGCGATCTTGATCGATCCACCACGCTGGTGGTTGCACGATCGGTGCTGGTCGCATCTGGCGAGCGACATCTCGCTCGGGGAGCTCCACGACTTCGCCGAGCGTGTCGGCATCCCCCGCCGCGGGTTCCACGGAGATCACTACGACGTGCCGGAGGAGTATCGCGACGAGCTATTGGCGGCGGGTGCGATTCCGGTGGAGAGCCGGGAGCTGTTGCGCCGGGTACGTGCTGCCGGGCTGCGACTCACCCCGGCGCAACGCCGTCGGCAGGCGCAGGGCCTGCGCTCGCCAGACGTCACCGGCGCGACCACCATGACGACCAACGGGGAGGAACACCGAGAAGATCCCGCGGGCAGTTGACGTCATCGGCGACGACGAACCACTCGACCAGTTCCACACCGTGTGCGGCGAGGGAGTCGCTGGTTTCGAACCACCGGTCGCCATCACGCTCGTCCAGCCGGCCACCGGGCCGGACGGACGCCAGGATGACACCGGCCGGCGTGGCGGGCCCCTGCGCCGGCAACGCTCCGGCCAGGACATCGACCACCCGAAGGAGGTCGTCGGGCCGCTCGGTACCGCTCACGACGACGATCGAGTGACCCCGCCGGGCGGAATCGAGCAGGATTGCGATGGTCTCGGAGCGAGGCGGGGAGGCGATCACCGCGGACAACAGTGCGAGCGCGGTGGCATCGTCGTCCAACGGATCGACTCCGGCGCGTGGCAGTTGATGATTCGTGCAGGACTCGCACATGGGGACTCCCTCGATGCGGTGGCGGTCGCCGTGTCGTTCGGAGAGAGTCGGTGGAGGTCACGGTACCGACGGGGTGTGGCAGCGTGGAGCGGGGGACGGTCTCGCGGTACCGATCGGAGTCGTGGGAGATACGGGCCGTAGTGTCGACGAGATGGCCGACGTCACGATCTACCACAACAAGCATTGAAACTCCTCGACGAATGCCGTGCGCATCGCCGAGGAACTCGCTGTCGAGGCCGACATCGTCAACTACATCCAGGACCCTCCCGACGCCGAGACGATCCGCGAGATCATCGCCAAGTTGGAGGATCCTCCGACCGCCCTGGTCCGTCGCGACAGCCTGTTCAAGAAGCTCGAACTCACCGATGCCGACGTGGAGACCGAGGATCAGATCGTCGACGTCCTCGTGGCCAACAAACGTCTCCTTCAGCGCCCGCTGGTGGTGACCGCCGACGCGGCGATCATCGGTCGACCGAAGGAAAGGGTCGCGGAGCTGCTGTCGTGACGGCTCCCATCCTGACTGCATGAGCGACCCTGCCCGACCGACCGCCGAGCGTGACACGTCGCGGTGGTCGCTGTTGAGGACGACCCTGCGGGCACAGCGTCGCAACCTCATCATCGGAACCCTCGTCGGCCTGGCGTGGATGATCAGCAAGGTCGCCGTCCCGATCCTGGTCCGCTTCGGTATCGATCGCGGGATCGGCGAGCAGGACAATTTGTGGCTCTGGTCGGCGCTGATCGCGCTGGCCGGAGTGCTCGCCGGTGCGTTCACCTCGTTCCGTCGGTACTACGCGTTCCGCGAGGCGCGGTGGACCGAGACCCGGCTGCGCGAGCGCCTGTTCGGGCACATCATGTCGCTGCACATCGGCTACCACGATCGCGCCCAGACCGGCCAACTGATGAGTCGCTCGTCGAGCGATCTCAACCAGATCCAGATGTTCGTGGTGATGATCCCGATCACACTGTCGAACCTGG
>JASJHI010000084.1:0-4640 GCA_033791105.1 Acidimicrobiia bacterium | reverse complement strand
CCGGCGTGGCGAGCGAGCATGTCGCCGATCGAATGGTGGATGGTCTCGGTCGCCATGCGGCTCGTGAGACTACCGTCGCACCACGTTGCTCAACCGTCGGCACTCCGATGCGCGGTCAGCCACCTCGACCTGAACGACGATGCGCGGTCGTTCAGCGTTGCCGCGCCGCTTGCCACTCCTCATAAGTGTGGATCGGCAGTCCCTCGGCCTTCCACCCGGCAAAGCCGGTCTCGATGTGCGAGGCGCGGGTGAGGCCCATGTCATTGAGCGTCTTCACGGACAAACTTGTCCGTCCTCCCGACGCTCAATAGAAGATGAACTCGCGGTCCTCCGCGAACACCGGCTTGTGGTACGGCGATGCCGGGTCGACCCAGAACTCGAGCATTCCCCTCGGCGCGTGGTGCGCACCCTCGGCGACACCTTCGCGTTGGAGCTCGCGCACGTCGCGGATGTCGACGAGCAGCGCGCCGTCCTCGTCGACCCGGCGCGCGGCCTCGGCGGCACTGTGCCCGGTGATCTCCTCACGGGCCTCCTGAATCATCTGTTCGACAGACTTCATTTCGCTCCTTCGTTGCTCTCGAGATCGTCGACGACCGCCATCGCGTCCGTCGCAGTTCCCTCTGGTGCCGGCACTTCGGTGATGCGGTCGTCGACATCGTCGAACTCGAGCCGCAGCGCCTTGGACATCGTCGCGTGCATGTCGTAGGTGCAGGTGATGTACGTCAATTCGAGGATCTCCTCGTCGCTCAGATTCTCGCGCAGTGCGTCGAACAGCGCATCGGGGACCCGCCCGCCCTCGAGTACGAGTGCGTCGGTGTAGCCGAGTACGGCTCGCTCGACGGGGGAGAAGCAGGTTGCGACCGACCATGCGGGAATGCCTCCGATCTGTTCCTCGGTCAGACCGACATCGCGGCACGCCTTGACGTGCTGGGAGAACACGAACCTGCTGCCACGGGCATAGCCGGCGCGGGTCTGGGCCAGTTCCCGCAGCCGCACGTCGAGGAGGCGGTCGGGACTGCGGTAGAACGCAAAGCCGCCGACCACGTGGTCGAACATGTCGGGCACCGCCGCCGTGACCGTCCACCAGTCGCCGGGGCTACCGGTGGCCGTGCCGGGCGACTCGATGGGGTCTCGGTCGTCGAACAGCATCGTGTAGAGCTGCTGCGCGAGCGGATGCGCGTCGTCGCGGCCGATCTGTTGGAGGCGTGGCATGTCCCGTTGCTACACGATCCGGTTCGGCTGGACCATCTCGTGCGCGTCGGACGAGCGATGAGCAGCGATCGACGAACACCGATCGACGAACACATTGTCAACATGGGGAACCCGCGGCAAATAGTCTCGGTGGGGCGTGACCACTGGAGCCCGATCGGGTCGACTGCCGATGACGCCGGACCTCATCGAGACGAATTGCCGTGGGTGACGCTCGACCGTTGGTGACGGCAGCGGTGATCGGGTGTGGGGTCATCGGCGCGGGGTGGGCGGCGCGGCTGCGGTTGTCGGGCGTCGATGTCCACGCATTCGATCCGTCGCCCGATGCGCCACTGCGGATCGCCGCGATCCACGACAGGGCAACGCTTGCGTGGAGTGAGTTGGGGATCGCTCCGTCCGACGATGAGGTGGGAGCGCTCGACATCTGCGCATCCGTGGGAGCCGCCTGCGCCGGCGCGGGACTGGTGATCGAGTGCGTCGCGGAGCGGATCGACCTCAAACACGAGGTTCTGGCTGAGATCGACCGCACCGCAGATTTCGACGCGGTCGTCGCCTCCTCGACGTCGGGGTATCGGCCGAGCGTGCTCGCCGAGTCGCTCGATCGTCCGGATCGGTTCATCGTCGCCCATCCCTTCAACCCGGTCTACCTGCTGCCGCTCGTCGAGATCGTCGCGGGAGAGCGCACCGCGGATGAAGCGGTCGCTCGCGCGATGAGCTGGTGTGGCTCGTTGGGGATGCACCCGCTGCGCGTACGCGCCGAAGTCGACGGTCACATCGCGGATCGCCTGCTCGAGGCGCTGTGGCGCGAGGCGCTGTGGTTGGTACACGACGGGGTTGCAACGACCCAGGAGATCGACGACGTGGTCAGGTACGGCTTCGGGTTGCGATGGGCGCAGATGGGTGTCTTCGAGACATACCGTGTCGCCGCTGGCGAGGCGGGCATGTGCGGCTTCCTTGCCCATTTCGGCGAGCATCTCGCGTCGCCGTGGACGCATCTCGTCGACGTGCCCGAGCTGAGCGACGATCTGCTCGACACGATCACCCGCCAGTCCGACGAGCAGTCAGGCGGCTACGAGGTGGCCGAACTGGAACGGATCCGCGACCAGAACCTCGTGTCGATCCTGCGCGCCCTCGAGGGCAACGACTGGGGAGCGGGCACCGTCATCGCCCGGATGCGTCGTCGCTGAGCGCATCGACCAAACGCCCGCGACGTCGGGCGTGCGGATGGTCGTCGGTCACTCGTCCGGACGGTTCTGGGCGTGCTGGTATCCGAATCGACCCTTGATGCAGAGGTTGCCGTGGGTGACGGGGTGGTCGGGTGGTGAGGTCACGTCCACGATCTCGCCGTCCTGTACCCGGAGCGTGAGGGTGCAGCCGACGCCACAGAATCCGCAGATCGTGTCGGTCGTGGTCTGCCGCTCGTCGTGCCATTCGCCGGCGGCGCGGAGATCGAACTCACGGCGACCCATCAGCGCGCCGGTCGGACACACCTGGATGCAGTTGCCGCAGTAGACACATGCCGAGTCGGGCAACGCCACGTCGAACTCGGTCGACACGCGCGATTCGAATCCGCGACCCGCGATCTCGATGACGAAGCTGTGCTGCCACTGTTCACCACATGCGTCGACGCACTGATAGCAGAGGATGCATTTCGCGTAGTCGCGCACGTACAGGTCGTTGTCGATCTTCACCGGCTGCGCGACCGTCTCGACGTCGGCGCCGTGGCGCTGCGAATCGGCGCCGTACTCGGCGATCCACTCCGCGACGCCGTCGGTGAGCGAGAGGTCGACCGACGAGTCGAGAAACTCGAGCACCATCTTGCGCGCGTGGTCGACGCGCTCGGACCGGGTTCGCACGACCATGCCCGGTTCGACAGGGCGTGAACATGACGGCACGAGCGTTCGTGATCCCTCGACCTCGACCATGCACACGCGGCACGCGTTCTTCGGCGTGATCGTCTCGCCGTAGCACAGGGTCGGGATGTCACCAACCTGTCCCGATCGTCCCCCGCCGGCGTCGAGGATGGTGGTGCCGATGTCGACGGTGACCTCGGCGCCGTCGATCGTGAGGGTGACGCGCTCGTCAGCCATCGGCGAACACCCCCAGCTCGTTCACGGCCGAATCGATCGCGCCGTACGCGGTCTGGCCGAGCCCACAGATCGAGGCGTCGGTCATCACCCGGCCGATGTCGTCGAGCAGGCGGAGATCTTCGTCACGGTCGGCGCCTCCGGTCGCGAGACGGACGAGTACCTCTTGCTGACGGACGGTGCCGACGCGACACGGCACGCACTGCCCGCACGACTCGTCCCTGAAGAACGCCGCTATCCGATGAACGTATTCGGCGAGGTCGACCGACTCGTCGAGCACCATGACCACGCCGGATCCGAGCGTGAGCCCGGCCTCCCGTACGGCGTCATGGTCGAGTACGAGGTCCATCCGATCGGGCCCGACGAACCGCCCCGCCGCGCCGCCGAGGAGCACCGCCCGCACGCTCGACTCGGGTTTGACACCACCCGCCAGTTCGACGATTTCGCGCAGCGTCAGGCCCATCTCGACCTCATACACACCCGGCGTCACCACGGCGCCCGACAGGCAGAAGAGACGCCGCAGCGCATCGGTGCGACCGAGCACGATCGAGGGGACGTTCATCAACGTCTCGACGTTGTTGACCGCGGTCGGCCGGCCGAACAGCCCCACCTCGAACGGAAACGGTGGCTTGTTGCGCGGTTCGCCGCGGTGTCCCTCGATCGAGTTGAAGATCGCGGTCTCCTCGCCGCAGATGTAGGCGCCCGCACCACGAACGAGCGTGATGTCGAAGCCGGTCGAACCGCCGAGCAACCCTTGGTCACGAAATGTGTCGATCGCTGCCAACAGTGTCCGCTCCGCACGGGGATACTCGCCACGCAGATAGATCCAGCCCTGCTCACATCCGGTGGCGAGTGCGGCGATGCACATCGATTCGAGCAGCGCGAACGGGTCGTTCTCGATCAGTACCCGATCCTTGAACGTTCCCGGTTCGGACTCGTCTGCGTTGCAGACGAGATGGTGCGGTGTCGCCGACTGTGTACGCACGGCCTCCCACTTGCGACCGGTCGGGAACGCCGCCCCACCCCGCCCCAACAAGCCCGCGTCGTCGACCGTGCGGATCACTCCCTCTGGCCCGAGCCGACGGGCCCGTTCGAGTGCGGTGAGCCCGCCGTCGGCGATGAACCGGTCGTAGGAGAGCGGATCGCCGGCACCGACGTTCCGGAGGAGTACGAGGCTCGGATCGCCGGCTTGTGGCACAGCGGCTTCGGGAACAGCCTCTTCAGCCACCGCCGGCGAACCGCCTGCGGCGAAGGAGCCGAGTCGGCCAGGAGCGGTCGGACCGCTGACCGCCCGCCCGACCGGGTTGCCGGCGTCGGTGACGAACGTGGCGGGAGCCCGCTCGC
>JASJHI010000083.1:0-2577 GCA_033791105.1 Acidimicrobiia bacterium | reverse complement strand
CTGGCGAGGCTGGCACCGAGACAGAAGTGGGGGCCGATCCCGAAGGCGAGGTGCTGCGGATTGCGGTCGACGCGGAAGGCATCGGGATCGTCGAACTTGTCCGCATCGCGGTTGGCGGACGGGTAGAGAACGAGGACGTCGTCGCCCTCCTTCATCGCAACGCCGCCGACCTCGGTGTCCTCGGTCACCGTGCGGGTGAAGCTGTGAACCGGCGACACCATCCGTAGTACTTCCTCGACAGCAGACGGGATCAGCTCGGGCTCATCGACGAGGCGCTGACACTGGTCGGGGTTCTCGATCAGCAATTGCATGCCGCCCGAGATGCCGTTCCGTGTGGTCTCATTGCCCGCGACGAGGAGCAGCACGAGGAACATGATCAGCTCGTCAGTCGGCATCTCGTCGAGTGCGTCGCCGGCGGGCCCAGATTCGTCGCGCTGCTCGTCGTCCTCGAACAGCAGCCCGGCGTCCTTGGCGCCGACGAGGATGCTGACGAGGTCGTCCTGCGGCGAGGCTCGTCGGTCATTGATGATCTCGGTGACGTATGTCGAGTATTCGGTGAACGCCAGGATCGACTGTTCCATGATCTCGGGGCGGTCGTAGTTGCCGTCGGCCGCGATCAACGCGTCCGACCAGTGATGGAAGTGCTCTCGGTCTTCGGCTCGGATGCCGATCATCTCGGCGATCATCAGGAGAGGCAACGGGACGGAGATTTCCTTGACGAAGTCGCATTCCCCCGCGCCGGCAATCGCGTCGACGTATTCGTCGGTGACCCGCTGAAAGACCTCCTCGAGCTTGGCGACCATCCGGGGAGTGAATCCGCGAGCGATCAGCCGGCGTAGTTCGCCGTGGCGTGGTTCGGGTTCGTCGATCAGGCCGATCCGAACCCCGCTCGTGCTCTTTCGTACGCCGCGCCCGGAAGTGAACAGTGCCTGGTTGCGCGAGATGGCCGAGACGTCGTCGAACTTGGTGATGATGAACGTGTTCGTGGCCGGGCTCCACGAGACGGGCTCGTTCTCCCGCAGCCACCGAAGGTGGTCGTGCATGGTCGGACCCCACGACGGGGAGTCCATGAAGTCGATGTCGGCATATTCCACGTGAGCACCATTTCGGAGAGGCGAGAGGGCTGGACCGCTGACGGCCGCTCGGACTCTACGCGATCGAACGACGGCCGCTCAGGTCGCAACCGACCTCGCGTCGCTCGAACGAAACGGCCGTGCATGTGTCCTCTGAGTCGGCCGACAGAGGATCGTCCGTCGCCACCGCATGACACGCGTCTACGCTCGGGCCGCTGGTGAACGAGTTCCGTCCAGCGCACGTGATCGAGGCTGACGCGGCGCTCGCCGTGTCCGTGTGCGACGGAGATGAGGACGCGGTACGTGAGCTTGTCGACCGGTTCGGTGGGCTCGTCTTCACTGTCGCCTACCAGGTGCTCGACAATCGCGCAGCAGCCGAGGACGTCGCCCAGCAGACGTTCATCCAAGCATGGCGTCGCGCGGACTCGTTCGAGCCGGGCCGCGACTTCGCACCATGGCTGGCCACGATCGCACGACGACTCGCGATCGACGAGCTCCGCCGCGATCGTCGGCGTCCGTCTACCGCGCTCGACGCCGCTGACCCGGCGGACACCAGCCTGGTCACCCTCCCACCGAGCGCCGAGCAGATCGAGACGGTCTGGGCGGTACGCGACGCGATCGAATCGCTCGACGACTCCAGCCGACGGATCGTCCGGCTCCAGCACGTTCACGGTCACACACACGCCGAGATCGCCGACCAACTCGGTATCCCGATCGGTACGGTCAAGTCACGCGCACATCGTGCGCACAGGAGACTCGCCCGTCGACTCCGACGCTTTCGCCCGGACGAGTCATCGGAAGATCGGGAACCGATCGACGCCGACGCACGTACCGAGGGGAGGGATTCCCGATGACCGACTCCGACGACGCAGCCTCCGACGCGACCCTGGACATCGACGACGATGTACGCGCCCTGCTCGCCGACCAGCGCATCTGGGAGGAGCCGCCGCATGACATGGCCGACCGTGTCGTCGCGACGGTCCGATCCGAGACACCGAGCATGGCGAGTCCCCGTGCCGGGGCGTCTGTACCTTCGAGACGCATACTGCCGAGCGGGGCGCGCCCGGCCCTGCGCGGCGCGGCGGCGGTCGTGCTCGTCTTCTTCGGAGGCATCGCCGTCTTCAGTGCGGTCGACGATCCATCGGTTGGGACGCGCGTCGCGGTGCTGCTCCCGACCGGGCTCGCTCCCGCCGAACAGGGTGAGGCCGAGTTCGAGAGGACCGACGCCGGGGTGTCGATCGACCTGACGATGCCGTCTCTTCCGCCGTTGGAGGGCGAGAACTTCTACGAGGGATGGGTGCACACGAGTGACGGTCATGCGATTCCCGCCGGGACGTTCCACGGCGGTGACGACGTCGACCTGTGGGCCGCTGCCGATCTCGAAGAGATCGAGGAATTCACCGTCACGCGCGAGCTGGCGGTGGAGCCGGCGAGCGCGGAACATCGCAGTTCCGGCGAAGTCGTCCTCAAGGGGACCATCGCTTCCGACTGACGTTGGTCGCGG
>JASJHI010000082.1:0-6241 GCA_033791105.1 Acidimicrobiia bacterium | reverse complement strand
TTGAAGTTGAAGCTCGACACGTACGCGCGCCCGTGGATCTCACGGCCGCCGACCTCGAGGTGATCGACGCCACCGGTGATCTCTTCGTAGACGGTCGCGTCGGCGTCGAGATCATCGCGGTCCTGGTCGACATAGGACAGGTCGACCGTCTCGCCGATCTTGATCGAACCCGCATCGGGCTGCTCGCGACCGGCGAACATCTTGAACAGGGTTGTCTTGCCGGCGCCGTTCGGGCCGATGATGCCCACAATTCCCGCCGGAGGCAGTGAGAACGAAAGATCCTCGATGAGGAGTCGGTCACCGAATCCCTTGCGGAGGCCCTCGACTTCGATCACCGTGTCGCCGAGCCGCCGACCCGGCGGAATCGTGATCTCCAGCATCGCTGCTCCTGGGTCGGCAGCGCGCGCCTCGGCGTCGAGTTTCTCGTAGGCGGCGAGTCGGGCCTTGCCCTTGGACTGGCGGGCCTTCGGCGCCATCCGCACCCAATCGAGCTCACGTTGCAATGTGCGCTTGCGCGCTTCGTTCGAGCGCTCCTCGCGTTCGAGGCGGTCGTGCTTCTGCTCGAGCCAGCTCGAGTAGTTGCCTTCGAACGGGATGCCGCGGCCCCGATCGAGCTCGAGTATCCACTTCGCGACGTTGTCGAGGAAGTACCGGTCGTGCGTGATCGCGACGACGGTGCCCTGATAGTCGGAGAGGAAACGTTCGAGCCAGTCGACCGACTCGGCATCGAGGTGGTTCGTCGGTTCGTCGAGGAGGAGGAGGTCGGGGCGTGAGAGAAGAAGACGGCACAACGCGACGCGCCGTCGCTCACCGCCGGACAGCACACTCACGTCGGCGTCGTCTGGTGGGCAGCGCAGCGCGTCCATCGCGATGTCCACGTTGCGTTCGAGGCTCCAGGCATCGGTCGCCGCGATCTTGTCCTCGAGCCGCGCCTGCTCCTTGCCGATCTTGTCGTAGTCGGCGTCCGGGTCCGCCCACATGGCCATGACCTCGTTGTACCGATCGATGATCGACTGCACTTCGGCCACACCGTCCATGACGTTGCCCTTGACGTCCTTGGCAGCGTCGAGCTGGGGTTCCTGGGCGAGATAGCCCGCGCTGAAGCCCTGGGTCAGTCGCGCCTCACCCGAGTAGCCGTCGTCCAGGCCGGCCATGATCCTCAGCAGCGACGACTTACCTGCACCGTTCGAGCCGAGCACCCCGATCTTGGCGCCGGGATAGAACGACAGTGAGATGTTCTCGAGGACGGTCTTGTCCGGCGGGTAGTGCCGGGCGAGCTTGTAGGCCTGATAGATGAATTCGTGCGCCATGGTGGGCGCGAGGCTACCGAGCCTGGCCGGCGCGATCAGTGGCGCTTGACGCCGCCGTACTTCATCCGGGTGTCGTTCATCGACGCGGGGCGGGCATCGTCGTTGCCGATCGAGGCTGCGACCACCTCGCCGACGAACAGGGTGTGCGTGCCGAGGTCGAGCGATTGACGGACCTCGCAGTCGAGCCAGGCAATCGCCTCCGTGAACACCGGCGCTCCGGTGGCCGCAGTGGTCACCGGGCGGCCGTTCAGGCTGGGACCGTCATCACCGTCCGCGTAGGTCGCCGGCTTGGAGAACTTGACGAAGACCCGCGTGTCCTCGGCGTCCCAGAGGTTGACGCTGAACGAGCCTCCCTCGGTGATCAGCCGATGGGTCACCGCGCTGTTGTCGACGCCGATGCCGATCAGTACCGGCTCCATCGAGAGCTGCGTGATCCAGC
This sequence comes from Acidimicrobiia bacterium, assembly GCA_033791105.1. Lineage (GTDB taxonomy): Bacteria > Actinomycetota > Acidimicrobiia > Acidimicrobiales > Ilumatobacteraceae > JASJHI01. The sequence goes on along the minus strand of JASJHI010000082.1, from coordinate 4,492 downwards.
TGGTCGTCATCCCGTTGCGTTCGGTGCCTGCAGCAGATCCGACGAGTGCCAGCGCGTTGGGGATCTTCCAGGTGATGCGGTTGAGCAGTTCGTCGTCTGGCGAGGTGGATTCGGTCATTGTGTACCCGCTTTCGGGGTTGTCAGGAACTCCGCAGCTGATGTTGCTCGAAGAACGCCCAGCTGTCGACCGTCGCATCGATCTCGCGTGTGGTGTAGCCGAAGGCCTCGGGGAGCAGATCGATCACGGGCGTATTCGGCCATGTATGGCCTCCGTCAGCGATCTCGTAGAAGACCAGTGGCACGTCGTCGTCGCAGCCCACGTAGGAGTGGGCGATCACATCCGCGGAGTACGCGTCCACCTCCGGGTCCGGGTGACAGCCCATGTCGACAGCGAACTCGGCGAACTCGTCCGGCATGACCTGGTCGAAGAAGACGCTCGGCGTGCCACTGCCTTCGAGCGTACTGGCGGACGCCGACCCGTCGAAGGGCACGACCGCATCAGCCGTTCCGTGCAGTGCGATGAACGGGACGGCTCTGCTGGGGTTGCAGCCGTCGTGGTGTGTGACCCCCGCCACGGACGCCGCGGCGGCCAGTCGATGGGCCAGTCCGCAGACGAGAAAGCTGGTGAACAGGCCGCCGTTCGACATTCCTGTCGAATACACGCGCGACTCGTCCACGCAGTACTGCGCAACCATGTGGTCGATCAGCGCGTCGGCGAACACCACGTCGTCGCGCCCGGGATCGTCGAACCGCCCCAGTTCCCAGGAGTTCGGCCCGCCGACGCCGAACGGCACGCCGGTGGGATGGGCGACGATGAAACCTTTCGCCTCAGCGAGTTCCTCGTAGCCGGTGAACACAGCCTGCTGGCCGCCGTTGGACCCCAGGCCGTGCCAGTTGAGCACGAGCGGCAGTGCCTCCGTGCCGTCGAAGGATCTGGGTACGAAGGCCTGGACGTCGTGGATCGCGCCGCCTGCATCGAGCGTGAACGACTGCTGCCCAGGCTCGACGGAGGCACACGCGACCGGGTTGCGCTCGGATTCGAGGGTGGCCTCAGTTGCCGGTGGATCGGTGTCCGCTGTCGTTGGAGTCGGCTTGCCGGCGGCAACGGTGCTCGTGGCGATGGTCGGTTTCGACGATGTCGTGTCGTCGAGGTCGTCGTCGGACCGGTCGTCGGCGCCGGTGTCCGGTTCACCCGGTGCCGATGATCCGGCCGTGACCGCAGAACGCTCATCGCTCGGTGAAGCACACGCCGTTGCAGTGAGGGTCAGACAGATGATCGTGGCAACAGCGCTCGCCCTGTGGCGAGTCGTCATCTGGTGAGCCGGTCGACCGTTTCGCCGAACTCGCGGACGGTGTCGGAGATGATGTCGGCCACCGGGCGGACCGACTCGATGCGTCCTGCTACCTGCCCGGAGAGGGCGATTGCAGCATTCATGTCGCCTCCGAAGTAGAGCTTCTGCGGCTCGCCGAAGTCGCCGAACACATTGTGCTCCGCGTCGACGAGCCCGCTCGACCGGTCGGTACGCAGTGCCCGAAGCGCTGGGGAGTGGCGCTGGTTGAGGAACACGGTGTCGGTCTCGGCGGCATCGATGATCGCCTGCTTCCAGTTGGGGTGCACGGGGGATTCCGCGGCCGACACCATCCGCGTTCCCATCTGCACGCCCTCGGCGCCGAGAGCGAACGCGGCGGCCATCGTTGCCCCGTCGGTGATCCCGCCGGCGGCGATGATCGGCACGTCGACCTTCGATCGGATCAAGGGCAACAACACCATCGTCGCGACCGGGGTCGGACTCTTGAATCCGCCGCCCTCACCGCCCTCGACGACCAGTCCGTCGACGCCCGCATCGACCGCCTTCAGCGCAGCGGCGAGTGTCGGCACCACGTGATACACCGTCAGTCCAGCTTCCTTGAGGATCGCTGTGTACTTCGTTGGTGATCCGGCCGATGTCGTCACGAAGCCGACGCCCTGGTCGATCACGAACTCGGCGATCGCCGGGTCGCGGACGAATGCCTGGGCGATGTTGACGCCGAACGGCCGCTCGGTGAGGTCGCGCATCTTGCGGATCTCGTCCTTCACGGCGTCGAGTTCGCCCGACGATGTCTCGATGATGCCGCACGCGCCGGCGATCGAGACCGCGGAGGCCAGTTGTGACCTCGCGATCCACCCCATCGGTGCCTGCACGATCGGGATGTCGACGCCGAGGTCGCGACTCACTCGGTTGTCGAACGCGGCTGGCAGATCGGTCGGGTGGAGGCTCATGATGGCCATCATGACCGGCGGTGCGAGAATGGGGCGATGCAGGCAGACATCGAGACCTTCCGCCGAGATGGTGTGGTCATCGTCCGCGGTGCGGTCGACGACGAGGTCCTCCAGTTGCTCGCCGAGGGAGTCGAGCACAATCGACAGCATCCCTCGGCGTGGTCGCACTGGTACACGGACGCTGACGAGGCGCTCGGGTTCTGGTCCGACTATGTGACCTGGCCAGACGTCGAGCAGTACCGCACGGTGGTGTTCGAGTCGCCGCTGGCGGCACTCGCCGGGGAGCTGATGGGGTCGGAGGCCGTACGGTTCTTCCACGAGCATGTCCTGGTCAAGGAGCCCGGTGCCGCCGAGCGCACGCCGTGGCACCACGACCAGCCCTACTACTGCGTCAACGGCGACCAGAACGTCAGCATGTGGATTCCGCTCGACCCGGTGCCGGCATCCTCCGGGGTGCGGTTCATCGCCGGATCACACCGTTGGGACCGCTGGTTCGTCCCGCGTCGGTTCGTCGACCACGAGTCGTACGCGTCCGCGGACCATCATTTCGAGGTCGTGCCCGACCTCGACGCGGAACTCGATGAACACCGCGTGCTGTCGTTCGATGTCGAACCGGGCGACCTCATCGCGTTCCACTACCGCACGCTGCACGATGCGCCCGGCAACGAACTTCCGACGGCGCGACGGGCGGTCAGCCTGCGGTGGCTGGGCGACGACGCGACGTTCGCGACACGACCGTGGGAGGTGTCGCCGCCCTACGAGCCCGAGGGTTTGGAAGTGGGAGGACCACTCGACGGCGATCCCCGCTTTCCCCTCGTGCCGTCACCCCGGGAAGCGGACGCGTAACATCGGTCGCATGCTGTCCACCGCTCCGTTCGGGCGCACGGGGCACGTGTCGAGCAGGGTCATCTTCGGTGCAGCCGCGCTCGGCGCGATGAGCCAGGCCCGCGCCGACGCCACGCTTTCTCGCGTCCGCGAGTGGGGCATCAATCACATCGACACAGCGGCCGGGTACGGCGACTCAGAACTCCGTCTCGCGCCGTGGCTGCGCACGGAGAGAGAGCGCGTCTTCCTGGCCACCAAGACTCGACACCGCGATGGGCCCGGTGCTCGCGATGGCCTCGAACGGTCACTCGAGCGGATGGGCGTCGAGCGAGTCGATCTGATTCAGCTGCACAACCTCGTGGAGCCCGACGAATGGGAGGCGGCGTTCGCGCCCGGGGGAGCGGTGCACGCCCTGGCCACGGCCCGAGACGAGGGCCTCACCGCGCACATCGGCGTCACGGGGCATGGTCTGCGCATCGCCAGGGCACACATTCGAAGTCTGGAGCGATTCGACTTTGCCTCGGTGCTGCTCCCCGTCAATTTCAGCCTGTTGGACGAGCCGGCCTATCGCGCCGACGTCGACGAACTGCTGGGGATCTGCGCCGAGCGCGAAGTGGCGGTACAGACGATCAAGTCCGTCGCGCGCGGACGCTGGGGCCCCGAGGAGACGCGACGATTCAGCTGGTACGAACCGCTCACCGACTCCGACGCGATCGCCCGCGCTGTCCGGTATGTGCTCGCCGATCCGCAGATGTTCCTCAACACGACGAGCGACGCTCGGCTGCTCGAATCCGTCGTCGCCGGTGCGCAGGTCGAGGAAACGAACACGGCCATCGTCGCTCCGGACGAATCCGCGCTCATCGCCGACGTCGCGGCGTTCGGCATCACCCCGTTGTTCGACGGCGCCGAGCTCGAACGCATCTGATCTCCCGCCGATTCCAGCCCCCTGGGTGAGGCCGTCCCAACCCACTTGTCGAGAGTGGTGCGCGGCAGCGGCGAACCATCCCGTGTGTCACACGAGACGGAGGCGCGATCGGGTGGGATGTGTGCTGGGAAGCCGCTCGCGTGCGAGGGGTACGCTCTCTCGCGTGTCAGCACCAGATGGTCAGGGGTCCGACTTCGGCGCGAACTCGTGGCTCGTCGAGGAGATGTACGAGCGGTTCGTCGCCGATCCCTCCGCCGTCAGCGAGTCCTGGCAGGAGTTCTTCGCCGACTATCACTCCCAGGCGCCGAGCGTGGCTGCAGCCGCCGCGGCATCGCCCGCGGTCCGGTCGATCGCCGAGGATCACGGCGCGCCCGCGGCCGCCGCCGGGCCGCCCGCCGCCGCAGCGCCCCCTCCCGCACCTGCCGCCGCGCCCCCGGATGGATCCGCGCCGGTTGCACCAGCGTCGTCGGCCGCGGGGGCCG
>JASJHI010000081.1:0-3198 GCA_033791105.1 Acidimicrobiia bacterium | reverse complement strand
GCTCGCCAACGCGAGGATCGCCATCACCTCGGACGCGGCGGTGATGTCGAACCCGGTCTCGCGCACAACGCCATCCATCTTGCCGCCGAGCCCGATCACGATGTTGCGCAGCGCACGGTCGTTCACGTCGAGCACTCGGCGCCACGTGATGTTCTTGAGATCGAGGCCCAGTTCGTTGCCGTGGTGCAGATGGCTGTCGAGCATCGCCGACAGCAGGTTGTGCGCCGCGGTGACCGCGTGGAAGTCGCCGGTGAGATGAAGGTTGAGCAACTCCATTGGAATCACCTGGCTGTACCCGCCGCCGGCGGCGCCCCCCTTGATGCCGAACGTGGGCCCCATCGACGGTTGCCGCAGCGTGATGACCGCATTCTTCCCGACGTGTTGCATGGCCTGGCCGAGCCCGACCGTGGTGGTGGTCTTGCCCTCGCCGAGCGGCGTGGGTGTGATCGCGGTGACGACGACGTACTTGGCCTTCGGACGATCGGCCATCTCGCCGATGGCGTCGAGACTGATCTTGGCGATGTCGCTGCCGTAGGGTTCGAGCAGATGTTCGGAGATGCCCATCCGGTGGGCGATCTCCGGAATCGGTTTGGGATGGGCAGCTCGGGCGATGGCGAGATCGGTCGGGAATTCCACGATGTGGAATTGTTCCACACATTGGGCGAGCCGTGCGACGAACTACGCTTCGAGTCATGAGCGGTCACTCCTTCCGGCCGAAGGAACGGCTCACCCGGCCGCTGGTTCGAGATGGGGGCGCGCTGCGCGAGGCGTCGTGGAGCGAGGCGCTCGACCGAGCCGCTGCCGGACTGGGTGCGGCACGCGACCGTTGGGGTGCCGCGTCGACCGGTGTCTTCTCGTGCTCGAAGTCGACCAACGAGATGAACTTCATCGCTCAGAAGTTCGCCCGTATCGCGCTCGGAACGAACAACATCGACAGCTGCAACCGGACTTGACACGCTCCCTCGGTGGTCGGTCTGTCCACAGTCTTCGGAGCGGGCGGCGGAACCTCCTCGTACGCGGAGGCAGAAGCCGCCGATGTGATCGTGATGTGGGGCTCGAACGCCCGTAACGCACACCCGATCTTCTTTCACCATGTGCTCCAGGCGATCAATCGCGGTGCGCAGCTCTACGTTGTCGACCCGCGGCGCTCCGAGACGGCCCGATTCGCGGACCGGTGGCTCGGCCTGCACGTCGGCACCGACATCGCGCTCGCCAACACCGTCGCCCACGAGATCATCGAGGCCGGGCTCACACACCCCGACTTCATCGAACGCGCGACGGTGGGCTTCGACGAGTACGCCACATCGGTGGAGTCATGGACACTCGACCGTGGAAGCGAGATCACCGGCGTTCCCGCCGACGCGATTCGCCAGCTCGCGCACGCCTACGCGCGCGCCGACGCAGCGCAACTGTGCTGGACACTCGGCATCACCGAGCATCACACCGGTGTCGACAACGTGGTCTCGCTGTGCAACCTCGCGCTCCTCACCGGACAGGTCGGCCGCTTCGGCGCCGGGCTCTCGCCGCTGCGCGGGCAGAACAATGTGCAGGGTGGCGGCGACATGGGAGCATTGCCGAACAAGCTGCCGGGCTTCCAGGACATCGTCGATGTCCGCGCGCGCGCGAAGTTCGACGACGAGTGGGGCGCGGCCGTGCCACCGGAGAATGGCTGGCATCTCACCGAGATGTTCGACGCGATGGAACGACGAGCGTTGCGGGCGCTACTCGTGATCGGTGAGAACCCGGCGCAGTCCGAGGCCGACGTCAGTCGCACGATCGAGTTGCTCGAGGGCCTCGAACATCTCGTCGTCGTGGACATCTATCGCACGCGCACCGCTGAGCTCGCGGACGTCGTATTGCCCGGATCGGCTTCGTGGTGCGAGTCCGACGGCACGGTCACCAATTCAGAGCGGCGAGTGCAGCGCGTACGCAAGGCGCTCGATCCACCGGGGGAGGCCCGCGACGACATCCACATCCTGCTCGAGCTGGCCGCTCGTCTCGGCCATCGCTGGGAGTACTCCGACCACGAGGAGATCTGGAACGAGCTCCGCCGCCTGTCCCCGATGCACGCCGGAATGTCGTGGACCCGGATCCACGAACTCGGTGGACTGCAGTGGCCCTGCTACTCAGACGACGCCATCGAACCCTCGTACCTCCACGGGCGACTGTGGGCCGACGATCCGGCCGATCGCGGACGCCCGGCACCGTTCAGCGTCGTCGAGCACCATCCGCCCGTCGATGAACTCGACGACGACTATCCGCTGCGGCTCACGACCGGCCGCCGGCTCGACTCGTACAACACCGGTGTGCAGTCCGGCGGGTACCGCAGTCCCAACCGACGTGGGGAGACGGTCGACGTGTCGCCTGGCGACGCAGCACGGCTCGGGCTCGTCGACGGCGACGTCGTGCGCGTCAGCTCACGGCGGGGCACGATCGACGCACCGGCGCGAATCGACGACGCCGTCCGACCCGGACTCGTGTTCATGTCGATCCACTTCCCCGACGAAGTCGACGTCAACCAGCTGACGATCGACGCCACCGATCCCCGCTCGGGAACCGCCGAGTTCAAGGCCACCGCCGTACGGATCGACCGCATCCCTGTCGCGGCGGGAGACTGACCGGCATGGATCTGCGGACCCGCGGTGTGCCGCCGACGAGCGACGAACGAACCGCCGTCGAATCCGTGCTCGGGGCACCCGCGGCGAGGGACGCGCACGAAGCGGTCGGGGGCCGCCGCAACCGATCCCGACGCCATCTGCTGCTGGCGACGCTCCACGCGGTGAACGACCGTGTCGGCTGGCTCACCACCGAGGCGATCGATCACATCGCCGAACGCCTCGACATCTCACCGGCCGAGGTGTACGGCGTCGCGACGTTCTACTCATTGTTCTCGACCGACGAACGGCCGGCACACCAGGTACACGCCTGTATCGATCTCGCCTGCCGCGCCGCGGGCGGACCCGCCGAGGGCGACGTGCCGGATGGTGTGTACCCGTCGGCCTGTCTCGGAATGTGCGAGCGGGCTCCGGCCACGTTCGTCATCGACGCCGGCAACCCGGTCGGGCGCGCGGTCTGCGGTCCGACCGCTCCTGGTCGACTCGGCTCGTTCGCCGCAGGCGGTTCGCCGGCGGTGGGCGAAGAGGCCGTTCCCGAAGCCGCTGTGCCACAGGCCGGCGATCCGAGCCTCGTGCTCCTCCG
>JASJHI010000080.1:0-13933 GCA_033791105.1 Acidimicrobiia bacterium | reverse complement strand
TGGCGGTTACCCGACGACAGGTCACCTACCTTCCTTGACAGATCCGCATCGAGACGATCAGCGAGTTCGTCGACGTAGGACCAGTCGACGCCGCTCCGCAGGTTGGCGAAATAGGTAATGGTGTCCCGTCCGGTGAGGTTGGGATACATCGCCAGGTCACCGGGCATATACCCGATGTGGTTTCGGATCTCGACGACGTCCGAGTGGGAGTCCAATCCGGCGATCGACGCTGTTCCGGGGGTGGGACTGATATCGTCCAGAATGGTCCGGATCATCGTCGTCTTGCCGGCACCATTCGGTCCGAGCAACGCCACGGTCGTGCCGGCTCCGACCGCGAGATCGACATCGATGGAGAACCCGCTCGGCCGCTGCAACACCACCCGTGCGCGCAGATCTCGCTGAGCGCGATCTCCCGCGGAAGTTTTTGGATCTGGGCGGTCTGGGTCGGTCATCGGCTCGCGCTCACTTGGATGGCCACCAGCGGTCGCGGAGAGAGACGAGCACGATGAGGGAGACCGTGACCATCAAGAGACTGATCGCGATGGCGGCGTCGCGGTCCGACGACAGCCCGACGAAGACGGCGAGCGGCATCGTCTGGGTGCGACCTTGGAGGTTGCCGGCGAAAGTGACGGTCGCACCGAACTCTCCGAGGGCACGAGCCCACGCGAGCACGACGCCCGCCCGTAGCGCCGGGGCGATCATCGGGATCGTGACGCGGCGGAACACGGTGTAGCGAGATGCACCGAGGGTCGCGGCGGCCGTCTCGAAGCGGCGATCGACACCGCTGAACGCACCCTCGACCGTGAGGACGAGAAAGGGCATCGCCACGAATGTGTTGGCGACGACGACACCCCATGTGGAGAAGGGCAACAGGAACCCGGTCGCGTCGTACAGCGGCTCACCGACCAGACCGCGCCGGCCGAGCGCGAAGAGGAGCGCCGCCCCGCCGACGACCGGTGGCAGCACCATCGGCAGGATCACGACCGCACGCAGCACATGGCGCCCTGGGAAGCGGTAACGACTGAGTACCCAAGCGAGGGGCACGCCGAACACGACCGACAGGATCGCCGCCGCGACGGATGTGACGAGCGACAGCCACAGCGCGTCGAGGACGACCTCGTCGCTGACGATGTCGAGGAGATCGCCCCATGGAGTCCGTTGCAGCAGCCCGAGCAGCGGGAGCACGAAGAGCAGCGAGGCGATTGCTGCGAGGACGACGAGCGGCACCATCGGACGCGCGGCGACGCGGCGGGACGCCGCTGACGTCCGCGCGCTCACGGTGTACCGAACCTGTGGTCGGTGAGGATGCGGCGACCCTCGTCCGACAGGACGTACTCGACGAAGAGTGCGGCTGCCTCGGGGTTGGGTGCGTCGAGCAACGTTGCGATGGGATACGAGGTGGCAATATCGATGCCGGGTGGCAGCGAAATCTCATCGACCGCATCGGCGCGTGCGGCGACATCGGTGACGTACACGAGCCCGGTGTCGAGTTCACCGTCGGCGATTTTGGCGAGGAGCGAGCGCACATCGGGTTCGTACGTGTCGATCGACGGGTCGACTCGGGCGGCCGTGAACACCGCTGCGCTCAGATCGCCGCAGGGAACGCCGACCGCGCACGCGCCGACGAGGACCGGCGGGTCGGCGAAATCGTCGAGTGACGTGATTCCTGCGGGATTGGCCGTCGGCACGGCGATCGTGAGGGTGTTCGACGCGAAGACCATCGGTATACCCGCAATGAGTTCTGCCTCGACGACCTCGTCCATCCTGGTCTCGTCCGCAGACGCGAACACCGACGCGGGTGCCCCCCCGAGGATCTGCTCACGGAGCGTCGAGCTCCCGGCCAGGTTCAGCTGCACCTCGACATCGGGGAACGCCTTCTCGAATGCGTCCTCGATGTCGCCGAACGCATCGGTCAGCGACGCGGCGGCGAAGACGAGCAGTTCGCCCGAGGCCGTGTCCTCGCCGGAGCCGGCCACCGAGTCGTCAGCGGAGGCGTCGCCGCACCCGATCGCGATCGCCGCGAGCGCGACCCCGAGAGCCGCCGACTGCAGGACACCGATTGTCATCGCCACCTCCTCCCGCGGATCGCTCTGCACTCTAGGGCGGGGCCGCGATTCGGACCGCCGCCGTCGCTGCGGTGAAACTGCGGAGATGACGCCGCCCCGAATCGGAGACTTCGATTTCCTCGATCTGTTGCGGCTCGAACCGCACGGCCCCGACACGTTCGTCGCAATCACCGCCCGATACCCGTGGGGCAACCGTCTCTTCGGTGGCCAGGTCGTCGCGCAAGCCCTTCGTGCCGCGGCGGCGACGGTCGACTCCGAGCGCCCAGTGCACTCGCTGCACTCCTATTTCATCCGGCCGGGTACACCGGACGAGCCGGTGCGCTACGAAGTCGAGCGGCTACGCGACGGCCGGTCGTTCAGCACCCGCCAGGTGGTCGCGCGACAGTCCGGCGGCGCGATCCTCAACCTCTCCGCGTCCTTCCAGACGTCCGAGGAGGAAGCCGACGTGCCGTCGAATCGACTGCCCGAGACATTGCCAGGGCCGGACACAGAGCCGATCCACGACTACTCGTGGGGGCGCCTGCTCGACCGTCGAGGCGTCGTGTCACCGAACGGCGACTTCGGCTACTGGATCCGCCTCGACACCGACATCGGCGACGACGCGGTCATGAACGCCTGCGCGTTGGCATTCATGTCCGATGCCGCACCGTCGCGTTCTGCCCGCTCGCCGCATCCGGACTTCGAGAACACGCTGGCGGACCGAGGCAGGTTCCAGGGCGCCAGTCTCGATCACTCGGTGTGGTTCCACCGGTCGAGTCGCGTCGACGAGTGGCACTGGTTCGACACGCGCTCGCACGGTCTCGCCGGCGCCCGCGGGCTCGTCACCGGCGACGTGTTCACCGAGGCGGGAGTCCACGTCGCCACGATCGCCCAACAGGTCCTCCTCCGCCGTTTCAGCAAGCCGAAGTCATGACGATGGGATGCGACTCGAGAGCACTCCCTCGTGCTCGAGGGCGTCGAGACGGTCGTCGTCGTAGCCGAGGAGCTCGATGAGCACCGCTCGGTTGTCCTCTCCGCGGTACTTGGCCACGCCGTCGACTCGCACGCCGGGCCCATCGGCGAACCGCCACGGAACGTTCGGCACCTTGATCGTGCCGCCGGCCCGGTCGTCGATTTCGGCGACGACGCCACGTTCGACCCCCCACGCGGTGGCCGCCAGGTCACCGGCCGCCCGGACGCGACCGACCGCGAGTGAGTGTTCGGAGAATCGACGCTCGAATTCGTCAGCGTCCGGCACGGTGAGGGCGTACTCGCGGACGATTTCGCGGAGTGCGCCCAGGTTCGCCAGCCGGTGCTCGATCGACCCGAACCGCTCGTCGGCGAGCAGGTCCGAGCGTTCCATCGCTGCTGCGAGCAGTTCGAATGTGCCGTTCTCTGCCGGGTGCCCGCTGATGATCAGCGACTCACCGTCGGCCACCTCCACGATCAGGTAGTCGTCGGGCCGGAAGCTGCGGATCCAGCCCGGATCGTCCTCACCGTCCCACAGCGCGTCGTGGGAGTGGTCGTTGACGTACATCATGGTCTCAGCCATCGAGACGTCGAGCCGTTGGCCGCGACCGGTGCGTTCGCGCTGGTAGAGCGCGGCGAGGATTGCGCTCGCTGTCTCCACGCCGGTGTACGCGTCGGCATGGCTGAGCGGATCTTTGGTGAGCGGCCCCGGCCGCGACCGGCCTTGATTGGCGATGACCCCGGTCTCGGCCTCCACGACCGGGGCATACGCGCGGCGATGCACCCACGGGCCGGTCTGCCCGTAGCCGGAGATCGAGGCATAGACGACCCGCTGGTTTCGTGCGCGCACAGTGTCGTAGCCGAGCCCGAGGCGATCCATCACGCCCGGTCGATAGTTCTCGAGGATGACGTCGACGTGCTCGACGAGTTCGAGCACGATCGACACGCCCTCGGTGGTCGACAGGTCGATGCTCAGATTCCGCTTGCCGACGTTCTGCTGTACGAAATAGCTCGCCAACCCGTTGCGCCGGGGCGTGGAGAACCGGGTGAGGTCACCGGCAGGCGGTTCGATCTTGATGACCTCGGCACCGAGATCGCGGAGCATCCGCCCACAGTGTGGCCCGGCCAGCACCCGCGAGAAGTCGAGTACACGCAGGCCGTCGAGCGGCCGCATCTGGTCGTCGGGTCGGTCGACTGTCACCGACCCATCGTGGCCGACGAGGGGTGGCTCCGTTCAGTCGAGCATGAACGGCGGGTACTCGTCGCGCATCAGTCCGACGTAGGACTGGACTCGGGTCGCCCAGCGATGAATACCGACCATGAACTTGAACGCGCCCTCGGGGTACTTGCCGGTGAAGAGAACGGCGAACGCGGAGAAGATCCACACGAAGAAGCCCGCAATGCCGAGGAAGAACAAAGCGATGTAGTGCGGGATCGCGAGGAACCACTTGACGAGTGGGAGCCAGCGGTTGAGCTCTTCGGGATAGTCGATGCCGAGGTGGGCAGGATCGGCCGGGACCGACGGGTCGTCGGCAGCGGAGGCGGCGGTGAAATCGAACGGGGGGTAGCCCTCGCGCATGAACATCGCGTAGGTGTTGGTGCGCCACGAGTAGCGCAACGTCATCACCATGAAGTCGAAGACGCCGCGCGGAATCTTTTTCGTGAACAGCACCGTGAAGAAGGCGACGATCGCGAGGATTCCGAAAAGCCAGCCGAGAATGGCCGCGACGAACATCTGTGGGATGACGAGCAGCCAACTCACGAGCGGTCGCCAGTTGGCGATTCGCTCCGGATAGTCGGCGTTGACTTCAACGGGTTCGATGACGACGGACATGGACGCCTCCCTCTCTTCGGGCCGCAGGCCGTGCTCGGCGTGCCACCACAACGTAGTGCGGCTGCGGTCGTGGACATGCGGATGGAGCGACGCCACCGGTGCGAGTCGAGCTGATCCCCGATAGCATGGTCTGTCGCGCCGGTCGACCCCCCGACCGGTGAGCGTGCTTCGGATGGTTTTCCTGCTCCGGCTGTCACGCTGTCGAGTTCGAACCATAGAGGTATTTCAAATGACCACCATCGATGCTGCGCCGCGCGCAGCACATTCATCCATGTCCGACGCTGAACGTCCCGAGGGCGCCGACGCCGTCGACGTCACCTTCGCTGACCTCGGCTTGCCGAACTCGATCGTCGAACGGCTCGCGAAGCAGCGCATCGAGCAGCCGTTCCCGATCCAGGCCGCCGTCATCCCCGACGCGCTCGCCGGCCGCGACGTCGCCGGTCGCGCACCGACCGGGTCCGGCAAGACCCTCGGCTTCGGGCTTCCGCTCGTGGCGAGGCTCACCGATGCACGTCCGAAGCGACCCGTCGCCCTCGTGCTCGCACCGACGCGTGAACTCGCCGAACAGATCATGGCCGAGCTCGCTCCCTACGCCAAGGCTGCGGGCCACTGGGCCGCAGCGATCTACGGCGGCGTCGGCTACGGCGGTCAGCGCAAGGCGCTCGACCGCGGAACCGAACTCATCGTCGCCTGTCCCGGCCGCCTCGAGGACCTGATCGAAATGCGGGCGATCGATCTCGGCGATGTCACGACCGTCGTCGTCGACGAGGCCGACCAGATGGCCGACATGGGGTTCCTCCCCGCCGTGCGGCGCATCGTCGGGCAGACGTCCGCCGACCGCCAGGTGCTCCTGTTCTCGGCAACGCTCGAGGGGCCGGTCAAGAAACTCGTCAACGACTTCCAGCGCAACCCCGTGCTGCACGAGGTCGGCCCGAAGGGGCCGGACATCCACGCGGCCGAGCACCATTTCTGGCTGCTCGACCGGCTCGATCGGGTCGGCGTCACCGCGCAGATCATCGACCGCCTGGGCTCGTCGATCGTCTTCAGCCGCACCCGCCACGGTGCCGACCGGCTCGCCAAGCAGCTCGCCCGCCAGGGTGTGAAGGCCGAGCCGATCCATGGAGGCCGTAGCCAGGCCCAGCGTGACCGGGCGCTCGCCGCGTTCAAGAAGGGCTCGGCGTCCGCGCTGATCGCCACCGATGTCGCCGCCCGCGGCATCCACGTCACCGGCGTCTCCGCAGTCGTGCATTTCGATCCGCCCGCCGATGACTCGACCTACCTCCACCGCTCGGGCCGCACAGCCCGCGCAGGTGCGACGGGCACGGTCGTCTCGTTGTTCGACCACAGCCAGAAGAAGGCGATCCGTTCCCTCCAACGCGGTGTCGGTCTGACGCCCAGCTTCAACTCGCCCGATCTCGACGCGCTCACGGTCGCCGTGGCTGCGCCGGTCGAGGAGCCGGCACCGGTCGCAGCGCCGTCGAACCTGTCGGGCAGCACCACCGGTGGCACGGTCAAGTTCTTCAACTCCGGTCGCGGCTACGGGTTCATCCGGCCCGATGCCGGAGGAGCAGACCTGTTCGTCCATTACACGAACATCGCCAACAACACGGACGAGGGATTCAAGACGCTCGACAACAACGCCCGCGTCACGTTCACGGTCGCCGCCGGCCGCAACGGTCCCGAGGCGTTCGAGGTGATGACGGCCTGACGCCACTGGCCGTCGTCCCGGCGCCGAGCGTACGCTGGCGCGGGTGCACGACGACCGGGAGCTGCTCGAGAAGCGGATCCGCCGCGAGCTGTGGGAGCGTGTGCTCCCCACGGTCGAGGTCGACCACCGCCCGCTGACGATCGAGTCCGGGCCTGATCCGGAACATCTCACCGGCTTCGATGTCGGCGCGACCTGGGGACGACCGTGGGCCACGACGTGGTTCCGCCTCTCGGGCGAGGTGCCCGCTGAATGGGCCAGCGGACCGGTCGAAGCCGTCATCGATCTCGGCTTCACTCGCGCGCCGGCCGGGTTCCAGGCCGAGGGACTGGTGGTCGAGATCGATGACGAAGGCGTCTCCCGTCCGTTGCAGGGGATCCACCCGATGCGGACGAACTACGCACTCGGTAGCGAGCCGGGCCCGGTCGGGCTGCTGGTCGAGGCGGCATCGAATCCGTCGTTTCCGCAGTTCCGTCCGTCGCCGATGGGGTCACCAGCGACGGCGGGTGACCGACCGCTGTACACGTTCCGCCGCGCCGATCTCGTGCTGGTCGATGCCGACGTCGATTCGTTCGCCAAGGATCTCGAGGTACTGGACGGCGTGATGCGCGCCACGCCGATCGGTGACCCACGCCGTGATCGAATGCTCGACGCGATCATCGCCGCCCTCGACCGGATTCCCGATGCAGCTGCCGCGACCCGGGCATTGGCACCGCACCTCGCGCCCACCACCCCGAGCGAGCACCGGCATGTCGTGACCGCGACCGGCCACGCGCACATCGACACCGCCTGGTTGTGGCCGACGCGCGAGACCGAGCGCAAGTGCGCCCGCACGTTCTCGTCGGCGGTCGCGCTGATGGACGAGTACCCCGAGTACCGGTTCTCGTGTTCGCAAGCCCAGCAATACGCGTGGATCGAGCGGAACCACCCCGAGCTGTTCGCGAGGATCGTCGAGCGCGTCGAGCGCGGGCAGTGGCTCCCGGTCGGCGGCATGTGGGTCGAGGCCGACATGAACCTCCCGTCGGGGGAGAGCCTCGTCCGCCAGATCGTGTTCGGGCAACGGTATTTCGAGGAGCGTTTCGGCCGCCGATGCGACGAGGTGTGGATCCCCGACGTCTTCGGTTATCCCGCTGGACTCCCGCAGGTGTTCGCCGCCGGGGGGATGACGCGCTTCGTCACCCAGAAGCTGTCGTGGAACAAGCAGAACCGGTTCCCGCACCACACGTTCTGGTGGGAGGGTCTCGACGGCACTCGGATCCTCACGCACTTCCCGCCGGTCGACACGTACAACGCGGAGATCACCCCCGAGGAGGTCGCCGGGTCGATCGAACGCTTCCGCGAGCATCGCTGGAGTTCGGCGTCGCTGATGCCGTTCGGGTACGGCGACGGTGGGGGAGGGCCGACGAGGGAGATGCTCGAACGGGCGAGGCGCCTTGCCGACATCGATCCGGCGGTGCGGCTCGAGATCGGTGCGCCGGCCGACTTCTTCCGGCGCGTCGAGCGCGAGGCAACGTACGGCGCGGACGTTCCCGTGTGGCGGGGCGAGCTCTACTTCGAGACGCATCGCGGCACGCTGACGAGCCAGTTGCGGACCAAGGTCGGCAACCGGCGCTGCGAGCGCCTGCTCGTCGAGGCGGAGCTGTGGGCGGCTGCGCTCGGGTCGTCGGCGGACGTCGACGATCTCTGGCGCGACGTGCTCACGCAGCAGTTCCACGACATTCTTCCCGGCTCCTCGATCGCCTGTGTCCACGACGACGCCGAAGCGGTCTTCGCCCGCGTCGAGAGCGAACTCGACGGCAGGATCCGCAAATCGTTGCGCGCGCTCGCACCGAGCGGTCGATGGCTCGCGAATCCCTCGGACGCCCCCATCGACGGAGTCATCGTCATCGACGGCCCGCCTGCTTCACCGTCGCATGACGCACCGACCCAAGAACTCAGCGACGGCTCGATCGCACTCCGTGCCGCCGTGCCCGCGCTCGGTCTCGCGCCGTTTGCGGCTCGGCCGGTCGACGACCGGGTCGTCGTCACCGAGTCGTCCATGATCAACGGGCGGCTCGCGATCCGCTGGGACGCGGCCGGCAACATCTACTCGGTCATCGACCTCGAACGTGTCCGCGAGATCGTGCCACCCGAGTCGCAGCTCGCGGTGCTCGAACTCGCCCGCGACCAGCCTGTCGAGTACGACGCGTGGGATCTCGAGGCCTGGACCCGCCGGGGTTCCCGTGCGCTCAGCGAACCGATGCCGTCCGACGGTGCGGTGCTCGTCGAGGTGCTCGATCATGGACCGCTCGTCGGCCGCGTGCGCGTCACGCGAACGTTCGGACCGTCGACGTGTGCGCTCGTGTACGAACTGTGTGCCGGTGCGCGGGAACTGCGCGTGCACGTCGATCTCGACTGGCATCACGACGAACACCTGTTGTCGATCGCGTTCCCGCTCGACGTCCGTGCCGACATCGCGCACTGCGATGTCCAATTCGGCGTCGTCTCCCGTCCGACCCATCCATCGAGCCCCTGGGACGCGGCAAAGTTCGAGGTCTGCGCTCATCGATTCGTCAGCGTGGCGGAGCCGAACTTCGGTGTAGCGGTGCTCAACAACGGCCGCTACGGCCACTGCGTGTTCGACGGGGCTGTACGGGTGAGTCTTGCCCGCGCCGCCCGCTATCCGGATCCCGACGCGGACCGTGGCGAGCATGCCGTCACGCTCGCGCTCCGCCCACACGACGGCGATCTGGGGACGGTGCGGGCTGCTGCGGCCACCCTCAACGGCCCACCACGGGTTGTCGAGGGGGATGGCGAGGGCGATGGCGAGGGATCACCCGCCTCGCTCGTCGAGGTGCTGGACGCGGGCGGCGTCACGGCAGTGGGCGTCGAGGTCGATGCCGTGAAACTCGCCGACGACGAGAGTGGCGACCTGATCATCCGGCTGCACGAGGCGTGTGGTGATCGCACTCCGATCGTCGTGCGCGCTGCGCGGCGCATCGAGTCGGCCGCGCGCACGAACCTGCTCGAGGACGACACGGCGGGCGAGGAGGTGGGCGACGGCATCGTGTCGCTGACGCTGGCCCCGTTCCAGATCGTGACCCTCCGACTCACGGTCGCCGCACATCCCGATCACACCTGATCGGGGGAGCTGCCCCGAGACAAGCCGATCTGGGACCGATCTGTGCCACGTTCCGGAACACGATCGCCCCAGATCGTCCGGCGGGGCGGCCGGAGGCGTGTCAGTTGGCGGGGGCGAGGTGGCGCAGCGCTGCGGTGGAGTAGAGCGCGATGCCCGACGTCATCGCAGCCTCGTCGTAGTACACCCGGTTCGAGTGGTTCGGTGCAGCCTCCGTCGGGTTGCGGTCGTGTGGCGTGGCACCGAGGAACATCATCGCACCGGGCACCCGTTGGAGGACGTAGCTGAAGTCCTCGGCCCCCATGACCGGGTTCGGGAGGGCGAATACCTGATCACTTCCGACGACATCGCTCGCCAACTCGAGCGAGTGGTCGGCGTACGCCTGATCGTTGGTGGTCACCGGGTACCCGATGTTGATCGTGACCTCGCATTCGCAGCCGTGCGCGGCCGCGATGCCCTCGGCCACCCGCCGGATGCCGTCGTGGACCTTCGAACGCGTCCGCTCGCTCACCGTTCGGATCGTGGCGTCGATCGTCGCCGATTCGGGGATGACGTTCGACGTCGTGCCGGCGATGATCCGGCCGACGGTGACGACCGCCGGGTCGAAGACGTCGATCGAGCGCGTGATCATCGTCTGGAGCGACTGAACGATCTCACACGCGACCGGGATCGGGTCGAGCGCGAAGTGCGGCGAACTCGCGTGCCCGCCCTTCCCGGTGATCTCGATCCGCGCGGTGTCGGCCGAGGCCATCACGGCTCCGCCGCGCGTGCTGACGAACCCGGTGGGCAGCAGCGAGGTGACGTGTAGCGCGAAGGCCGCATCGACCGGTGAGTCGGTGCCGTCGGAGAATGCCGGCACGTCGAGGAGGCCCTCGTCGAGCATGAACTTGGCGCCGTGGTGACCCTCCTCGCCCGGCTGGAACATGAACAACACCCGCCCGGCGATCTCGTCGCGGCGCTCGCTGAGCAGGTTGGCGGCGCCCTCGAGCATCGCCGTGTGGAGGTCGTGCCCACATGCGTGCATGACGTTGTCGACCGTCGAGGAGAAGTCGACGCCCGTGTCCTCGGGCATCGGGAGCGCATCCATGTCGCCGCGCAACAGGATCGTCGGGCCCGGTTGCGACCCCTCGAGCAGTGCGGCGACACCGCTGGTCGTCTCGTGGAGTGTGATCTCGAGCGGAAGGCCGTCGAGCGCGCCGAGCACCTGCTCGGTGGTGTTCGGGAGATCGTTGCCGAGTTCGGGATGCTCGTGGAGCCGCCGTCGCAGATCGATGGCATCGCCGAGCAGATCGTCGGCGTGCTCGAGCGTCGTCGCGATCGCCGGGTCGCCCCCCTCGTCGACCGGCACCGGCCCACTCGATTCGGACGCGTGATCCTTGCTCGACATGACCCGATCGTACTCGTGGGCGGTGGAGCGGATTCCGGTCGGGGCTTCCGGTCCCCGCATCGCGCCGCCCACTGTCCCCGCGTCAGAACCCACCCAGGAATCCACGGAGGACACCCATGTCGATGTACGGCGCCAATCCCGAACAGCTCACCCACCTCGGGTCCACGCTCAACCGGCAGATCGACGCGATCACGTCGGTGATGAGTTCCGTCGACGGTGTGCTCGGCGGCACGACTTGGCAGGGTCCCGCGCGCGAGCGTTTCGTCGAGGAGTGGAATGGATCGTTCAAGCAGGCCCTCCACAAGCTGAACGAGGCGTTCGGGATGGCGGGCCGTGACTGCATCGCCCGCTCCGACGAACTGCGGCGCGTGATGGGTGCGGGGTGAACCCACATCGCTCGATACGCCCGCCGCGGATCGACGGCAGATCGAGGACGTATCCTCTGGGGGGTGACTTCTGCGGTCTCCAGCGCGCACCCGCTCGTCGACGCGACGCGCCCCGTCGTCGAGGCGGTCGGCGCGTCGTTCGTGAGCCCTGCCGACGCGGAGCCCAGCGACGTCCCGCTCGTCTGGGACGGTCGAGTCGTCGCCGCCGTGCGCCTGCCGCCGTTGCACGGTGCACTCGACCGCCTGATCGAGTCCGTCGAGACCGAGCTCGGTGGCAGCTTGCCGATGCTGTCTCGAGCCGACAAACAGCGGGCGGTCCGACTACTCGACGAGCGCGGCGCGTTCATCCTGCGGCGCGCGGTCGAGGACGTCGCCGACGCCATGGGCGTCAGCCGGATCACCGTCTACAACTACCTCAATGCGATCCACCGCTGAGACGGCGAGCTGGTGATGGCGGCATCCACGGGCGTCCGCCGGGCCGACCAGTTCGACCTCATCGCGTTCGATGCCGACGACACGTTGTGGCGCTGCGAGGACTCGTTCCGCGCCGCCGAGCACCGGTTCGTCGACCTCGTCGAGCCCTACGCGCCGACAGGAGTCGACGTCGACGCAGCGTTGCGGGCCACCGAACGAGCAGACATCTCGGTCACCGGTTACGGGGCCAAGGCGTTCACGCTGTCCATGATCCGGGCCGCCGTCACGATCACCGAGTGCACGGTGCCGACGGCGGTGATCGAGGAGTTGATCGATCTCGGTCGCGACATGCTCACCGAGCCCGTGCATCTGCTGCCGCACGTGCCCGAGGTGCTCGCGGTGGTGGCCGCCGCGGCGGACGTGATGATGATCACCAAGGGTGACCTCGTGCACCAGACGCGCAAGGTCACCACATCGGGGCTCGATCATCACTTCGACGAGATCGAGATCGTGCTCGAGAAGGACAGTCCGACCTACGCCAAGATCCTCGCCCGGCTCGGCGTCGAGCCCGAGCGTTTCTGCATGATCGGCAATTCCGTCCGCAGCGACATCCTTCCGGTGATGTCGCTCGGCGGTCACGCGGTGCACATTCCCTATCACCTGACCTGGGAACTCGAACACGTCGAGACCCACGACGAGGACGTCGTCGAACTGGCCTCGATCGCTGACGTCCCCGCCTGGCTGGGGTTGTCGGGCTGAGCTCAGAGTCGGCGGAGCCGGACCTCGTCGACGTGGTGGTCGGCGGTCTTGTGGACGATCAGGGAGGCCCGGTCGCGGGTCGGGGCGATGTTGTCACGCAGGTTGCGGCCGTTGATCTCGCGCCAGATGCTGCGAGCCACGTCGACGGCCTCATCGTCGCTCAACTCGGCGTAGAATTTGAAGAAGCTGTCGGGGTCCTGGAAGACCGACTCGCGCAGCGTCAAGAACCGCTCGACGTACCACTGCTCGATGTCGCTCTCCGCCGCGTCGATGTAAATCGAGAAGTCGAAGTAGTCGCTCACGAACTCCGTCGCCGATTCGCCGGTCTGCAGCACGTTGAGACCCTCGAGGATGACGATGTCGGGCCGCTCGATCACCACGTGCTCGTCGTCGACGATGTCGTAGACGACGTGGCTGTAGACCGGCGCCTCGACCCGCTCGTGCCCGCTCTTGATCTCGCGCAGTACCCGCAGCAGCTCGCGGGTGTCATACGACTCCGGAAAGCCCTTCCGGTGCATGATTCCGCGCTCGTCGAGCACGTCGTTCGGGTACAGGAAGCCGTCGGTGGTGATCAGGTCGACCTTCGGGTGATCCGGCCATTGGGCGAGCAGCGCCTCGAGGATGCGGGCGAAGGTGCTCTTGCCCACGGCAACAGATCCGGCCACGCCGATGACGTACGGCACCTTCGGTGCGCCGGCACCGAGGAAGGTGGCGGTCACCTTGTGCAGGCTTTGCGTGGCGCTGACGTAGAGGTTCAGCAGCCGGCTGAGCGGGAGGTACACCGCCGTCACCTCGTCGAGATCGATGCGTTCGTTGATGCCACGGAGGCGATCGAGCTCGGGTTGGCGCAGCGTCAGTGGTGTCGCTGCGCGCAGGTCGGCCCAGGCATCACGGTCGAACGACAGGTGCCGGGAAGCGACGTCGTACTCGACGTGGGGGAACGTGGACGGCGAGGCTTTGGCCACGTCCGGAACTGTAGACGCCCGTCCCCGCGTCGTAGCCTTCCGGGATGGTGGCCGCCGACAGCGAACGCAAGCAGCGCGGCGCGTGGTTCACCCCCGAACACCTCGTCGATGCGGTCATCGGTGCGGTCGTCGACGAAGCGTTCGTCGCGTCACGGCGTGGACGCACCCTGCGAATTCTCGACCCGGCATGCGGCGACGGTCGCTTTCTCACCGCAGCGATCGACGCCGTCCGGCTGGCGGGCGGAGAGGCCACCGCCGTGGGGGTCGGAATAGATACCGCCACACCCCCCCCCCAGGCGGCGGCGCCCCAAGCCCCGGCGCGAAGCGACGACGCCCCCCCCGCGGGCGGGG
>JASJHI010000079.1:0-9758 GCA_033791105.1 Acidimicrobiia bacterium | reverse complement strand
ATACCCCTACGGGCTGGGCGACAAGATCGCCAAGGCGATGCCGCCCCTCGTCATGGGCCGTGACACGCCTTTGCGCTACTGCTTCGAGCAGATCGACAAGTACGCCGACGGGTACAAGGCAGCCACCGACCTGAGGGCGATGTACGACTCCGACGACGACGTGCGGCGCGTCGTCGACGTCGCCAAGGGACTCGAGGGTCTCAAGCGCAGCGACGGTATCCACGCGGCCGCTGTTGTGATCACCAAGGACCCGGTCACCGAGTACCTTCCGATCCAGCGCAAGCCCGAGTCCGGCCAGCCACCGGAAGATGCACCGGTCGTGACGCAGTACGAGATGCACGGTGTCGAGGATCTCGGCCTCCTGAAGATGGACTTCCTGGGGCTCCGCAACCTCGACGTCATCACGGATGCGGTCGCGATGATCCGCGCCGGCGACGATCCGGACTTCCTCATCGAGGAAGTCGCCCTCGACGATGCGCTGACCTTCGAACTGCTCTCGCGCGGCGACACGATGGGGGTGTTCCAGCTGGAGTCGCCGCCGATGCGTCAACTCCTCAGGGCGATGGCGCCGAACTCGTTCGAGGACGTGGCTGCGTTGATCGCGCTCTACAGGCCCGGTCCGATGAGCGCCAACATGCACTACGACTACGCCGATCGCAAGAACGAACGCAAGCCGGTCGAGTACTTCCACGACGATGCCGAGGAGGTGCTCTCGGACACGTTCGGATTGATGATCTACCAGGAGTCGGTGATGCGCGTTGCGCAGAAGTTCGCCGGCTACTCGCTCGCCGAGGCCGACAACCTCCGTAAGGCGTGCGGCAAGAAGGTCCGCGAGTTGATGGCCAAGGAACGCGACGCGTTCGAGGCCGGAGTCGAGGCCACGGGCTACGGCCGTGCGCTCGGCAAAGAGCTCTTCGACATCATCGAGAAGTTCGCCGACTACGCGTTCGCCAAGAGCCATTCGTTCGGATATGGGCTGGTCACGTATCAGACCGCGTATCTCAAGGCGCACTACCCGGTCGAGTATCTGGCCTGCCTGCTCACGAGCGTCAAGAGCAACCTGGACAAGGCAGCGACCTACCTCGCGGACTGCCGCTCGATGGGCATCAAGGTGTTGCCGCCCGACGTCAACCGGTCGATGACCGACTTCGCAGCGCTCGACCCGAGCGCGCTACCCGACGGCGTCACCCTTCCCGTCGGCAGCCCCGGCGCGATCACATTCGGATTGTCGGCGGTGCGCAACGTGGGGGAGGGGTTGGTCGAACTCCTCCTCGCGGAACGCGACGCGAACGGGTCGTTCATCGACTTCCACGATTTCGCCGAGCGGGTTCCCGAATCGGTACTCAACAAGCGAACGATCGAGTCGCTCATCAAGGGGGGCGGGTTCGATTCGCTCGGCCACCCCCGTCGCGGGCTGCTCACCACGTTCGAGCACATCATCGATACGACGGTGCAACGCCGACGCGAGCGCGAGAAGGGCGTGATGAGCCTCTTCGGCGACTGGGGCGACGGCGACGGCGGGGGCGCGGACGGTGGCGGCGATGGCTTCGACGAGCGGACATCGATCCCCGACCTCGCGTTCGACAAGACCGAGCAGCTTCGATTCGAGAAGGAGATGCTCGGGCTGTACGTGTCGGATCATCCTCTGTTCGGTGTCGAAGCCGCGCTCAAGCGCCAGGTCGAGCACAGCCTCCTCGACCTTCCGACGATGGACGATGGCGCGCAGGTCCTGGTCGGAGGGGTCATCACGAACCTCGCTCGCAAGTTCACCAAGAAGGGCGACCAGATGGCCGTCTTCGTGCTCGAAGATCTCGATGCGTCGATCGAGGTCACGGTCTTTCCACGCACACTTGCCGAACAGGGCCACAAGCTCGATGACGACGTCATCGTGTCGGTCAAGGGCCGACTCGACCGTCGCGACGAGTCCCGCTTCGGCCTGATCGGTCACACGATCTCCGTGCTGTCCGGGCTCGCCGACGGTCCCGCCGCACCGCTCCGGCTCCGCATGCCGTCGACCTCGCTCGATGAGCTGAAGATCCTGCGACTGAAGCGGATCCTGCGCGAACATCCCGGCGACAGCCTCGTGATGGTCGATGTCGGACACGGTCAGGTGCTGAAGCTGGCCGACGAGTTCCGGGTCGACCTCGACCGATCCGTGGGCGAACTACGCATGGCTTTCGGCCACGAAGCCGTGCTGCTCTGAAGCCATTTCGTCCCGCGGTTTGAATTGAGCATGACCGCGAGTGGCAGAATAGGGCGTGATGGCACTCGACGTTGCGACCAATGACGCTGCAGCCCTCACGGACTCCGACCTCGACGAACTCGCATCGATGGAGGAGGCCTTCAGCACCGGCCAACTCTCGAAGGCGAAAGAGGATTGGGTGCTGGTCACTACGGCCAGGTTCGGTGACAAGCTCCACGGGTTCAGTTTCTCCACACTCGAGCGCATCGGCGGCACCCCATGCGTGTTGCTCGGCTTGATGAGCGTGCGCCGGTCATCCAAGCGCGACCAGGTGTTGCGCGGCCTGATGGGCGAGGCGTACCACCGCGCGCTGATGGCATTCCCGGACGAGGACGTGGTCGTCGGCTGCCGCTTCGTCAATGCGGACGGCCTTGTCGCATTCAAGGAACTCGAGGACGTCACGCCGTCCCCCGGCTCGAACGCAGTGGGCGAAGAGCGCGCATGGGGTCGACGCCTCGCGAAGCGGTTCTCCGTCGATGCCAAATACGACGCGAAGACGTTCATCTCCAGCAACGGCGCGCAACACGGGTTCCTCGACTTCGAGTCGTCCAAGCCCGAACGGCTCGACGCTGAACACGTCGAACTGTTCACTCAGCTGCCCAGGCGTGGTGGGGCGATGATCGTGTACGGCTGGACGATGGCGGAGCAACTCGTCAAGCTCGGCAAGCGCTGACAGGTCCGATGCCCGAGTTCGGCGACGTGGTGCGTCGCCGGAGGATGACGCGGGCGTTCAGTGACACCCCGGTCGCCGCGGACGCCCTCGAGGAGCTCGTGGACCTCGCCGCGCGCGCCCCGAGCGCCGGCAAGACCCAAGGGTGGCATCTCGTCGTGTTGGAGGGTCCGCAAACCAGCCGATTCTGGGACATCACCCTGCCGGCGGTGCGGCGCGACTCCTTCCGGTGGAAGCGATTGCTCAGCGCACCGATCATTGCCCTCCCGCTCGCCGACGCGAAGGCCTACACCGACCGGTACTCGGAACCGGACAAGGCACAGACAGGACTCGGGGTCGGGCCGGACGCGTGGCCGGCGCCCTACTGGACCATCGATGCGTCGATGTCGGTGATGACGCTGTTGCTCGCGGCGGAAGCGGCCGGGCTCGGCGCACTGTTCTTCGGCGTCTTTCGCGGCGAACGCGAACTCCGCCGGGCCCTCGACATCCCTACCGGACTCGAGCTCCTCGGTGCGATCGCGCTCGGCCACCCGGTCGAGGAAGTCACCGCTGCTGCCGAGGCGGCGACGAGACCTCGGGATGCTGCGGGCGACGGCGCCTCGCACGTAGGCCGTAGCGCGGCACGACCCCGTCGGCGCAGCGCCGAGATCATCCACTCAGGACGGTGGTGAGGCTCCGGCCCCCGGCCGTCCGGCCAGGGCCGCGGTGAACGACTCGACGGTGTCGTGGGGGAGTTCGCACGTGTAGTTGCGGCAGATGTACGCATACCCGTCCGCGCGGCCATCCCAGAGCGGCGAGTCGTATGGCTCACCCCACGTGAGAACGGTGTCGGGTCGCCACACGCGCTGGGCGGCGCGAACGAGGTCGGGCCGGTCACCGACGATCGCAATCTCGGTGAAGCCACGTCGCCGGGCATCGGCGGCAACGAGCGCATTCGAGAACATCGAGGCCGTGCGTTCGTCGATCGATCCGCTGATGAGTTGGAGGATGCGATCGGCCTGGTTGGCGTAGCGCTGCACCCCGGTGAGCGCTGCCAAGCGGTGGAGCGCCGCTGCCGCGCTGGAGTTGGCGGACGGGGTGGCGTTGTCGGCGACATCTTTCTGGCGGGCGACCAGACTCTCGCCGTCCTCGGCAGTCGTGAAGAGCCCACCCCTGCCCGGATCCCAGAAGTTGTCGAGCAGCGTCTCTGCGACCTGGCGCGCCTCGATGATCCAGCGCGACGCTCCCGTCGCCTCCGCGAGCCGGGTGAAGCCGTCGATCAGCGCGGCGTGGTCAGCCGCCAGTGCGTCGTGGCGCGCCGGCGGAGTGCCGTCAGCCTGCCAGCTCCGCAACCACCGGCCGTCCGGTCGGCGTAGCTCGCGGACGAGGAACTCCGCGTTGGTGGTTGCCGCGTCGAGCCAGTCGCTGCGGCCGAGAGCGGCTCCTGCGCGGGCAAGAGCAGAGAGGAACAGACCGTTCCACTCGGTCAAGACCTTGTCGTCGAGGCCTGGCCGAGCACGGGCAGCACGTACCGCGAAGAGCAGAGCGCGGGAGTGCTCGATGTCGTCGGGTCGGGTGAGTTCGCCGCGCGGGCGCATGCGGTTCGGAATCGAACGCCCCTCGAAGTTCCCCTCCTCGGTGATGTCGAACCACGTGAGGAGACGCTCGACGTGTTCGGATGGCGCGTCGCCGAGCGCGGCTCGCACCTCGGAGGGTGTCCAGGTGTAGAACAGGCCCTCGACGCCGTGCCCTTCCTCGTCCGGAGAGTCTGCGTCCTCGGCCGAATAGAACCCGCCGGCGGGGTCCCGCAACGTGGTGAGTACGTATCCGATCGTCTCCTCGATGACCTGTCGCCACTGCGGGCGAGCGAACAACGCGAGTCCGTCGAGATACGTCGGGACGAGGAGCGCCTGGTCGTAGAGCATCTTCTCGAAGTGCGGTACCAGCCACTCGCGGTCGACCGAGTACCGCGAGAACCCGCCACCGATGTGGTCGTACATTCCACCGGAAGCCATTGCGTCGAGCGACGTCGTCACGATCTGTCGAGCGCCGTCGCTCCCGCTCGAGAAGTACGCCCGCGTCAGCAGATCGAGGTTGAACGTGGACGGGAACTTCGGCGCGGACCCGAAACCTCCCCACTCAGGGTCGAATGCACGACCGAGTCGCTGCAACGCACCGTTGAGCGCATCGACGTCCGGGATGCCATCGGCCGGCTCGACCTCGGCGGAGCGGCGGAGCGCCGAGACGAGGGCATCGGCGTTCTGGCGGATGTCGTCGGGTCGGTTCCGATAGGCGTCGTCGATCGCCTCCATCAACTTGAGAAACGAGTCTTTCGGATAGTAGGTGCCGCCGAAGAACGGCTCGCCGTCCGGGGTTGCGAACACCGTCATCGGCCACCCGCCGCGCCCGGAGATCGCCTGGACAGCGTCCATATAGACGGCGTCGACGTCGGGACGCTCCTCGCGGTCGACCTTGATGCAGACGAACAGGTCGTTCATCCGCTCTGCCACCTCGCCGTCCTCGAAGCACTCGTGGGCCATCACGTGACACCAGTGGCAGGCCGAGTAGCCGACCGACAGCAGCACGGGCACGTTCCTCGTGCGCGCAGCTGCAAACGCCTCATCGCCCCACGGATACCAGTCGACGGGATTCTCGCGATGCTGACGCAGATATGGCGAAGTCTCGTCCGCGAGCCGGTTCACGCGGGGCAGGGTACCGAACGCTGCCCCGCGCGATCGTCTGTCCCGGTACAGGAGGTCTTCGCCCTCGCCCTCTGGCGCCGATGGCCCTCGCGCTCAGGCGCCCATGGCGTGGTAACCGCCGTCGACGTGGATGATCTCGCCGGTGGTGGCAGGGAACCAGTCCGAGAGCAGCGCGACACATGCTCGGGCCACGGGCTCGGAGTCGGCGACGTCCCAGCCGAGCGGGGCCCGGCCGTCCCAGGTGTCCTCGAAGAGTGAGAAGCCGGGAATCGATCTGGCCGCCATCGTCTTGATCGGGCCGGCCGCGACGAGGTTCGACCGGATGCCGCGCGGTCCGAGTTCCTTCGCGAGATAACGGGACACGCTCTGGAGCGCGGACTTGGCGACCCCCATCCAGTTGTACGCCGGCCATGCCTGACGGTTGTCGAAGTCAAGTCCGACGAACGAGCCGCCTTCGCCCATCAGTGGTGCGAACGCGTCCGCCAGCGCCTTCAGCGAGTAAGCCGAAACGTGAACGGCCACTGCGACGTCGTCCCAGGAGGCACCCATGAAGTCGTCGCCGAGGCACGCTTCGGGCGCGAATCCGATCGCGTGCAGCACGCCGTCGATGTGACCCCATCTCGTGGTGAGTGCCTCACGTACGGCGTCGCCGTGCTCGGGCACGGTCACGTCGAGTTCGTACACCTCGATGTCGCCGCCGAGCTTGCGGGCCGTGCGCTGCGTGAGCTTGAGTCCCCGGCCCGCGCCGGTGAGCACGATCTGTGCGCCCTCCTCCCGCGCGATTCGGGCCACGCCGTACGCGAGGGACGCATCGGTGAGGACGCCGGTGATGACGATGTTCTTGCCGTCGAGAAGACCCATGCGGCGAAAGGTACCGCGCGTGGGTGCACCGACGTGTCGTCGGTCTCATCGAGTGGCAGGTCTGTGGCACCGGTGGCGGTGTGTGCCACGCTGTCCGAATGCGCATCGGCATCCTTGGTGGCACCGGCCCAGCGGGCAGCGGTCTCGCTGCCAGGCTCGCGAGCATCGGCTACGAGTCGGTGATCGGCTCGCGGTCGAGGTACCGGGCGATGGAGGCCCGCGACAGCCTGCTCGAGCGTTGGCCCGACCTCGAAGATCTACTCGGCTCCGGCGACAACGAGGCCGCGGCCGAGTGTGATCTCGTCGTCATCGCGACGCCGTGGGATTCCGCGGCGAGCACCGCGCAGGAGAATGAGGAGCTGCTCGCGGACAAGGTCGTCGTGTCGATGGCCAACGCGCTGGTGCGCGTCAACCGCGAGTTCCAGCCGCTCGTCCCGCCGCGCGGCAGCGTCGCCGGGCGCGTGCAGGCGGCTGTACCGCGCAGCCGCATCGTGGCCGCATTCCACCACCTGCCGGCGACCGAGCTCGGCGAGATCGATCAGCCGATCGACTCCGACGTCCTCATCTGCGGCGATGACCGAGCCGGCGTCCTCCAGGTCAGCGAGATCGTGGCGGGTATTCCCGGCTGCCGCCCACTCGACGCCGGCGAACTCTCCAACGCAACCGCGCTCGAGGCGTTCACGGCCGTGCTGCTGCAGCTCAACGTCCGGTACAAGACCCGGGTCGCTCCGAAGCTCACCGGGATCAGGAACGATCCACGCGCAACGCCGCCCGCTGACGACATCGGGACCTGATCGCACCGATGCAGCTCTACGACACCGCGCGCCGCGCCATCGTCGATTTCGAACCGAACGATCAAGTGTTGATGTACACCTGCGGCATCACGCCCTATGACGCCACCCACCTCGGACATGCGGCCACGTTCATCGCCTACGACGTCCTGCAACGGCGGCTGATCGATCTCGGCCACACCGTCCGCTGTGTCCGCAACGTGACCGACATCGACGATCCCTTGTTCGACAAGGCCCGCGAGCTCGGCGCCCACTACCTCGACCTGGGGGCTGGGGAGGCGGCCAGGTTCGCGCGCGACCTGGTCGCGCTCAACGCCCTGCCGGTTGCTTCGTCACCGCGCGCCTCGTCGGCGATTCCCGACATCCGGGGGTTCATCGGCATGGTGCTCGACCGCGGCTACGCGTACGAGGCGGGCGGCTCGGTCTACTTCGACGTCTCGAAGTTCGAGTCGTTCGGCGCGCTCAGCCACTATTCCGAGACAGAGATGCTCGCCTTCGCTGCCGAACGCGGCGGCAACGTCGACGACCCGAACAAGCGGTCGTCACTCGACTTCGTTCTGTGGCATCCATCTGCGATCGACGAACCCTCGTGGGACACGATGTGGGGTCCGGGCCGGCCAGGCTGGCACATCGAGTGTTCCGCGCTCGCACTCCGTGAACTCGGCACGACGATCGACCTCCACGGCGGCGGCGCCGACCTGATCTTCCCGCACCACGAGAGTGAGCGGGCGCAGTCCGAAGCGGCGACCGGCGAGCCGTTCGTGCGGCACTGGATGCACACGGCATTGATCTCGATGGACGGCGAGAAGATGTCGAAGAGCCTCGGCAATCTCGTCTTCGTGGACGATCTCCGGACGCGCCACGACGCACGGGCGATCCGCCTCGCGATCGTCGAGCATCACTACCGCACACCCTGGGAGTGGGACGACGAGCTGATGCCACGTAACGATGCACGTCTCACCTCCTGGACTTCGAGCTCGGATGGCGCGGAGGATCTCGAGTTGCTCGACCGGGTACGAGACCGCCTCGACGACGACCTCGACACGCCTGGCGCGTTCGCCGCCATCGATGAAGCGGCGCGCGCAGGTAGCTCGGTGGCGAAGCCCGCCGCGCTACTCGGCGTCGATCTCGTCGCCTGAACGCCGGCGGACTCGCCAATTCACAAACGAGTCACACGAAGTTCACGGTTCGCGCTCCCATCTCGTTGTTCGTTCGCCTACTCTCCATCCAATGGCCGATCAGCAGGGTGCAGGAGACCTCCAGCGCCGCACTCGCGCGTTCGGGCGGCCGATCATGACCCGGCTCTGGAACGTCGAGACGGAAGGTTTCGACCGCCTGCCCGACGACGGCCCCGCGATCCTCTGCCCCAACCACATCAGCTTCATCGACTCGCCCTTCCTGATGATGATGGTTCCGCGCAACATCTCTTTCGTCGGGAAGGCCGAATACATGAACTCGTGGAAGACGAAGTACCTGTTCCCGGCGCTCGGCATGATTCCCATCGATCGATCGGGCGGCGCCAGCGCGAGGGGTGCGCTGCAAAGCGCCGAAGAAGTGCTTCGTCGCGGCGAGCTGTTCGGCATGTTTCCTGAAGGAACGCGCACCCGCGACGGAACGCTGCGCAAGGGACGCACGGGCGCTGCGCGGCTGGCAATGAAGGTCGGGTGCCCGATCTATCCGGTCGGGATCACCGGCACCGACACGATCCAGCCACCGGATGCTCCTGTGCCCATACCGTTCAGATCCTGCAAGATTTCGATCGGCCGGCCGGTCCGTCCTGAGCGCTACTCGGACCGGGGCGCTGATCATCTGGCGTGGCGGTCGATGACCGACGAAGTGATGTACGAGATTCGGGAGATGACAGGCCAGGACTACGTCAACGCCTACGGCGGCGAGCGCGCCGAGACCGAGCCGACGATCGAGGCGCACGTGGGCAGCGTCGCCGACGCTCCCGAGCCGTCCGCTGACGACCCTGGTGCTATCGGGCAGAGTTCGGAGACATTGATCGGCGTCGCATAAATCGCCCGCGCCTCGGACGAGACCGCTCGTATCCTGGGTCGCCATGTCGCACAATCCCGCTTCGCAGATCGCGATATCGCTTCCCGACGGATCATCGCACGACCTCCCGATCGGGTCGACCGCGCTCGATCTCGCAGCGACGATCGGGAGTGGCCTGCGCAAGTCGGCGGTGGCCGCAACGGTCGATGGCATCGACACCGACCTGACCGTGCCGCTGCACGACGGCGCATCGGTCACGATCATCACCAGCGACACCGACGAAGGTCGTCACGTCCTGCGGCACTCCACCGCGCACGTGATGGCCCAGGCGGTGACGCAGTTGTTCCCCGGCGCCAAGTTCTCGATCGGCCCCGCGATCGAGAACGGCTTCTACTACGACTTCGCGCTGCCCGGTGGCGCCACCTACAGCGACCACGACCTCCGTCAGATAGAGGAACGAAAGCGCGAAAACGTACGCGCGAACAAGCCCTAAAACAGATCGGAGATGTCGTTCG
>JASJHI010000078.1:0-3968 GCA_033791105.1 Acidimicrobiia bacterium | reverse complement strand
ATCGGTAGGTCCATGAAGATGGCGTGGTCGCGGGTGATCATGAAGTCGTGCATCATCGTGCCCTTCGGCACGGCGATCTCGGCGGAATGCACGAGCGCTCCGCCCGCATCGAGAACGTGGTAGGTCAGGAACGGCGGGAACGGGGAGTAACCGAAGAAGTGCAGCTCTCCGGTTTCGGGGCACAACTTCGGGTGTGCGGTGAACGCCGTCGTCAGCTTGCCGCCGAAGTCGTCACAGCCGATCGTGTCGAGTTCCGGGCTCAACTCGTACGGCAGGTGGAGTTCCTCCAGCGCCCAGATCCGTCCGGCATGGGCCACCACACTCGTATTCCCCGAGCCGGCCGTCGGGTCGGCGAACACGTCCGGGTCGGCTGCATCCAATCCCTTCACGAGCCTGGTGGTCTGGACGTACCGGTTGCGGTACCAGACCGCGTTGCCGGCGTCGAGGCGGACACCGTGCACCATCCCGTCACCGGCGAACCAGTGGCTCGACATCCCCGAGGGCGGATTGGATCCCGTGCGCAGGTAGCGGCCCGACAGCGACGGCGGGATGGAACCCGTGACTCGCAGTTTGACGTCAGTGACCTCGTCGAAAACGGGACCGAAGTTCCCCTCGAGATACCAGGGAGTATGACCTGGGTCCGTACGGGGGTCGCTGTCGAGATCTGACATACCACCATCCTGACAGAAGACATCCAGAGCGAGCTTCCCGGAACGACCGGGGCCGTCAGACGGGCGCGACGTAACGTCCACCGCCTACCGGGCGATACACAAGTTTGGTGTGCCCCCCGGATCGCGGACGGGTTGGTTGTGGGATCACGCCATGCTGGTGGTCTCGTAGTCGTGCCCGGTTGACGACCCGCACCTGAGACGAGGACACTTTGGATTCCGGCAAACGACGAGGTCCGAGACCGCCCGAGAACGCGCACGCCGTACCCCCCAACGCCAGCGCAACGACCACAACAGTTCGGCCCGAGTCGGGCGCCCGGGAACGCGATCACCAGGAGCGGTCGCGATATCAGCCGCCGTTACCGGGCGGGACATTCGCGAGATAGCGCCGGGTATCGAACGGCTGTCGCGCTGTCGATGAGAGGGGGAATGCGCCGCCGAACTGGCGATCAGTGGCACCCCCGCCGACGGGCTCCGCATTCAGCGCACATGGCGCGGTGATTGGGACATGAGGCCCTACTTCGGTCTGCTGCGAGCCACGAGCATGGGATGGGTCAATCGGGAGAGCCTGTGAAAGATCAAGACTTGCCAGAGTCGAGTCTGGTGGACATGAGGGTGAACGTCCGGGTCGTGCTCGCTGTCCTCTGGATCTGCCACTTCATCCTCTGGATCTTTGGGGACATGTTCACCTTGGTCCAGGAGATGGGCGAACCTGCCACGGACACGGTTGTGCAGTTCATTGCGCCCACGACTGCCATTGTGCTGACGCTTGTCGTCGTCTTCACCCTGGTCGGGCCTCCGACCTACGTTCGGCTCACAAATCTGATCGTGGCCCCGCTGTACTTGTTCTTCAACATCGGCTTCTTCATCGATGCGACAGAGGGCTGGGAGTACTACCTCGGGGTGTTCTACGTGCTCTTCAATGTGTTGATCCTCTGGCGCGCGTACACCTGGCCCGCGAAGAAGCACGCTGCGACACGTCCCTGAGGCCTGGCCCCAGGCCCTGCGAAGCAGTTCCGGACGTGAGGGGTTGATCGGATTCCGTCACCCGCAACCAGAGTGACGTAACGGCTTGGCAGCGGCTCGGTTCCTCATGCATGGGACACCGCGGCAGCAACCGGTACGTACCTCCCACGCCCACCAAGCAACGAGCCCGATATCGGCCCAAGTGCAGTGCTCGATAATCACCACGAGCGAGGGCTATCTGGCCGAACAGATCTGGCAGCGGAGAGCGCCTCGACGACGCGCGTGGAATCCTGGAAGATCTGAGCGGGTGAGCCCGATCCGATGTGCCGATCAGGAGCGGGCATGCGTACCGTCGGTCGGCGTGATTACGAGCTAGCGAATCGGTCTCGCAATCCGACCGGAGTCGCCTGTGATCGGTTTGCTCAGGTTTGGTCCTGTTCTTCGCGGGCGCGTTCCTCGGCGAGGTATTTCTGATAGCGAGGGTTCTCGGGCCCGTCATCGCCGATGAAGTAGTACACAACGTGGAACGCCAATCCGATGCCCCATCCGACCGTGACCCAGAATGCGGCCTGGGGGACAATCAACCACAGGAAGACGTTGACGATCACGTACGTGGCAAGGTGCCACATCACGTCGGTCCGGTCCTTTACGCGCTTGGCGGCTCGCTCTTCAGGTGTGCTGTGCATTTCTGTGGTCATTCCAGCTGTCCTCCGATCGCTCTCTCAACAACCCTTGCGCCTCCATTCTCGGTTGAGCACGCCGAACTCGGTAGGGGCAAATGCCCCAGCCTGAGAGGCTGTTCGGAATGTGTCAGCTGGTAGGGGTGGAGATTGACCTGTCTTGGGTGGTCGGGTGGCATAGTCTGGATTGATGGGAGATGGACCAGCAGAGATTGTCGCGACGTGGCAGTCAGCACACGGCGATTTGACCGATGAGCAGTGGGACCTGATCGCTGATCTGGTCGAACCGTGGTCATCGCGCGGGCACATGGGACGCCCCGCCACGGTCGACCGGCGCCGGGTACTCGACGCGATCTTCTACGTCACCGCGACGGGCTGCCAGTGGCGTGCACTACCCGGCGAGTATCCGAACTGGAACACCGTGCATCGACTGCATCTGCAGTGGTCCCGTGACGGCACCTGGGAGGCGATCGCAGACCGCCTCCGCGGCCTGGTCCGCGACCAAGACGGCCGCGATGTCGAACCGTCGGCGGGTTCGATCGACGCGCGCACGGTGCGCGGCGCGTCGACGGTCACGTCTGCGACCAGGGGATACGACGGCGGCAAGAAGATCTCGGGACGCAAACAGTTCGGGATCGTCGACACCAACGGCCTGCTCCTCGCGGTGACAGTCGTGCCGGCGTCGGTGTCGGACAACGTCGGTGGGATCGCGGTCATCGACATCGTGCGCGACAAACTGAACAGGTTCCGTCACTTGTGGTGTGACGCCGGGTTCAAGCGCACCTTCATCGAGCACTGCCGGCACCATCACATCGCCGCTACCACCGTGGCGCGGATCTCCGAGCCCGGCTTTCATGTCATGCCGCGGCGTTGGGTGGTCGAGCGGACCTGGTCGTGGATCATGAACCACCGTCGCCTGCAAGTCGACTATGAACGCGACCCCGCTGTCACCGAAGGTTTCATATGGGCCGCCCACTGCCGCCAACTCCTCCGCCGACTCACCACCTGAACCGCGCAGGACAAACATCCGCGACAGCCTCTGAGGTGTGCAACGGCCATCGCCGTCAGGGAGAGTCGATGATTGTGGATCGGGTGATCAGGTCGTCGACGCCATCACCGCAGCCCGGACCTCCGCCGAAGCTGCTCAACAGAGCTACCGAAACGTCATCACTTCCGGCTGATATCGCGCTCCTGACCGAGCGCGGACGTGCCGTACGCGCGCGGATCGGCCGAGGTGTGGTGGGCGCGATTATCGAGCGGCGTCAGCGGTACCGAGGGCGTGCGACTTCGCCGGCGATGCAGCACGACCGGTTGTGTTTCAGTCCGCGATTACCAAGCGTCCTCGGACCGGTCTCGTGGGCCACAAGTTGAGGCGGTCGCAGCGCTAGCTAGCCGACGTCGGTGTGCCCGGTTTCGGCGGCCGTGTCGCCGTCGATACGGATAGCTCGGGTGCCAGTACTCGTCCTGAGTGTGGCCAGCTTCATCATGTGTCTTGGTTGGCCGGGTCCGTCGTTGGGCGAGCGGTGAGGCCAAGCTTTTCGACAATTGGGGTGTCGCTGAATCGGAACAGGTCCAGTCCGTGGTCCGTTTCGAGCGAGACGGCGGTCCAGGAGGGGACGACGAAGAGGTCGCCTCGTTGGAGGTCCCATCCACC
>JASJHI010000077.1:0-5658 GCA_033791105.1 Acidimicrobiia bacterium | reverse complement strand
GGTCGGGTACATCGAGTTCGACGGCGAGGGTCACGGCTTCCGCCGCGCCGAGAACATCGTGCGGTCGATCGAGGCCGAGCTCTGGTTCTACGGATCCGTGCTCGGTTTCGAGCCTGCTGATGAGATCGAGCCGGTCACGATCAGCTGAGCGCCCTGCGACCCCTCCTCGATCAGCACATGGCGAGTCGTGGGACTTCTCTGCGACCGCCTTGACGAGTCGCGCCGAACTGTGTTCCGCTCGCATCTCGGAGAGCCCGAATCTGGCACCTGCGGCCCGGGCCCTGTTGCGTCCACCGTCCGGAATCCAGCATCGCCATGTGAGACGGCGTCGAGACCGTAGGCGGGTGCCCCTGAACGGCACATCGGAGATGGTCGTTTCCGGTCGCCAGTAAGGCGGGCTTCGGGTCGCCGTTGGGTGAGTCGGTCCGGGACCGATCAGCGCGGCGTGTCGCGGCCGCAACAATCGGGATGCGACATCGGGGCGGTGGAGCACATCTGTCGAACGGTGGAGCAACCCGAGCGAGGGTGGTCCGGAGCGGACCGGGCGCTGGGCCAGACTGTCCCGGTGAGGCAGTTCCTGATCTTCATCCTGGTGCTCATCGGAATCAACGTGGTGCTGGCGCTGTTCGGCTCGCCGCTGCGGATCTCGATCATCGGGAGCATCGTCCTGACCTTGATCGTCGGCGGCATCATGGGAGCGACCAGTCGACGCAGGTAGCAGGGTGGACGGCGTTGGCCGCACCTCGCGGTCGGATGGATGTTACGTCGGTGCGTCGCCCGTGCGAGTCTGGGGCGTGGACGTCGGCCGGGTGATTGCGTCTGTGACGAGCGTCGCGCTCGTCGTCGTGTATGCCGCCGGGTCGGGGTGGTGGGTCAGCACCGGCGACGACTGGTATCAGCGCCTTGAACAACCTGCCTGGCAGCCACCCGATGCGGTCTTCGGATTGGCGTGGACCTATAACTTCGGCGCGCTTATCGCGGCCGGGCTCGCGGTCTCGCTCCAGGGGACTGGGGCAGCCAGAGTGGTCTGGATCGCGGGACTCACGCTGAGCGTGGCGGCGGCGTTGGCGTGGGCGCGTCTGTTCTATGTGGATCACGCGCTATGGGCCTCCGCTGTGCTGCTGATCGTCGCCACGCTCCTCACGATCCCGCTTGTGGTCGCTGCGTTCATCACTCGGACGTGGGCTGGTGCGATCCTCGTGCCCTACCAGGTGTGGCTCGGACTGGCGGCGTCGCTCGCGGTCGGCTACGCCCGACTGAACTGACGCACGACGCTGCGACGAGCGGTGTTCACGATCCCCGCCCCGCTCCTGTGCAGCGAGGCCCTCGCACCGCCGCCGTCAGAACCCCGAGTCCCCACGCTGCCCGCTACCTCTCGGCCAGCAGATCCTCCGCACCGCGCCACGACAGGCCGCAGCGCATCAACTCGCGAGTCGCCCGCTGGACCACCCCGGGCGGACACCTTCCACGACACGGTGTCGGAGTTCAACGAGTCCGCTCGCCACGGCGAGACGGGATCAGCAGGACCGACCGCTACCCGAGATCCAACGCACCTCAAGGCAAGCGACTACCCCATATCGACGGCTCAGTGGCAGTCGGAGTTCTGTCCTGTCTGCGGTGGCACCTTCGAGTCCCCGTCGTTCTCAGTGGCGTTGTGGAGGCGATCGAGTTCCGCAATCGCGGCATGTTCGTCGTCGGGGTCGAACAGGGCGATCCGCTCCAGGAGCCACTCCGGCACTCGGAACTGAACGACCATCAGTACGTCGATGACGGTGCCATCGACGTACTCCGACCGACCCGACGCCGCAACCAGGTCCTCGCCACGAACAGCGACCACCCGGAGGATCGACGTCTCAGGTTGACCCCGACCCAGGTCCCCGAGAGCGAGCGAACTCGACACGAACGCCTCGCGATCCTCGGTCCCAAGTCCGATCAGACGGCGTCGATCTTCTCGAACGAAGCTCTCACTCAGCGAGGCCGACAGAGTCGTGGCATCACCGGCGCCGAGTGTCGGGTAGCCGAGCTTGAGCACCTCCGATGCGGTGTTGCGCGGCTCGTTCATTCTCCTCGACCCTAGATCCGATCACGCGAGAACCCGATCGGACGACCCCGCATCGGGTGGGTCCACCGAGGGCGGCTCACGACAAGCACATCCAGCACGCCGGTCGCGTCACTCAACCGAAACGCAAGTTCAACCGTGCCGAGAACGTGCGCCAGATCCCGCCAGGTGATCCCGACTTCGAGATCCTCTACCGACGACGTAACGACGCCGAGAGCATCAACCGGCACCTGGATGACACGCTGTGGTTGCGGCGAGCCCACAGTGTCGGGAACCGGCGACAACTGCTGAACATGATCACCTACGCGCTCGGCGTCAACGCCCTGAGCATGCAGGTACACCGTCAAGGCCTCGCCCCACCACGGGCAGCGTGAGCCCTCGAATCAGCGACAACAGGGGTTCGAGCGCGGCCCGGAATCGGAGAATCGCCGTGAGCGGCGCCGCGCACCTCGATCGGAAGTCGGCGCGCCCGTTTGCGGGCCCTACGATGGCCAACCGCAATCCGGCGCGAGTACATCAACAGGGTTTTCTCCCGCGAATCGCGCCGGTCCCGCCTCTCTAGCTCAATGGTAGAGCAGTGGACTTTTAATCCATTGGTTCAGGGTTCGAGCCCCTGGGGAGGCACTGCGCGTGGGCCGTCGGGCTCTGTGAACTGCTCGGCGGGGATCGCGATGAAGATGCCGTCGGCTTCGAGAATCTTGTCGCCGTCGACTGTCGACGCTGTGCCCTCGACGAAGAGCTTCCGGCCTTCTCGCCGGACCAGATGGGCCCTGAACTCGAGCGGAGTGCCGATCGGCGTCGGGGCGAGGTAGCTCACACCGAGTCGGCCGGTGAACGCAGGTGTCTGTTCGATCGACAGGACGAAGCCCATCACGTCGTCGAAGATCGCGGCGACCACGCCGCCGTGCGCGCGCCCGGGTGCACCCTCGAACGCCGGGCCGAGTGTGATCGTGCCGACCGCATCGTCGCCGTCCCGGTGGCACGCGATGTTGATCCCCATGGGATTGGCTGGTCCCGAGACCACGCAGTCCGGGTAGTGCATCATGCCCTCGCCGTCGGGCGGCGCATCCTCGAACATCCGGCGCTTGAGGTCGTGCGTCGGCCGCGATCTGACGGGCGCCGCATCGATGATCTGGGTGCGGGCGCGCACGAAGGCGGCGACCTCTTCGAACAGCTCGTCCTCGACCGCATGGCCGACGATCGAGTGACCGAGTGCGCGTAGCGCGGCCGCGCATTCGATGCGGGAGGGCGAGGCCAGCTGTTGCTCGTCGACGTCGATCACCGTTCCTGTGTAGCCCGTCAGGGCCGGCGCGAGCGATCCCGCGACTCCGGCCGAACCACGTCGGTCTGCTACATCTGACCGGCGGCACGGGTTCAGACGCCGTCAACGAAGGAGAGCGCACATGCCTGGATGGACATTCGCAGAGTTCTGGGAACGCGCCGCGGACGCGAGGCCCGACGCGCCGTTCGCGATGCAGGGCGACCGGGTGATCACGTGGGGCGACGCCGACCGTCGCGCCGACGGCATCGCCGCGGCGTTGCTCGCCGCCGGCGCGCAACGCCAGGACAAGGTGGCGCAGTATCTCTACAACAGCCCGGAGTATCTCGAGTCGCAGTTCGCCTGCTTCAAGGCATCACTGGTGCCGGTCAACACCAATTATCGGTACACGGCCGACGAGCTGCTGTACCTGTGGGACAACGCCGACGCGGTTGCCGTCGTGTTCCACGGCACGTTCGTCGACACGATCGAGGAGATCCGCGACCGGCTCGACAAGGTACAGACGTGGCTCTGGGTCGACGATGGCTCCGGGCCGTGCCCCGCATGGGCGATGCCGTACGAGGAGGCCGCTGCCAGCGAGACCGGAGGTCGGGTGATTCCCGACCATGGTCGTGACGGCGACGACCTCTACATGCTCTACACCGGCGGCACGACCGGGATGCCGAAGGGAGTGATGTGGCGCCAGGACGACATCGTGGCCGTGCTCGGAGCGAACTTCTCTGCTCCGCTCCCTGCTGATCACGATCCAGCACACCTCGACGCGATGTTTGGACAGCCGGGTCCGCGTGGCATGCCGGCGTGTCCCTTGATGCATGGCACCGGCGGTATCACAGCGTTCTCGACACTCACTCAAGGTGGCTGTGTGGTGCTGCTCGCCGACCGACACTTCGATCCGACGGAACTGCTCGACACGATCGAACACCGAGCCGTCAATGTGATCGCCATCGTCGGCGACGCCTTTGCCAAGCCGATCCTCGGCGCACTCGACGCAGAACCCGACCGGTGGGACCTCTCGTCCTTGCTCGTGATCATCTCGTCCGGAGTGATGTGGAGTGAGGAGAGCAAGGTCGGATTGCTCGGCCATCATCCGAACATGATCCTGCAGGACGCCTTCTCGTCGTCGGAAGCGCTCGGGATGGGCGTCTCGGTCTCCGGTGGCGGTGAGACCGCGAAGACGGCCCGGTTCGAAGCCGGCCCGAACACGATCGTGATCGACGATCTCGGCGAGCGGATCACCGAGTCCGGCGTCGTCGGGCGTCTCGCGGTCGGCGGTCGCCAGCCGATCGGCTACTACAAGGACGAGGAGAAGTCGGCGCGAACGTTTCTCATGATCGACGGGCAGCGGTATTCCTGTCCCGGCGACTACGCGACGATCGGCGACGACGGCAAGGTCGCCGTGCTCGGAAGGGGCTCGGTCTGCATCAACTCCGGCGGCGAGAAGATCTTTCCGGAGGAGGTCGAAGAGGCCGCGAAGACCTTCGATGGGGTGCGCGATGCGGTGGTCGTCGGCGTGCCACACGAACGCTTCGGTGAGATGGTGGTGGCCGTTGCCGAACCCGAGGGTGACAACGACATCGTCGAGCAAGAGCTCATCGAGCACGTGCGGGGCCGCCTCGCGGCGTACAAGGCGCCACGGCGGGTCATCGTCGTCGAAACGATCGGCCGAGCGCCCAACGGCAAGGTCGACTACAAGCGTCTCAAAGCCCTCGCCACCGACCGCATCTGACGACCCCAACTCTTGTGAGACGCTAACGTCTCACAACGGAACGCAACCGTCTCACAGTTTCGAGCTAGCTCATGACGACCCAGACCGACATCCCGCTGTACGAGCGGCCGGACATCTACGCCAGGCGATGGTTCCTGCTCGGCATCATGTGCCTCAGCCTCGTGATGGTCGTGATGAGCGTCTCCGGACTCAACGTGGCCATCCCGACGATGCAGGAGAGCCTCGACGCGAGCGCCACCGATCTGCAGTGGATTGTCGACTCGTACGCGATCGTGTTCGCTGGGCTCCTCCTCACCGCCGGCGCGATCGGCGACCGGTTCGGACGGAAACGGGCCCTGCAATACGGACTCGTCGTGTTCGCGTTGGGCTCGCTCGTCGGCACGTTCGCCGACACGGTCGAAGTCGTCATCCTCGCCAGGGCCGTGATGGGTGTCGGCGCGGCCTTCATCATGCCGGCCACGCTCTCGATCATCTCCGCGGTCTTCCCGCCGGAGGAACGCACCAAGGCGATCGCCGTCTGGGCGGGCTTCGCCGGAGCAGGCGGCGCACTCGGACCGCTTGCGGTCGGCTTCCTGCTCACCGACTGGTGGATCT
>JASJHI010000076.1:0-2995 GCA_033791105.1 Acidimicrobiia bacterium | reverse complement strand
GGGGATCGGGGGATCGGGGGATCAGGGGATCAGCAACACCTTGCCGGTCGTCTGACGGCCCTCGAGCGCCCGGTGGGCATCGGCCGCGTCGCGCAGCGCGAAGTGCTCACCGACGCGCACGTGGAGGTCGCCCGACGCGATCCACCCGAACAGGTCGTTGGCGCGGCGATCGAGTTCACCCCTGGAGGCGATGTGGTCGCCGAGTGTCGGGCGGGTCAGGAACAGCGAACCGTTCGCCGACAGCGTCAGCGGCGCGACCGGTGGCACCGGACCCGACGCGTTGCCGAACGTCGCCATCGTCCCACGCGGGCGCAGCACGGAGAGGCTCTGGTCGAACACCGACTGGCCTACGCCGTCGTAGACCACGTCGAGCGGGCGCGGTCCGGCGATCTCGGTGATCGCCTCGGCGAAGTCGACATCGCGGTAGAGGATCGTGTGGTCGGCACCGGCTCCTGTCGCCAGCTCCGCCTTCTCCTCCGAGCCGACGGTGGTGAACACCTCTGCGCCGAGCAGCTTCGCGATCTGGATCAGCAGCAGCCCGACGCCACCCGCTCCGGCGTGAACGAGGCAGCGGCTTCCCTCGGTGAGCGGGTAGGTGTCGAACGCCAGGTAGTGCGCTGTCATGCCCTGGAGCGGGATCGCCGCGGCGACCTCGTGACCCACCGACTCCGGGACCTTCATCACCCTTGCCGCCGGCATCCGTACGAGGGTTGCGTACGAACCGGGATTCGACGACCAGGCGACCCGGTCACCGACCGCCAGCGAGTCGACGGCGGGCCCGGTCCAGACGACCATTCCGGCACCTTCGAGTCCCGGCACGTACGGCAGCGGGACGTCGTACAACCCCGAACGTTGGTAGGTGTCGATGAAGTTGAGTCCGGCCGCCTCGAGCTGGACGATCACATCGTCGTCGCCCGCCACAGGGTCGGGCAGCTCACGCCACTGCAACACTTCGGGCTCACCGCACTCGTCGATCTGGATACCCCACATGCCGACAACAGTAGGTCGTTGCGGACCATCGCCGATTCAGGCCGATCGCCTCCACCGCAGCTCGTCGCCGTCGGTCAAGATGGACGCATGATCCCGAACGTCGCCCGCACCCTGTGGCACCACCTCGAGACGGTCAACGCCGTCGCCTACTTCACCGCCGAGTGTCGACAGGCGCCTGTCGATCTCGGTCTGAAGGGCTTCTGGATGGGCTATGTGGCGTCGCGGGCGGCGCCGATGGGCCCCGTCTCGGCGGGTGTCATCGAAGCGACGTTCTTCAATTTTCACCCGGACCGCATTCGGCGAGCGGTACCCGACGCGTGGGTGCTGGCATCGCCAGACGACATCATCCAAGCCCGCACGGCAGCCGCTGCCACAGCACTCCGACGGCTGCTCGGCGATGCGTCCGCCACGCAACTCGCGCAGCAGGTCATCCCAATCCTGAGCGATGCGATCGAGCGCGCGGACGGTGCCGGGCGGCCGCTGTTCGCGGCCAATCGCGACCTCCCCTCGCGGGGTCGTTCGGTCGAGGCGTTGTGGCAGGCGGCGACCACGATGCGCGAGCACCGCGGTGACGGCCACGTCGCACTGTTGACGGGGGCGGGACTCGACGGCTGCGAGGTGCTCGTGCTCGCCTGCGGCGACCGGACGGTGGGTCCAGAGCTGTTCGAGGGCCGCGGGTGGTCACCCGAGGAGTGGCAGGCGGCGATCGAGCGTCTGGCGTCGCGCGGGCTCGTCACGGGAGGCGGCGAGTTCACCGC
This sequence comes from Acidimicrobiia bacterium, assembly GCA_033791105.1. GTDB lineage: Bacteria > Actinomycetota > Acidimicrobiia > Acidimicrobiales > Ilumatobacteraceae > JASJHI01. The sequence goes on along the minus strand of JASJHI010000076.1, from coordinate 1,247 downwards.
GGCGGGCCGCGAGCTGCGCGATGACATCGAACGGCGCACCGACGAGCTTGCAGCACGGCCCTTCGAGATGGTCGAAGAGGAGGTGATCGAGGGGCTGACAATCGTGCTCGAACCGGCCGCCCGTCGCATTGCGGCCTCCGGCGAGATCAACTACCCGAACCCGATGGGCCTTCCCAGCGTCCTCGACGAAGTCCCCTGAAGCAGCGTGAGCAATTGCGTCGAGATCAGCGGTAATCGCTTACACAAACTGCCGGCTGCGGCGGCGGGAATAGTTGTGTGGCGAACGATGTTGTACATCGCATGAATACTCCCGTCCTCCAGACCGTGCCGCTCGACTTCCAGTGGCCGACCATCGACCCCTTCCTGTTCTGTGTCCACCACGTCGACGAGTATCCGGAAGGCAACCATGAGCTCGGCCCGGTGGCCGACCTGTCGGGCCGGGCGCTCGGCAGCGACTTCGAGCCGGTCGACGGCTGGCGGATGTATCACGGCCAGACCGTGCCCGGCTTTCCCTCGCACCCGCACCGCGGATTCGAGACGATCACGTTCGTGCGCCGCGGCCTCGTGGACCACTCCGATTCGCTCGGTGCCTCGGCCCGGTTCGGTCGTGGCGACGTGCAGTGGATGACAGCTGGTTCGGGAATCGTGCACTCCGAGATGTTCCCCCTCCTCGACCGCGACGAGTCGAACACGATGGAGATGTTCCAGATCTGGATCAACCTGCCGTCCGACGACAAGATGGTCGAGCCGCACTTTTCGATGTTGTGGGACCAGGAGATCCCCCGTCACGTCGAGCGCGACGCGGACGGTCGTGAGACCACGGTGACCGTGATCGCCGGTGAGTACGCCGGCCACGTCCCGCCGTCGCCGCCACCCCACTCGTGGGCTGCCCGCACCGACAGCGACGTCGCGTTGTGGCACGTCGTGCTCGATCCGGGTGCGACCTGGACACTGCCTGCTGCGCGCGGCGACGACACAGCCAGGGTGCTCTACCTGTTCGACGGCGATGGCGTCACGATCAGCGATGCCGAATCGAACGACGCCGGTGATCGGGTCGCCGGGCCGTCCGGTGCGGTCGTCGATGCGCAGCGCGACCTCACCGTCACCGCTGACGGACACGTCGAACTGCTCGTGATGCAGGGCCGCCCGATCGGCGAACCGGTCGAGCAGCACGGACCCTTCGTCATGAACACCCGCGCAGAGATCGCCCAGGCGTTCGACGACTACAACCGCACTCAGTTCGGCGG
>JASJHI010000075.1:0-4674 GCA_033791105.1 Acidimicrobiia bacterium | reverse complement strand
AGAGGCCGGTGAGCCAGCCGCTGCGAGCTTCCGGATCGCCACCTTCGACGGCGGCGAGAACCCGAACACCGATTTGGAAGTGTACGTCTTCGACAGCTGAGCGACGACACACATTCAGTTCTGATAGGGAGCCCGTCGTTCCGATCTCACGCTCGGGGGGCGGGCTCCGTCGCGTCCGGACTCCGTTGTGTGCCATCTCGGCAGCGCCGGAGTGAGGCTCGGGTGCGCGCGAAGCGGCTCTCGGCGCGGCGGGGTGTTCCCCGCGCGCCGATCAGTTCGCCTGAGCCAGCGTGCCGAGGTACAGCTCGATGACCTTGGGGTCGTGGAGCAGGTTGCGGCCGGTGTCGGTGTAGGCGTTCGTGCCCTGGTCGAGCACGTACCCGCGGTGACAGATCTGTAGGCAACGGCGCGCATTCTGCTCGACCATCACCACCGACACGCCCGCACGGTTGATTTCACGGGTGCGAATGAACACCTGGTCCTGGAGCACCGGCGAGAGTCCCGCCGACGGCTCGTCGAGCAGGATCACCTCGGGGTCCATCATCAACGCCCGGCCCATCGCCAGCATCTGGCGCTCGCCACCCGACAGCGACCCGGCGCGTTGCTTCAGCCGCTCGGCCAGTCGAGGGAAGATCTCCCGGATGAACTCGAGTCGCTCGCCGAATGACTTCGGACGGAGGAACACACCCATCTCGAGATTCTCCTCGACCGTGAGCGTCGGAAACACGTTGTCGCGTTGGGGCACGTAGCCGATGCCCTGCTCGACGAGTTCGTGCGCCTCTGCGTCGGAGATGTCCTCACCCTTGTAGAGCACGTGCCCCTCGCGCACCGCAAGGAGACCGAAGAGTGCCTTGAGCAGCGTCGATTTGCCTGCACCGTTGGGTCCGATGATGCCGATCAGCTCACCGCGCCGGAGTTCGAGTGAACAGTCGTTGAGGATGTCGACCCCCGGGACATAGCCGGCGCGGATCTTGTCGACGTGGATCAGCAGATCATCAGAGTTGCTCATCCGCTGTCTCCGGATCCCTTGTCCGACGGGTTGTCGCCGTCGTCGTGCCCTGCGGACGGCGCGCCGTGGTGTTCGCCGAGATTGGCCTCGATCACCGCGTCCTGCGGATCGTCATCGAGGTCCCAATCACTGAGGTCGGAGTCGTGGTGCGAGCCGAGGTAGGCGTCGATCACGGCAGGGTCGGCGGCGATGTCGTCGGGTGTGCCCTCAGCGATGATCGCGCCCTCGGCCAACACGACCACCCAGTCGGAGATGTCGCGGACGACGTCCATGTCGTGTTCGACGAAAATCACGGTTCGTCCTTCGGCCCGCAGACCCTTGACGTGCCCCAGCAGCGACTGCGTGAGTGCCGGATTGACACCGGCCATCGGCTCGTCGAGCATGACCAGCTTCGGCTCTGTCATCAGCGCCCTGGCCATCTCGACCAGTTTGCGCTGACCGCCGGACATGGTGCCGGCGAACTCGTCGCGCATGTGCGTGAGATTGAACCGGTCGAGCAGTACGTCGGCACGCTCACCGACCTCCCGATCCTGTCTCCGCCAGATGGGAAGGAGCGCCTTCCAGAACCGCTCGCCGATCTGATCCTGCGCACCGAGCTTCATGTTCTCGAGCACCGTCATCCGCGACAGCGCCTTGGTCAGCTGGAACGTGCGCACCATCCCGCGTTGGGCGAGCTGGTACGGGTGCACCTTGTCGATCGACTCGCCGTCGAGTTCGACATGGCCGAAATCGCGTTCGTCGAACCGTGTGAGCAAGTTGAAGAACGTGGTCTTGCCGGCACCGTTGGGACCGATGAGTGCTGTGATCGCGCCACGCTGGATCTCGACATGATCGACATTGACGGCCGTCAACCCCCCGAATGTCTTCACGACCGAGTCTGCGGTGAGGATCGGATCGGGTTTGGGCACACCTGGAGTCGGCTCGACGTCGTCGAACACTCCCGCGGCGGGGTTGGGGTGGTCCTGCACCGCGCCGGCTGCGCCGCCCCCGCCGGCGGTCGTGCCGTGTGTCACGCCCTGGTCTGCCGCTGTCGGGTCATCGGTCATCGAGCGCCATCTCCTCCCGTGATCCGAAAATGCCTTGCGGACGGTACCGGGCGAGAACGATCAAGGCGAGCCCGACGAGGATGAAGCGCAGCTGGGAAATGTTGAGATCACTCAGCTCGATCGTGTCCTCGAGAGTCTGGGACGGTCCGTCTGGCATCTCGCGCAGCACGTTCTCGAGGAACGAGATGAGCGACCAGTAGATCATCGCCCCGACGATGGGTGACCATGTGCGTCCCGGACCGCCGAGGATCAGGATCGCCCAGATCGTGAAGGTGATCACCGGGTTGAACGTGTCGGGCTGGATCGACCCCTTCTGGATGACCTGCAACATTCCCGCCATGCCGCCGATCACCCCGCCGAGCATCAGCGACTGCAGCTTGTAGGCGTAGGCGTTCTTGCCGAGCGCCCGGGCGGCATCCTCGTCTTCGCGGATCGCCTTCAGGGCACGGCCCCACGGCGACGACATCAGCCGCCTCACGAACAGCACGGTGAGGAGCACGACGATCCAGCCGACGGTGAGCACCCACATGTCGCGACCGACGTAACTGAACGGACCGAACTCGTAGCGTTGTCCGACGTTGAACGGGTTGAGCGCCGTCTCGTAGAACGGATCGGCGAACTCGCCGATGCCTTCGGAAGCGCCGGTGATCTCCTTCATCTTGCGCCACCGGACGAAGAGTCGAATCGTCTCGGAGGCGGCGATGGTGACGATCGCCAGATAGTCGGCGCGTAATCGCAGCGTCGGGAGTCCGAGAATGAGCGCAAGGACCAGCGAATACACGACGCCGAACGCGACACCGACCATGAAGTTCAGTTCGAAGTAGCTGATGGTGACACCGAGGCCATAGGCGCCGGCGGCCATGAAGCCAACCTGTCCGAAGTTGAGCAGACCGGTGTACCCGAAGTGGACGTTGAGGCCGATCGCGGCGAGCGCGAAGACCATCACCTCGACACCGAACATTGTCGAGATCGTGCGCTCGAAGATGAATCCCCAGTCCATCGGCTAACCGATCCTCTCCGCCTTGCCGAGGATGCCCTGCGGGCGGAACATCAGCACGACGACCATGATCAACAGTGCGACCATGTTCTTGACCTCGGCGTCGATGAACAGCGTCGAGAGGTTGATCGTGAGTCCGACGATGAGTGCTCCGACGAGTGCGCCGTACGCGGAACCGAGGCCACCGAGCGTCACCGAGGCGAAGATCAAGAGGAGGATGCGGAACCCGAAGTCCCACTTCACCTGGTCGAGTCCGAAGAACGCGCCGCCGAGGGCGGCGAGCCCGGCGCCGGCCACCCACACCGCCATGATGACTCGTTCGACGTCGATGCCGGTCGATTCGGCGAGCTCGCGGTTGTCGGAGACCGCGCGCATCGCCTTGCCCATCCGGGTCATCTCGAGGTAGCTCGCGACCCCGAGGAGGATCAGGATCGACAGGGTCATCGCAACGAGGTCCTTCGGCGTCACGTCGACTGGTCCGATGTTCCACGCACGTTGCGCCGAGAAGTCCCCGAACGACCGCGGCCCACCACGGAACAGGTAGAGCATCAGATAGCGCAGCAGAATCGAGAGACCGATCGTCATCACCATCTGGGCGATCAGACTCACCCCGGCAGCACGCGCCGGTTTGAAGATCATTCGGTTGAGTACCCAACCCAGGCAGCCGCCCGCGACCATGCCGAGCATCATCGCGAAGATCAGATTGACGCCCCCACCGAACGGCGCGGGCAGCGGCGCGACAAAGCCGATCACCCCTGCCAGCCCGTAGAAGTTGAACATGTACGTCGACAACATGCCGAACGTCACCAGTTCGGCGTGCGCGAAGTTGACGAGCCCCGTCGTGCCGTAGATCAGCGAGAGCCCGATTGCCGCCATCGCCAGATACAGACCCTGCTTGAGCCCCTCGACGGTGAGCTGTGCGACGCGGCGGAAACTGATACTCGACCCGCCGGACCCGCTGGCCTCACCCTCGACGAGCGCGAAGAGCACGCGGCGGTCGTTGCCGTCGTTGACCTCGGCGCTGAGTGGATTGGTATCGGGATTCCGCAGGTTGATGCCCTCGGGGAGCGTGCTGATGTCGAGCGCGACCGCGTAGATGCCGTCCGCCGGCACGGGGATGCGGAAGCTGCCGTCCGCAGCGGACGTGCCCGCGGCTGTGAACTCCCCCGGCCCGACGACGCTGAGTACCACACCCTCGACGAGGACCTCCTCGTCGGTTTCGGAATCGTCGTAGCGCAACGTGCCGATGAGGGCCGGATCATCTGTCTGCGCGGCCGCCGTCGAGGCGAACAGCGACAGCCCGATGGCTCCCAACAAAACGATGACGAGCGACCGCAGCCGCATGACGTTCGACCCCATTCGGGCGCTCACTCTAGGCAAACGCGGTCACGCTCGCGAAAAAGCCCTGGATCACACGCGCTCGATGATGATTGCGGGGGCCATTCCGCCGCCGGCGCACATCGTGATGAGCCCGACCTGCTGATCACGACGCTCGAGCTCGTCGAGGACCGTGCCGATGAGGATCGCGCCGGTGGCCCCGATCGGGTGTCCAAGCGCCATCGCGCCACCGTTGACGTTGACCTTCTCGCGGTCGAGATCGAGATCACGCTGGAACTTCTCGG
>JASJHI010000074.1:0-3179 GCA_033791105.1 Acidimicrobiia bacterium | reverse complement strand
ACCCCTTCGATCGGCCCGAACAGTTCGGTGCGCACGAAGCCGGGGGCACGCGACATTGCGGCGCTGATCCGGGCGTGCAACTCCGCGTAGTCGTCGCGGTGCGTCGGGTCCACTCGGAACGAGATCACGGCGGTTACCGGGTCGATTTCGCGTTGCAGCACGACGACCTGCTCGCGCGCATCACCGTCGACGAGCCCCTCACCCTCCGCGACAAGGATGGTTCGCTCTGGCGATGTCAGCCAAGCATCGAGGTGCGCGGCCGTCTCGTATCGGTACACAACGGTCCAGTCGTCCGGTCCATCATCGGTCGGACCTTGGACCTCCGCACCGACGTACCCGGGCGCCTCGGCAGCGAGTCCGACGAGTCGGATCAGCCACCGTTCCAATTCCTGCTCGCACCCCGGTCGAGCCCGACGCGAGACGACGACGGTCGGCATACCTGACTCGGAGCGGGCCATCCGCCCATTCGTAGCTGATGGCCGGACACTCGGCGGAATGCCCGGCGCGAACCAATCCCGAACCACGTCGCGGCCCACTGTCTACGGTTGGCCCATGACATGGCAGGAGATACAAGAGGGTCCGGCGTTCGGATTCACGGTCATCGGGCTGATCGTCGTCTTCGGACCCTTGATCGCCGAACGGCTGCGGGTACCCGGCCTCCTCGGTCTGCTCGTCGGCGGCGCGCTGATCGGGCCGAACGTGTTCGACGTGCTGCCCGACTTCGGTTCGCTCGAGGACGTCGGCAGCATCGGCGTGCTCTACCTGATCTTCCTCGCCGGCCTCCAGCTCGACATCGAGTCGTTCCTGGAGAACCGCAACATCTCGATCGGCTTCGGACTGCTCACCGCATTCATCCCGTTCGGGCTCGGCACCGTCGTCGCGCTGGGACTCGACATGGACCTGGCTGCGGCGTTGTTGATCGGCTCGTTCTGGGCGTCGTTCACGCTGATCGCCTACCCCACGGTGAGTCGCTTCGGTCTCACCCGCAACCGAGCCGTCTCGGCAACCGTCGGCGCCAGTTCGATCACCGACACGATCTCGCTGACGATGCTCGCGCTGATCATCGGCGCCGAGACCGGCGACTCGAAGGGATGGCAGTTGGTGATCAGCATCGCAGCGGGTCTCGTCGTCGTCGCGATCTGGTGTTTCCTCGTCGTTCCGCTCCTCGCTCGATGGTTCTTCTCAGGGCTCGGCCAGGAGCGGACGCTGCGGTACATGTTCGTGTTCGTCGCGCTGACATCGTCCGCGGTCGTCGCGGATCTTGTCGCGATCGAGCCGCTGATCGCCGCGTTCTTCGTCGGCGTCGGCCTGAACCGGCTGGTGCCGAACGCGAGCCCGCTGATGATGGTGACCGATTTCTTCGGAAACGCATTCTTCATTCCGACGTTCCTCATCTCGGTCGGACTGCTGCTCGATCCCGACGTGATGTTCGCGTGGGAAACGATCCGGCTGGCGCTGTGGTTCGCCGTGGCACTCTTCGTCGGCAAGGCGCTGGCGGCATGGATCTCCGGGCGCATCTTCGGCCTCACCGGTGCCGAGGTCGGCGTGATGCTCAGCATGTCGGTCGCGCAGGCCGCTGCGACGCTCGCAGCCACGATCGTCGGACTCGAGGCGGGCATCTACGGCGACGATGTCGTGAACGCGGTCATGCTCGTCGTCGCGGTCAGCCTCGTCGTGACGTCGGTCGGGACAAGCCACTTCGCGCCGGGAGTGCCACCGCCGGCGAGCGATCAGCGTCGACCCGGCGAGCAGATCCTGCTCCCGGTCGGCAGCGATGTCAACGTCCTGCGCCGCGTGATTCCGCTTACCGAGCGTCTCACGGCATCGGCCGGCGGCGTCGTGCAGCCCGCCGTGGTCGTCACGTCAGCAGATCGCGACTCGATCGCGCGGGGCCGTGCTCAGCAAGCCAACACCGACAGCGTCTTTCGGCAGGCTGGGCAGGACGTAGAGACGATGCTGCGCATCAACCGATCGTTGGCCACCGGGCTGAGCAGCGCCGCGGTCGAGACGGACGCATCGCTGCTCCTCCTCCCCTGGCTCGGCCGCGAAGGGGCGCACAGTGCGCTGTTCGGCGCGAGCTACAGCGAGGTGATCGCGGCGAGTGCCGTTCCGGTGGCTATCGCCGCGTTCCACGACTCATCCGACGGTGGTCACCGTCGGGCCTTTCTCCTCGTACGCGACAGCGATCTGGACCCGGGCCAGGAGCCGGCGCTGCGCTTGGCCGCGCAGTTCGCACACGATCTGGTCGGCCGCGATCAGGTGTTGCGCGTCGGACCGCTCTCGCCCGATTCCCTCGTCCGAGCCGGTGTCTCGCTTCCGGAGCACGTCGAGCATGCCCCGGGGCCGGACGATCCTGAGGCGTGGGCCGAGGATCAGACTCGGCAGGGCGATCTCGTGATCGTCCCATTTCACGCCCTGGAAATGCGACCGCCGTCGATCCGGATCTTCGACTCCGGTCGGTCGGTGCTGGCGGTCACGCACAACCCCGAGTCACAGCTCGGCCTGAGCGCCAGCACCTTGACGCTCCCGGTCGGCAGCTCGTTCGCGCCGTGAGTGCGGACCGACGGGCTCGACGGCAACTTCGAACGGTTCGCGTTCGAACCAGACCTGAGCCGCAGGCGCTCCTCACGCGGGGATCATGCCCGATTACGATCATGGTCTCACCCGCAACCGGAAGGCCGCGAGATGCTCGTCGACACGCCCGATATCGCCGCAATCGACTTCCATGCCAGATCCGGCTGGGAACTCAGGCCCGAGGGCCTGTGCAAGGGCGTCGAGTGCGTCCCCTTGCCATCGGATGGACGCACCGCTGGTGGCGATCTCGACCTGCGCGTCGTGGCCGAACGGCTCGGTATGCCGCTGATCGAGGATCACAACGCCGGGGTCTGGGCACTCGGGCCGCGCGCTGGTGGGCACGCGCTCGCCACCGCCAACGCGCCGGAACTCACACTGCCCGATGCCGATGGGAACCCTTTCTCGCTCGGGTCGCTGCACGGCAGGAAGGTCCTGTTGGTCGCCTGGGCCAGCTGGTGAGGTTGCCGCAACAGCCTGCCCGTGTGGCAGGCACTGCACACCGAACTCGAGCCCCTCGGCCTGACCGTCGTCACCGTCGCCCTCGACGTCGACCCGGAGAATGCCCACCCGTGGATCGCGGCGGCCGCACCGACACATCCCTCGCT
>JASJHI010000073.1:0-6355 GCA_033791105.1 Acidimicrobiia bacterium | reverse complement strand
CACATCGCCCGGCTCGAGAAGGAACTCGGCGTGACGTTGGTCGACCGATCGCAGGGGGGCCTCACCGAGGCCGGCGGCCGCGTCGTCGAACGCGCCCGCCGCGTGCTCAACGAGATCGACGACAACAACCCCGACAAGGCGAGTGACAGCACCGACGTGTCGGGTCAGAGCAGATTGGGCGTCATCGGCACGACCGCTCGCTGGCTGATCCCCATGTTGCTCGGTCACCTCGAGGTCGAACACCCGCGGGTTCGAGCGATCGTGCAGGAGGGCTCGACCTCGACGCTCGTGCCGAACGTCATCAGTGGTCAAATCAATGCCGCCATCGTGCACCTCCCGGTCGACGATCCCGAACTGGTGATCGAGCCGTTGTTCGCCGAGGATCTGTTCCTTCTCGCCGATGAGCGGCATCCCCTGGCGGCCAGCGACGAGCTGTCGATCACCGATCTCGACGACGTTCCGCTCCTGCTCCCGCCAACCGGTGCAGCCTTTCGGCGTGTCCTCGATCGAGCGGCTGCTGCAAGCGGCACCTCGCTGCGCGCCCAGGCCGAGGTCGATGGCGTGCGCCTACTCGCCTCCCTCGCGCTCGACGGGTACGGCGCAGCCATCGTGCCCGCCACCGCCGTGCCGACATGGCTGACCGGTTCGTTCCGGCGCGTCTCGGTCCCGGAACTCCCCCGTCGCGTCGTCGCCTTCGTCTCGCGGCGTCGACCGTCGCCCAATGCGCCGACACTCGCCGTGCTCGAATCGCTCCACACGATCATCGCGGCGCGCGCCACCGATCAGCCCGGAGTCCACCAGGACACCAACCTGCTCGCCCGTCCGGGCTGACCAGCGGTCGACAGCGGCACGAGCGGGTACTGTCGCCCACGATGACCACTTCGTTGGATGACCCAGCCGCGTTGCGACTCGCCGGCCTGATCCCGAGCCCCGCGATCGCCGAGGTGCGCACGGTCGACGGCCGGACGGCCGTGTGGGTCGAGTTCGAAGCCGGCGACGATGCCATTCGGTTGTCATCCGATGACTCGACGGCGATCGAGACCGCTGCCCGCGCTGCGCTCGATCAGCGACTCCCTCTCGTGATCGTCATATCGACCGCCGGCGTCGACATCATCGAAGGTGTACCCGCGCTGCACCACTGGGGACGCGTGACCGCCGCCGTGGCCGCGTGCTCAGGCGTCGTGCCGACATTCGCGATCGTCGATGGTCCAGCTGTATCAGGACCGGCGCTGCTGCTCGGCGTCATCGACTTCACGATCATGACCGAATCGAGTTCGGCCTTCGTCAACGGACCCGTGATGGTCGAACAGTTCACCGGCGTCTCGATCGACGTGGAAGAACTCGGCGGGGCCGCCAATCACGCCCGCTACAGCGGAGTGCCGAGCGTCGTCGTCGTCGATCGCAACGAGGCCGAGGACACCGTCTTGGATCTGCTCGCGTACCTCCCGAGCAGCGTCGACGACGAGCCACCGCGGTGGCCCAACGATGACCCGGCCGACCGCCCTTGCCCGGAGGCGGGCGACCAGATGCCGTCGAGTTCAACCGGGAGCTACGACGTACGTGAGGTGGCGGTAGCGATCGTCGACGACGGGATCTTCCTGGAACTTCGACCGAAGTGGGCGGCCAACATCGTCACCGCGTTCGCCACTATCGACGGGCGCCCGGTCGGCATCGTCGCCAACCAGCCGATCGCGCTCGCGGGCACGCTCGACATCCCCGCATCGCAGAAGGCCGCTCGGTTCGTCGCGTTCTGCGACGCGTTCAACGTTCCGATCGTGACGCTGGTGGACACGCCCGGGTTCTACCCCGGCAAGGATCTCGAATGGCGCGGCATGATCCGCCACGGTGCCCAACTCGTGTTCGCGTACGCACGGGCGACGGTGCCGAGAATCTGCGTGATCCTCCGCAAGAGCTATGGCGGGGCCTACATCGTGATGGACTCCAAGACGATGGGCAACGACCTCTGCCTGGCGTGGCCGTGGGCCGAGTTGGCAGTGATGGGGGCGGGCCAGGCCGCGGCGATCCTGCAGCGCCGATCGACGACCGAAGAACGCGCAGAGTTCGAACTCGACTACACCGAGCGCCTGCTCAATCCGTACGTCGCCGCGGAGCGCGGGCTCATCGATGCGGTCATCGACCCGTCCGACACGCGTGCTGAGATCGCGGCCGCCTTGATGATCCTCGAGGACAAGCGCGAGTCGCTCGTCGAACGCAAGCACGGCAATACACCTCTCTGACGCCCTCTGATCGGTCGGACATCACCGCGGGTTTCCAACGGTCGCGACCGCAGAACTATCGTGTCTTCCGGACCGCGGATGGATCCCGCGTCCACCACCTGAAGTTCGCGCCACGAGAGGAAGCCACGTGCCCGACACGATCACCATCACTGACGACCGCACCGGTAAGACCGTCACCGTCCCGATCGAAGGTGGTGTGTTCCCGTCATCCGCCTTGCGCGAGCTCGACCCGAGCCTCTACTGCTACGACCCGGCCTATCTCTCGACGGCGTCGACCAAGTCGGGCATCACGTACCTCGACGGCGAGAACGGCGTCCTCCGCTACGGCGGCTACCCGATCGAGCAACTCGCGGAGAACTCGACGTACCTCGAGGTCGCCTACCTGCTGCTCCACGGAGAACTCCCCGACGCGCCGCAGTTCGCACAGTGGTCCCACGACGTCACGCACCACACCTTCATCCACGAGAACATGCGCAAACGGTTCGTCGACGGGTTCCACTACGACGCGCACCCGATGGGTATGTTCATCTCCGCCGTCGCCGCGCTCGGAACCTTCTACGAAGGCGCGAAGGACATCCATGATCCGGCTGCACGCGAGCGACAGATCCTGCGCCTCATTGCGAAGGCGCCGACCATCGCTGCCATGTGCTACCGATTCTCGGTCGGCTTGCCCTTCAACCAGCCCGACAACGACCTGACCTACCCGGCGAACTTCCTCAACATGATGTGGGAAATCGGCGACTACGAGGTCGACCCGGCGCTCGCCCGGGCGATGGACGTGCTGTTCATACTGCACGCCGACCATGAACAGAACTGCGGTACCACCGCAATGCGCGTGATCGGGTCGAGCCATACCGACCCCTCCTCGTCGGCCGCCGGCGCCGCGGCCGCGCTCTACGGCCCACTGCACGGGGGCGCCAACGAAGCGGTCGTGCGAATGCTCGGCGAGATCGGTTCGATCGACAACGTGCCCGCGTTCATCGACACGGTCAAAGCCGGCGAGGGACGCCTCATGGGCTTCGGCCATCGGGTGTACAAGAACTTCGATCCGCGCGCCGTCATCATCAAGCAAGCCGCGTACGACGTCTTCGAGGTCACGGGCAAGAATCCGCTGCTCGACATCGCCCTCAAGCTCGAGGAGGTGGCGTTGGAAGATCCGTACTTCGTCGATCGTAAGCTCTACCCGAACGTCGACTTCTACTCCGGCCTGATCTATCAGGCGATGGGCTTCCCGGTCGACATGTTCACTGTGCTCTTCGCGATCCCCCGCATGTCGGGTTGGCTCGCGCACTGGCAGGAACTACTCAACGATCCGTCGCAGAAGATCTCCCGCCCACGCCAGTGGTACGACGGCCCAGGCGAACGGAACTACGTCCCCCTCGCCGAGCGGTAACCATTGTCAGGGCCTCACGGGTCCGGCGCGCGCGACGCGTCCACACCTGGTCGGCCCTGACGCCATGCTTCGTCGCTGGCGCGCCCGGCGCGGGCGCGCTCCGATCGGCGCCGGCTCACGAGACTGGCGCGCCCCCCAGCGCGGGTTCCGTCAGCTGGTGAAGTTGGCGAGGGCTGTGTTGAAGGTCTCGCTGGGGCGCATCACGGCGGCCGCGGTGACGGGGTCCGGGCTGTAGTAGCCGCCGATGTCCGCTGGCACGCCTTGCACCGCGCGCATCTCTTCGACGATCGCGGATTCGGCCTCCGCGAGGGTCGCGGCGAGCGGTGCGAACGTCGCCGCCAGCTCGGGATCTGCGGTCTGCGCTGCGAGCTCCTGCGCCCAGTAGAGGGCGAGGTAGAAGTGGCTGCCGCGGTTGTCGAGTTCACCGAGTTTGCGGGCTGGTGACTTGCGGTTCTCGAGGAGACTGCCCGTCGCTGCGTCGAGCGCATCGGCGAGCACCTGGGCGCGTGGATTGTCGGTGGAGTTCGCCAAGTGCTCGAGCGAGACTGCGAGAGCGAGGAATTCCCCGAGCGAGTCCCAACGCAGGTAGTCCTCCTTGACGAGCTGCTGCACGTGCTTGGGCGCAGAGCCACCCGCACCGGTCTCGAACAGACCACCGCCGTTGAGCAGCGGGACGACCGAGAGCATCTTGGCGCTCGTGCCGAGCTCGAGGATCGGGAAGAGGTCTGTGAGGTAGTCGCGGAGGACGTTGCCGGTGACCGAGATCGTGTCCTCGCCACGCCGGGCCCGGGCGAGCGAGTACGTCGTCGCATCGACCGGCGACATGATCTCCGTCGTGACGCCGCCGAGGTCATGGTCGCCGAGGTACGTGTTGACCTTGGCGATGAGTTGCGCATCGTGAGCACGGGACGCGTCGAGCCAGAACACCGCCGGCGCACCCGACGCCTTCGCCCGAGACACTGCGAGGCGAACCCAGTCGCGGATCGGCTCGTCCTTCGCCTGGCACATGCGGAAGACGTCGCCTTCGGCAACGACGTGCTCCATCACTCGGCTGCCGTCGGTGGTGTCGACCACGCGAATGAGGCCGGCGGATGACGCCTCGAAGGTCTTGTCGTGACTGCCGTACTCCTCGGCCTTCTGGGCCATCAGTCCGACGTTCGGCACAGAACCCATCGTCGAGGGATCGAGCGCACCATGCTCACGGCAATCCTCGATGACAGCCTCGTACACACCGGCGTAACTGGAGTCCGGGATGACCGCTTTCGTGTCCTGCGGATCGCCAGCGGGATTCCACATCTGGCCCGACGTGCGGATCATTGCCGGCATCGATGCGTCGACGATGATGTCGCTGGGGACGTGGAGATTGGTGATCCCGCGTTCGGAGTCGACCATTGCCAGGTCGGGTGCCGCAGCCGACGCGGCCGCGATGTCGCTCTCGATCACAGCGCGTTGGTCGGCCGGCATCGACTCGATGGCTGCGAGCACGTCACCCCAGCCGTTGTTGGGGTCGCCCCCGGCGGCGGCGATCGCCTCGCCGTGTTTGGCAAAGACGTCGGCGAAGAACACCTCGACGCAGTGCCCGAAGATGATCGGGTCGGACACCTTCATCATCGTCGCCTTGAGGTGCAGTGAGAAGAGGACGCCGAGCGACTTCGCCTCGGCGATCTGCGCGGCGAGGAAGGTGCGCAGCGCGGACACGTTCAGCACCGTCGAGTCGACGACCTCACCGGCGATCACCGGGACGTCCTTCAGCTCGCTGACGTTGCCGCCTGCATCGACATGCTCGATGCGCAGCGTCGTCGGTGTGTCGACGGTGACCGACTGCTCGTTCGACCGGAAGTCGTCGACACCCATCGTGGCGACGTGTGTCTTCGAGTCGGCTGACCATGCCCCCATCGAATGCGGGTGCTGCTGCGCGTACTGCTTGACGGCCTTCGGCGCACGGCGGTCGGAGTTGCCCTGCCGCAGCACGGGATTGACAGCGGATCCCATCACCTTGTCGTAGCGGGCGCGAATCTCGCGCTGTTCTGGCGTCGACGGGTCGTCGGGGAAGTCGGGAAGGTCGTAGCCCTCAGCCTGGAGCTCACCGATCGCGGCGACCATCTGCGGGATCGAGGCGCTGATGTTGGGCAGCTTGATGATGTTCGCCTCGGGCGTGAGCGCCATCTCGCCGAGTTCGGCGAGCGCGTCGCCGATCCGCTGCTCAGCCGCGAGCCGCTCGGGGAATGTGGCGATGATCCGACCGGCGAGCGAGATGTCCCGGGTCTCGACATCGACGCCGGCGACGCCGGTGAACGCTGCGATGATCGGCAACAGCGAATAGGTCGCGAGCGCCGGCGCTTCGTCGGTGTGGGTGTAGATGATCTTGGCGGTCATGAGCTCCGGGTCCGTGGCGTGAGGCACCGGGCGAAGCCCGGCAACTTGTCTACAACTTGTCTGCACTGTAGCGCGACACTGCGGGCTTCACCTCAGGAATCCGGGCCTGAGCGGACGCCCGTCTACGCTCGGCGGCGATGGACTTCTCGTGGACTGCGGACCAACTCGAACTGCGTGCGCACGCGCGGCAGGTGGCTGCGGATGCGGTCGCTGAGCACGGCCGATTCAACGACTCGTGGATCAACGGCTACTCGAAGGAGTTTGCGAGGATCTTGGCGGCGGAAGGCTGGATCGGGATGGGCTGGCCCGAGCAGTACGGCGGGGGTGCACGCCCAGCGATCGAACGTCT
>JASJHI010000072.1:0-3227 GCA_033791105.1 Acidimicrobiia bacterium | reverse complement strand
CCCGAACCATCACCCCGACCCACGAAACCCCAGGTCGCCGAACTCACCCGACAAAGGCCTTGACATCCCTACGAGCTTCGATCTGGGGCAGGTTCGGCATCGACGGGTATCTGCCGAAGCTACCGTCGTCTGCATGGGCGGTGAGCCAAGCAACGCGGCGTCGGAGTTGGCCTACAGAACCATGACATTGCTGAACGATCGCGAGTTCATGCTGCGCGACGGGCTGTCACTGTGCACGGAAGATTTTGTCCGCTACGACCGCCGCCGTATCACGGCTCAGCCGCCCGCGGATCGGCAGGGCTGGCTCGATGCGATGTTCACGTTCGAGGAACTTGCCGGCGGACTGTGGCCGAGATTCGATCTCACCGAAACCGTGGCGGTTCGGGCCGGCCGCCGGCTGGCTGTGACTCGTTGGACGATGGGTCTCGGAGACATAGGTGAGGTGGAGTTCATCATTGCCGCCCGTGCCAATGAGGCGATCGACAAAATGGAGGTCATCTACTTCTTCGACCCCGAGGACATGGACGAAGCTCTCGCCGAACTCGATCGGTTGCACGCCGAGATCGAGGACCCGTCATCGTCCGCTGACTAACCGGCGATCGGGGGCACCGTCGCGAGCGTCATCGAGTCGGCTTCTGGGGGACACTGCCGAGAGGAGGGACGAGGCCTTTTGCCACTGGTGCGCCTCGTTGGGTTGGTGTGCAATGAGTTCAGACACCGTGGTTGGCGAGCAGCACCGAGGCCGCCTCGTTGGCTGCCCGCTTCGAAAGCACTTGTCCGGCGGGCGGTCGGCCACGACAATCAGGAAGGATTTGCGTTATGCAGTGGATGATCACTTACGGGTTGCGACCGGAGGGGACGTGGCGTGGGTACGACGACAACGTTGCCGGGATGCTGGCTGCGTTTGCGGATTGGGCTCCGCCGGATGGGGTGGAGATCGTGACGTTCGTGCACCGGGCCGATGCGAAGGGCGGCTGGATGTTGGTGGAGTCGTCTGACGTCACCGGTCCCAGCGAGATCGTCGCTCAGTTCCTGGCGTTCCATGACGCGGAGATCATTCCGGTGCTCCCAGCCCAGGAGATGGCGGAGCGGCTCGGCGTAACGATGACGCGACGCAAGGACGTCACGGGCAACTGATATCCGAGGATCGAAACCAATGCCTCGCGAAGTGGACGGCTCGGCTCGGCGTCCCCGAGGGTGCCGATCGGTGGCACCCCCAACCGGCGATCAGGGGCACCGCCCCCTCAAGCGTGGGCGTAAGCAGCGTGGAGGTCAGCCATGGTCTCCCATCCGCGGCCACCTCTGCCGATCGACTGAATGTCCGGGGCATTGCGGTATGACGGCTACTTTGTGCCGATGCTCAGTTACTGGAGGAAGCACATCGCTCCGCCCCTGGGAGCCTTGATCGGTGCTGGCGGCGGCATTGCACTTGCGTTGTTGGTCTTCGGACTTTTCGGGTCGCCGTGTGACTGTGTCGCCATCGCTGGAAGGCAACTCTGTACCGAGACGTGCATCGGTTCCTTTACGCAGTCGTACTACACCACCGGGGCCGCAGGTGCGGGCTTCGCAATCTTGGGCTTCCTCGTCAGCGCCTCGGGTGACGACTCGATCCCATAGCCGCGCACGGCCGCGACACTGCCCCGGAAGTCCCTGAACAGGCACATAGGTGGCAGCTGGAATCGACTGATCAGCCGCCTGCTACCCGGTGATCGCCGGGAAGCCGCGCCGCTGTAAGGCCACTGGGCTCGCTACTCGACGGCGACGGCGGTCTCGTGCTCGTCGTCGTCGGGCTCGTGAATTCGCAATGCGTCGAGCATGTCGTTCATGTGATGGAACAGAATCCGCTTGCCCTCGATCTTGTACTCGTTGCCCGTCGAGGTTTCGGTGATGATCGCCGTACGGACGGTCATCTTCTGGTGCATCTCGACTTCGAGGTTCTCCCGGTCGAGGGTGTCGATCAGGACCAGATGTTTGGCCAAGATGATGCCCTTCGCGTTGTTCGAGGTCATGAGGTACAGCTTCGAGGGACTAGCGGCGAGCACGATGACCGGCGGCAGATCCCCCGAGGTACCGGCCACGTAGCCAGCAGCGCCACCCGCACCCGCACCGATCGCCTGAGCGGCGTCGTTGCCGACCGCATCGCCGAGCACCGAGCCGGCAGCGGCACCGGCTGCGATCTTCCATGTGAGGCCCTTGGGCTGGAAGTCCCCAGCGACGACGATGTCGGGATCGCCGGTCGCTTCTCGGGCAAGGTCGATCAGTTTCTGCTTCAGATCCACGTGAATACGCCTTCTCTCGGCTGCTCGCTGTGGCCACGAAGCTAATCGCCAGAGGTTGTGGAGAGCACATCTGGAGGTGCGCCCTACAACGCCGGGTCAATGACGGCTCGCGACCTGCCCTTGAACGACACATTACGGACGCCTGGCCCGGGTGGCCTGATCGGCCGACGATGGGCGAGTCGATGCGAGCGCGGCGCCAGGTGCGAGCGGCGTCCGGCACGTGACCAGCGGCACCCACTCGATCTACACGACGATGCGTTCTAGGGAGTCGAGAATCGTCTGTTCGGTGGACGTATCTCTCGTGATCGTCTCGGCACGATTCCGCGACTGTGTGCGGGTCGGTCAGTTCGGTCGACGCCTCAGGGTGTAGAGAGCGGAGCCAGCAAGCACGAAGCCCACAGCAGTGAGGGCGATCCACAAAGTCGTCGACCCGGTTTCTGGCAGGTCGGGGCCGGGTCGCGGCGCTGTCGCGGTCGCGGTCGGCCCCGAGGGGTTGGTAGTGGGCGCCTCTGTCGTCACCGGGTCGGTTGTGGGCGGGTCCGGCGTGCAGTCGGGAAGCGCCAGGGTGCCTGAATCGATGACGGTGTCCGTGCCGGGGATCAGCATCTGCCAGTCGGCCTGTGGGAGCGGGCCGCTCGCCTCGGACGGCCACTGGACGGTGATGTCTTGACCGGCGGGGAGCGGGAAGCCGGTGCCTCCGACGGCGAAGGTGAGGTCCCCGGTGCCGGTGTTGGTCGCTTCGATGATCGGATCATCGTCGCCCTGACACAACGCCGCAGCCGTTCCCGAGTAGACCGGGTCCGGCGTGCAGTCGGGAAGCGCCAGGGTGCCTGAATCGATGACGGTGTCCGTGCCGGGGATCAGCATCTGCCAGTCGGCCTGTGGGAGCGGGCCGCTCGCGTCGGACGGCCACTGGACGGTGATGTCTTGACCGGCGGGGAGCGGGAA
>JASJHI010000071.1:0-9613 GCA_033791105.1 Acidimicrobiia bacterium | reverse complement strand
GGAGCGGTCGGCGAGCCGCTCGAGGAAAGTCTGGTCGTGGACGACGAGGTGCTCACCGCCGTGTTCCCGGGCCCAGGGCGCTTGCGCACTGCACCGGACTCATGTTTCTCGATGCCGGCTGCGCGGCGCGACACAGTTCGGCGCATCGCCGCAGCCGTCGACGACGGCGCGGTGCGGCTGGACCCAGGTGTCGATGTCGAGGAGGCGCGCGCCGCCCTCCTCGCGCTCAAGGGTGTCGGGCCGTGGACCGCCGACTATGTCGCGATGCGCGGTCTCGGCGACCCGGATCGCTTCCTTTCGTCGGACCTCGGTGTGCGCCACGCGCTGACGGCACTTGGCCTCGAACCAGCGGCCGCCGACCGTTGGGCGCCGTGGCGGTCGTACGCGGTCCACCATTTGTGGGCGAGCCTGGGCGCTCACCCCTCGACTTCGGCCGACCACCCCACCATTCCCACCCCTTCGACCAAGCAGGTTCGATCATGACCGACACGCTCTACGCAACCACGATGGACAGCCCACTCGGTGTCCTGACGATCACGGCCAGCGACGCCGGCGTGCGCGCCGTGACCTGGCCCGCCGAAAGCGAGGGCCGGGTCCCGATCGCGGAACCGGTGGAGGGCGGCCCGCACCCGATTCTCGAACAGACAGAGCGCCAGTTGGGTGAGTACTTCGCTGGGGACCGTCTCGAGTTCGATCTCCCGCTCGACCCCGTCGGCACGGATTTTCAGCATGCAGCGTGGACCGCGTTGTGCACGATTCCGTACGGCGAGACGGTCAGCTACGGCGAGCAGGCCGGGCGGATGGGCGACGCCCGCAAGGCTCGAGCGGTCGGTGCCGCGAACGGCCGTAATCCCATCTCGATCATCGTCCCCTGCCATCGCGTCGTCGGGGCCGACGGATCGCTGACCGGCTTCGCCGGCGGGATCGACTCGAAGGCGTGGTTGCTCGATCACGAGCGACAGCACACCGGACACACGCTCGACTTCAGCTGAAGCAGGGCCGGCTTCGGCGACTGTGTCGGCAGGGGAGCGGGTCAGCGGCCGCGAGCGGCGGCGGACTGCGCCTTGCGGGCCCGCGCGGCTTCCTGCTTCGCCTTGCGCGCTGCCGCGCGCTTCTCGCGCAGTACTGCCTGCTCGTCGGGGGAGTGGTTCGTTGTGTCGAGCACGGGAGCCGGTGGGGTCTCCTCGACCTTCGGCAGCGCGATGAGCTCATCACTCTTCAGCAGGTCGCGGATGATCGCCGCTGCCGGAGCCTCGCCGAGGACCGTGGAGGCGAGCATGATCTGGGTGATGCCGAGCCGATGTCGCTCGACGAGCCCTGGCAGCACCTCGCGCAACTCGTCTGTGCTGGGGTTTTCGGCGTTGTCGCCGAGCGACTCGATGCAGTCGGCCAGGCACGCGTCGGCGATGATCGCCGCAATCGCCTCCATGCCGCCGTCTATGCGGCCCGACTTGACCCCCGCCCGCACGCCGTCGGGCGTGAGATGGTCGGCGAACGACTCGAGACCCTCGCGATGATCGTCGTCGAGATCCTCGATCGCAGCGGTCAGCTCGTCGTCGCTCGTCGCGCTGAATGCGCGGTCGAGCAGCCCGAGTGCCTGCATGCGGTTCTTCATCTGATTCACGCGGGCGACGATACCGTGCGGGCATGTCCAACCCGACCGGCATCGCCGCCGAGAAGTACGTCTCGCTCACCACGTAGAAGAAGGACGGCACGCCCAAGGCGCTCCCCGCCTGGATCGCCGAACTTCCAGACGGCCGGCTCGGATTCACGACACCGTCCGATTCGTGGAAGGTCAAGCGGATCGCCAACGACCCGCGCGTCGCCGCAGCGGCTGATCGGCCGGAGGGCGACGTTTCGACCGACGGGGACAGCGCTACCGGCTAGCCTGGCTGAGCGTCGGCGCGCCGCATTCCGCGATGGTCATGACTGGAGGAACCAGAGATGGCAACCGTTGAACTCGAGGGAATCAACAAGGTCTACGACAACGGTTTCCAGGCGATCTACGATCTCGACCTGCAGATCGCCGAGAGCGAATTCCTCGTGCTCGTCGGGCCCTCCGGCTGCGGCAAGTCGACCGCGTTGCGGATGATCGCCGGCCTCGAATCGATCACGTCGGGAAAGATGTCGATCGGCGATCGGGTCGTCAATGGCGTCGAGCCGAAGGACCGCGACATCGCGATGGTCTTCCAGAACTACGCGTTGTACCCACACATGACCGTCTATGACAACATCGGGTTCGCGCTCAAGCTCGCCAAGCTTCCCAAGCAGGAGATCGACGATCGCGTCCGCAAGGCGGCAGCGATCCTCGAACTCGAATCGAACCTCGATCGCAAGCCCGGTCAACTTTCGGGCGGGCAGCGCCAGCGCGTTGCGATGGGCCGGGCGATCGTGCGCGAGCCGGCCGCGTTCTTGATGGACGAGCCGTTGTCGAACCTCGATGCGAAGTTGCGGGTGCAGATGCGCGCCGAGATCGCGTCGATTCAGCGTGATCTCGGAGTCACGACCGTGTACGTCACGCATGACCAGGTCGAGGCGATGACGATGGGTGATCGGGTTGCAGTGTTGAAGGACGGCTATCTCCAGCAGGTCGATACTCCGCAGCGCCTCTACGACCGTCCGGCCAATGTGTTTGTCGGAGCGTTCATCGGATCACCGTCGATGAATCTCTATTCGGCGTCGCTCGATGTCGCCGGGTCGGGGGGTGTCATCACGCTCGGCAATCAGACGCTGTCGTTGTCGCCGGTGTCGCTCGAAAAGCGCCCCGCACTTCGCGGCTATGACGGGCAGAAGGTCATCGTGGGCATCCGGCCAGAGGACTTCGAGGACGCGGCGATCGCGACCGACGTACCCGAGGTCGACCGTCTCCAGTCGAACGTACAACTCCTCGAGGCGCTCGGTTCCGAGATCATGGTCCACTTCTCGATCGATGCATCGACGGTCGACAGTGGCGATCCGGACGAGCCCGACGACGTGGCGCACGATGGTGTCAACGCGGTCGGGCGGTTCAGCCCCAGGTCAGGGGTGTCGGTCGGTGATGTCATCGACGTCGCAGTGACGACCGAGAACCTCCACTTCTTCGACGCCAAGTCACGCCAGGCGATCTACGACTGACGCCCGCTCGTCAGGTCGGAGTTCGGTTCGCGCGCTACCAGCGGCGTCGTTTCGAGGTCGCCCAGATCGACCCGGCGAGTGACAGACCGGCCGCGGGCGTCAACAGGATCACGCCGATGCCGAGGCTGCCCGTCCCGAGTAGGTCCTTGGTGTCGTTGACGATCGCGATCATTCCGAGAGCGACAAAAAGGCCGATCGCCGCGAAGACGATCGCGATGATCGCCACGGCGAGCACGCGTCCGGCGAAGAACAATGCGACGCCGAGGCCGAACACGACAGCGGCGAAGAACAACACACCGCTGCCGGGGTTGTCGTAGAGCTCGAAATCCTTCGTGAGAAAGACTCCCGTGCCCGACTCGGATTCTCCGTCGGCGCTCAGCCACGGGAGGAACACGGCGATCGCGGAGATGACCGCGCCGACGACGATCATGGCGGCGGCGCGCCGCACGTCGGGGCGGGGCGGCTTGGGCGGCGCCTCTGAGCTGTAGCCGGGCGGCGGCTGCTGGCCGTACGGCTGGGGCGGCGGTGGGTGGTGTGGCTGCTGGGCGGTCGCTCCCCAGGTCCCCGGGGCGCCGCCGCCGGGCGGTGGTGGGGATGCTGCGGGTGGGCCCAGCGGCGGCGGTGGTGGACGTGGTTGTGTCGCGTCGTCTGGTGGCGGAGGCGGAACCGGACTCGTCATCGGCTCAGTGTGTCACGACGTTGTCGCGACATCCGGCTCTGCGCCGCCGGCGAACCACCGACGGAGGGTGCCTCGGTCCGGTACGGTCGCCACGTGAGCGATGAAGTTTCCAACGGTCGAGGTTCGGTGCCATCGAGTTCTGACCGAGCCCGCCGCGCGATCGCGCTGATCGCCTTGACCGATCTCGACTCGTACTGACGCCGGCGTTCGGGCCCGCGCGGCAAGCCCGGCACCGACACGACATATCCTGACCCGGTGGCGAGCTACGGCGAGCAACCTCCCGACCGACGCGCGCTCGTCGTATTCTCGGTGGTCGTCGTGGTCGGGTTCGTCGCCGCACTCGGCGCCGCTCGCAGCGAAGGGCTCGAGTGGGAGAACGCCGGGGACGGAGTCGCCCCGACATCGTCAGTCCCCGATGTGTCGGCCGACGCCCTGGCCGACGAGCGGACCACACCGCACTTCGTCCCGACGCCATCGGGCACGGCCGACTCGGGCGGTGCGCGGGCAGACGTGAGCGAGGCCGGAACGAGGCGAGGCCCCAGCCGCACCGACCCTGCGACCGCCGAGCAAACACTCGACAACACCACGGCACCGACCGCACCTCCCCAGGACGCGGATGTGCCGTCCGTCGTCGCGCGGCCCGTCCCGATGTCGACGCCGAACGACCCGCCGCCTTCCGCACCGCCGCCGCCATGGGCCGGCAGCACCTACACCACGTCCGGAGGCCATGTGTCGACGTTGGCCGGTTGCCTCCAGTCCGGGTCGTCGAGCCCACCCGCGGCAGAACTCGACGCGTTCTTCGCGCACCGTGTCGGCCCGGTCATCGGCTGGGACTATCAGCACACGTACCCGCTCGGGGGTGACCGCACCCTCTGGTTGTTCCAGGACGCGTTCGTCGACCACTCGGGTGGTGCGGCGACACTCGGTCAGGCGTCGTTCGCGCACAACGTGGCACTCCTCCAGGAAGGTGGTTGTTTCCGACTCCTCCATCGGGGCTCTACGGCTCGGCCCGAGCCGTTCGAGACCGGAACCGGCAGCCGTACTCTGTCCTCGTGGTACTGGCCGATGGGCGGCGAGGTGCACGGTGGCCGCCTCCAGGTGTTCTGGGTGCGAATGGTGAAGGACGCCATCGATCCGTCACCGCCTGACGGGCTCGGCTGGCACCCGGCCGATACGTGGATCGCGAGCTACGACTCGACCACGCTCGCCCGCACCGATTTCCGACGCTCGCCGAACCCTGGCGTGTCGCCCATCTATGGATACGCCGCGGCGAGCGATGGTGCCCACACCTACCTGTTCGGTAACACGTTCGAACAGAATCTGGCGCGGGAGGGCGGCTACTGGAGTGGACGGCATTCCGCAACGCGGATGTACCTCGCGCGTGTGCCACTCGGCCAGTTGTCGGCGACACCCGAGTATCGGACGTCGGACGGCTGGACGGGCGATCCGGGCGCTGCGATCCCGATCCTGGACCGACACTGGGCGGAGTTCCCCTTCCAGCCGCGCTACCTCGATGGGCAATGGGTCGGCGTCGCGGCCGTCAACGGCTACTGGGGTGACGAGTTCAGCGTCGATGTCGCGAACGAACCGTGGGGCCCGTGGACGACCGTCGAATCCCACCCGATCCGGCCTCGCGCGGGGGATCCGACCATGAACACATACCACGCGCAGCTCGCCCCCTGGCGGGACGCGGCGGGGAACCTCGTGGTGACGATGTCCAACAACGCGCGCGACATGCGACGCGATGCATGGCCGCACCCGCATCGCTACCGGCCGATGGCGTTCCTCGCTCCGTGGGCCGCGGCACCAAGTGCAGTGCCTTCGACGACCGTGGCGCCATCGATCCCGCCGACGACTGCCCCGCCCCCGACGACTGCGACCACCACCTCCGCGCCCGCACCCACGACGACGGCGCCGACTACGGCGACAACCACGATCACTGGCTCGGCGAGCACCTCGACCGCGCCATCGACCTCCGTCTCGAGCGCGTCGAGCACGACGACCGCGCCCACCACGGCGGCTGCGCAGTCCACGACTGTCGCTTCAACTGATGTGACGTCGGATGCGGCTGGGGGATCGCAGGAACCGGGTGGCTGACCGCTAACCTGCGCTGTCCCAGCCCTCGTAGCTCAGGGGATAGAGCATCGGCCTCCGGAGCCGTGTGCGGAGGTTCGAATCCTCCCGAGGGCGCCCGGCCGGTACCATCCGGCTCGCCATGCCGTCGGTGTCGCCGACCGTTGCCTCATCGACACTGTCGGCATCCACACGCTGCTCTGCACGACCGGACCGGATGCGCGCCGCGCAACACTGCGCGACGTGTTTCGGGTGGGATCATGTCGACGCCGGCGGCCGGCTGATCTTTCGACAGGCCCCATGCCGCGAATGGCCGTGCACGCGTCCCCGGTCCTTCCCCTGACCGAAACTTGTGCGCACGGTCCCGCTGAGCGGGATCCTGCGCACATGTTTTGGGGGTGAGGGATCCGTGCGGGACGGTCACACAATCTTGTTGTCGCCCTCGCCCCAGTAGCGGTCGCGGAGGATGCGCTTATAGAGCTTGCCCGTCGGGAGCCGGGGGAGTTCGTCCTCGTAGTCGATCGAGCGTGGCACCTTCTGGCGCGCGAGATGATGGCGGCAGAATTCCAACAGCTCTTCGGTGAGCGACTCGTCGGCCGTGACGTCGGGCATCACCTGGACGGCGGCCTTGACCTCCTCGCCGAGGTCATCGTTGGGCACCCCGAACACCGCCGCGTCGGCCACCTTCGGATGGGTGATCAGCAGGTTCTCGGTTTCCTGCGGGTAGATGTTCACGCCGCCCGAGATGATCATGAACGTCTTGCGGTCGGTGAGGTGGAGGAACCCGTCCTCGTCGAGATAGCCGACGTCGTTCACCGTCGTCATCGATCCGTCCGCAGATGTCGCCTCGGCCGTCTGCTCCGGGTCGTCGTGATACTCGAACGGTGTCGCGGTCGTGAACCAGATCGTGCCCGGGACGCCCATGGGGAGCGGCTGCATGTCGTCGTCGAGGATGTGGATGTCGCCCAGGATGACCTTGCCAACCGTGCCGGGATGGGCGAGCCATTCCTCGCTGTCGCAGGCCGTGAAGCCGAATCCCTCTGTCGCGCCGTAGTACTCGTGGATGATCGGACCCCACCACTCGATCATCTGCGCTTTCACCTGCACCGGACAGGGTGCAGCGGCGTGCACCGCGTACTCGAGCGACGTCAGGTCGGCACGCTCGCGATCATCTACGGGGAGCTTGAGCATGCGGCTGAACATCGTCGGGACGAGTTGGGTATGGGTCACCTGGTAACGCTCGATGAGTCGGAGGTACTCGACGGGATCGAAGCGCTCCATGATGACGACAGTGCCGCCGTTGCGGATCGTGAGCGCGGTCGCTGCCTGCGGAGCGGAGTGGTACAGCGGAGCGGGGGACAGATAGATCATGTCTTCCCGGTAGTGCCACAACGCGCTGAGAAAGTCGAACAGCGGCAGCTGCGCACCGGGATGGACGTCGGGCAGCGGACGGCTGACTCCCTTCGGGCGACCCGTAGTGCCCGACGAGTACATCATTCCCACCCCGAGTCGCTCGTCGGGCAGCGGATCGGGTGAGTGCTCGGCGATCGCGCTCGCGTAGTCGCGGACACGGTCGTCGTCAGCGCCACCCGGTTCGTCGACGATGAGCAGGAGTGTGAGCTCGGGACACTGGGCGAGCACCGCCAGCGCGATCTCACGCTTCGCCCGCGATGTGATCAGGACCTTGGACCTGCTGTTTCCGACGATGTACGCCACCTCTTCGGCCGTGAGGTACGAGTTGATCGGCGTCCAGTAAAGACCGGCTCGTTCGCCCGCGGCACAGGCCTCGAGGTACCGATCGTTGTTCTCCATGAACACCGAGTAGTGATCGAGTGGCTCGAGGCCGTGGTCGCGGAGGAGGCGCGCCAATCGATTGCAGCGCTGCTCATAGTCGCGATAGGTGACCGATTCACCGGTCGCCGCCATGATGAATGCCGGTCGATCCGGATGCAACTCCGCATGCCTGCCTGGATACATCGTCCCCCCTCGGTGACATCACGCTCAGTCGGCAGACGGTAGCCCATCCGTCAAAACACCGAAATCTGTGCGCCGGATCCCGCTCAGCGGGATCCGGCGCACAAGTTTCAGGGATGAGAGATGAGGGTTGGTTGGGCGGCGCTTCCGTCAGACCGGTGTGCCGACCTCCTCGACGGCATCGGCGGCCCGCTCGATGGTTGCGTCGGGATTCGGGTCGCCTGCAGGGAGCAACACCGCTTCGACGGGGACGGACTCGCTGATGCCGATGTGGTCGTGGTGGCGACGCGGCGGTTTCGGTGCCCACCAGTTCCATGACCCTGCGAGCTTCATCAGCGCCGGCACGAGCGTCGCCCGAACGATGAACGCATCGACGAGCACCGCCAGACCGAGGCCGAGCCTGAACAGCTTGATGAACGTCACACCGGAGGTGGCAAAGGCGAAGAACGTGATCGACAGGAGCAGTGCGGCCGCAGTGACCAGCTTGCCGGTCTTCTCCAGCCCCGTGGCGACCGCGAGTTCGTTGTCTCCGGTGCGGTCGTACTCCTCCTTCATTCGCGAGAGGAGGAACACCTCGTAGTCCATCGACAGGCCGAAGGCGATGCAGAACATGAGAATGGGAGTCGTCGTGTCGGTCAGACCGGTCGGGGTGAAGCCGAGCCATCCTGATCCGTGGCCGTCCTGGAAGATCCACACCATCGCACCGAACGTTGCGGTCAGGCTGAGCGTGTTGAGCACGATTGCCTTCAGCGGCACGAGGAGGCTGCCGAACATGAGGAACAACAGCACGAACGTGGCACCTGCGATCCACAGCGCGGCCCACGGGACGAGGGCGAAGATTGCGTCCTTCGAGTCGACGAGCGAGGCCGACTGGCCGCCGACGGCGATCGTGTCGAACTCGTCCGCGTCGTGGAACTCGTTGCCGAGGTCGCGGATCTCAGCGACCATCGTCTCTGCCTCCGGCGAAATCGGCTCGACGCCCGGTACGACGTTGAAACGAACGGCGGCGTCCACCCGGTGCCCCACGAGCGACCGATCGGCGGGGGCCACCAGCACGCCATCGACGTACCGGCCGGTGACCGTATCCACCCGGGCGACACCATCGACGCCGGCGACGGCGACGGCGTAGGCCTCGACCACGTCGTCGGCCGGCGCACCCGTGGCGACGATCGAGAACGCATTCGACTCGGCGGAGTCGAAGTCCGAGCGCAGCGTCTCGGACACCTCGCGGGCCGGATCGCCTTCGGGGAGCACCCGGTCGTCGGGTACACCGAATTCGACGCCGAGGAACGGCAGGCCGGCGACGAGCAGCAATATCACGCCGGTGATCGCGACGGTGAGCGGTCGACGCATCACGCCGGCCGCCACCTTGTGCCACATGCCGCCGCCGACGGCAGAGCGCTCACGGCGCACCCTCCAGCGATCGACGCGGTGGCCGAGCACTGCCAACAGTGCCGGCAGCGAGACGACCGAGGCGAACATGGCGACGAGGATGACGCCGACTCCGGCATAGGCGAAGGAGCGCAGGAAGTAGAGCGGAAAGATGAGCAGGGCGGCCAGAGAGACCGCCACCGTCAGCGCACTGAAGGCGACGGTTCGCCCAGCGGTCTCGACCGTACGGACGACAGCATCCTCGACCGATCGGCCGCGGGCGAGTTCCTCCCTGAACCGGGAGACGACGAACAGGCTGTAGTCGATTGCCAGACCGAGACCCATCGCGGTGACGAGGTTGATCGAGAAGGCCTCCCTGCGCGCCGTCGCGCAGCGGGCGGG